>NZ_JBHXSK010000039.1:0-121223 GCF_042716195.1 Streptomyces sp. NPDC058683
CCTGCTTGGTTCTTCTCTTTAACCGTTTTCTTGCGGTGCTTGTGTCTGGTTGGGTGCGTGTTGTTGGTTTTGGTGGGCATGGGGGCCGGCGGGGGCTGTGTGTGCCCGGCCCCCACGCCGCCCGGCGTGTTCACCCCGTCGCGCAGCCGGAGCCGTTGAGGGTGAAGGCGGTCGGGGCGGTGTTGGTGGCGCCCTTGTTCGCCAGGAACCCGACGGTCACCGCGCCGCCGACGGGGATGGTGGTGGTGTAGGAGGCGGGCGCGACGGACACCGCGCCACCGGTCTGCTGGGGCGTGCCGCCCCACATGGTGGTGACGGTCTGGCCGTCGGCGAAGGCGAAGCCGAGCCGCCAGCCGTTGATCGCGGTGGTGCCGCCGTTGCCGATGGTCAACTCGCCCTGGAATCCGCCGGGCCACTCCCCCACGACGCGGTAACCGACCGAGCAGGACAGGTCGGCGCCCTTGGCGGTGGTGACGTTCACGGTGGCCGAGCGGGCCGAGCGGTTGCCGGCGGCGTCACGGGCGTAGACGGCGAAGGTGTACGCGGTCTCGGCGGTCAGGCCCGTCACGGTGACGGTGTCGGTGGTGGAGGCGGCAACCGTGGTCTCGGTGGCAGCGCTGACGCGGACGACGTCGTAACCGGTGACGCCCACGTTGTCGGTGGCGGCGCTCCAGGTGAGGGTGGCGGAGGTGGCCGTGACCGCGGAGGCGAGCGGGGTGCCGGGGGCGGTGGGGGCCTGGGTGTCCGGGCTGCCGCCCCCGAAGACGGTCGCCTCCTTGGCGGTCTGGGCGATGCCGTCGACTCCGTTGAAGACGCGCCGGCCCCACGAACTGAGCTGGTTCCGGTCGAAGTCGAGGGCGAGGTCGAGGATCGGGTCGGTGTTGCCGCTCCAGGACCAGGCCAGGTACCCGAGCTTCAGCTGCTGGGCCGCGGCCATCATGGTGTCCTCGTCGGGGTCGCCGTACTGGTCGCCGGGGCCGCCGAACTCGCCGATCAGGAGGGGCAGTCCGGCGTCGACGAAGGCGTCGAGATAGTCGGTGATCTCCTGCGCGGTGTCGAAGACGCTGTACATGTGGATGGAGAAGACCAGGTTGCCGGTGGGGTCGGCGGCGTAGACGGACCGGGCGTTGGCGCGCATGACGCCCTGCCAGTCCTGGCCCCAGTTGGGCGCGTCAACCATGAGGGTGTGTTCGAGTCCGGCGTTGCGGAGCTTCTGGACAGCCGCGATGGTCGGGGCGGTCCAGCCGTCGGGGGCGGTGTTGCCCCAGGGTTCGTTGCCGATGTTGATGACGACGTAGTTCTCCTGGCCGGCGAGCACGTCCTTCAGGCCGATCCAGTAGTCGGCGGCCTCGTCGAGCGTGCCGGCCGCGCCGTCCTCGCCGTAGCCGGTGGTGTCATGCACCTCCAGGACGCAGATGAGCCGGTTCGCCTTGCACTGTGCGACGACGTTCGCCACGTCGGAGGCGCTGTTCGCCGCCCAGCGGTGACCGTCGGCGAGCACCACGCGGACGGTGTTGGCGCCCAGCGCCTTGATGTCGGCGAGGGACTGCTCGGTACGGCCCGCGTACCAGGTGTGCGCGGCGTTGACGCCCCGCATGACGAAGTCGCTGCCGTTGCCCTCGACCAGCCGGCCGGCACTGATGTGCAGACCGGTGGCCTGCACCCCGGGTGACTGGGTACGGGCGGCGGCGGGCAGCGCGGTGCCTGCGAGGACGAGCCCCAGCAGGGTCACCAGGGCGGCCAGCAGACGGGGTAAGGGGTGCTCTCGTGTCGTGCTTCTTGTTCTTCTCACTGCGGCTCCAGGGAGTGAGCGCCAAGAAACTCAGGCATCGGACGGGTGATATGGGAGCGCTCCCATGAACCCACTTCGCCGAGTACACGTCAAGCCGCGAGGTCCACGGCACGGCGCTGACACCCCGGGGCGCCGTCCTGGTGGCCGCCTCCGTCAGCCGCCGGTGCCGGAGCACCGGCGGGATGCGTGCCGTCCGACGGCCCTCGCCTCAGGCGCTGTGGACCCCTACCTCGTACAGCGAGTATCCCCACTCGGTGCCGCGCGCGAGTCCGTGGACACGGACGTAGCGGGCCGGGGTCCCGGTGAACCGCGCCGTGTTCAGGCCGCCGTCGCCGGAGGTGGTGGACCAGGCGGTCTCCCAGTTCGTGCCGTCGGTGGAGAGCTCGACGCGGTACGACCTGCCGTAGGCGCGCTCCCAGTCCAGCGTCACCCGGGAGACCAGGTGGGTGGAGCCCAGGTCGACCTGCCACCACTGGTCGTCGCTCCAGTCGGCGGCCCAGCGCGTGGAGTCGTCGCCGTCGACGGCACGGTCCGGCTGGTAGCTGGTGAACGGGTTCCACTCGGACGAACTGGCGCTCGCCGGACGCCCCTTGGCGAGGTTCACCGAGGCCTGGTGCTGTTCCGTGGCCCGCCAGGTGCCGAGGTAGGACTCGGCGCCCCGGAACAGGTCGGTCACCACGTCCTGGCCGCCGACCTGCCGGATGTCCTCGATCCAGTCGGGGATCATGCCCGCATGGGCGGCGCCGTCGGTGTTGATGTCGAAGGTGCGCTCGCCGGAGGTCTGCCGGTCGATGACCGAGCCCCCGTCGACGCTTCTGAAGGGGTACGTCACCTTGTTCGCGGCGTCCGCGCCGCGCGGGGCGGGGTGGTCGCCGATGCCGTTGAAGTCCGTGCCGTAGCCGTAGCCCACGCCGTACTTGTCGCGCAGTGCCTTGGTCCGCGCCGCCTCCGCGACGAACCCCTCGGAGCCGTGCATGTACTGGGCGACGAAGCCGCCGAGGGAGTAGACTCGCTCGGTCCAGTCCAGGTCCATCCAGCTGTGCGAGGAGATCACGCCGGGGTAGGACTCCGATTCGAGGATGTCCAGCGCCTGGCCCACGGCCTTGACGCCCATGTGGTCGATCTCCAGCATCATCTTGCGTTTCATCATGCCGCGCACCGCGTACTCGCCGAGATCGGTGAGACCGCGTTTGTTGCACTGGGCGTCCGCGTCGTACGCGGGGACGTCCACGCCGGCCGGCAGGTCCGCCTCCGCCGCCGACGACGCGCTCCCGATGGGGTTGTCGTGCTGCGGGCCGGTGCACTTCTCGGTCCCCCAGAAGGTGCCGGTCGACAGGAACTGCCCGACGTTGATGGCCGTCCCGAGGCCGCCCGAGTCGAAGCGGACGCCGCACAGCGCGTTGTCGAACTTGTGGCACAGGAACATGGAGCGGACGCCGAGCGCGTACAGCTCGTCCAGCCCCTTGTCGATGTCGGCCTTGTCGCACTGCGGGATGTCGAGGATCTGCTTGCAGCCGAAGGGCTCGGAGGTCTCCACGCCCAGGACGACGGCCAGCTTGCCCTGCTCGATGACCGCACGCGCCTGCGCGCTGTCGGTGACGATCCGGAACCAGCCCTTACCGGTGCCGCCGTACATCTTGTCGATGTACGCCTGGAGGTCGTACGTCATCTTCGCCTGCAGCCGGATCGACGTCATCTCGTCGCAGCTGCGGTCCTTGAACGGGTAGATCGAGCAGATCATGCCGTTGGTGACGAGGTCGTTGACGAGCACGCGCTGTCCGCCGCGCCAGGCCCGCTCCACCCAGGCGTAGTAGTCGGCCTGATGGGTCATCGAGTCGTACGCCGGCCAGTCCTCGAACGTCGGCCAGCCGACCGGGTCGTGCTTTCCGTCGCCGCCGTGGGTGATGTAGTCGAAGAGCGCGAGTGAGCCGTCGGGGTAGTGCTCGGGGCAGTCCTTCAGGGCGTCGGCGACACCTGCCTCGGAGAAGACCTTGCCGCAGATCAGTCGGCCGCCGAAGGCCTCGTTGCCGAACAGGTGGTTGTGCGCGTCGACGAACCCGCGTACCTCGCCCGTGGCGGTGGTGCCGGTGAACGGCTCGCCGGTGACGTCGATCCCGACGTCCGGGGCGGGGCGTGCGGTCGGGATCCACCAGTCGTTGCCGGCGGCCGAACTCGGGGTGGGCCCGAGGGCCACGGTCAGCACCAGGAGCAGCAACGACAGCACGGTGACGTTTCTGCGTCGGCGGTACGAGCGTCGAGTCTGTGTCACGGCCCACGTCCCTCGGTCGGCGGGAAGGCGCGGTTGGGCAACCCTTGAGGTTGTCATGACCCGCGCAATACCTGGGACGAGGATCCGGTTGTGTGCCTACCGAGTCAAGAGTCCGGGACGCTTGACCTAGTCACTCAACAGTGCTGCTCCCGGGCCCAGTCACCGAGTACGGGGACACACTTCTCGGCGAAGTGCTCGTAGTCGGCCGGGGTGTTGTAGACGTGGGCGGACACGCGCAGGTAGCCGATGCCGTCGAAACTGGTGAAGGCGGCCTCGACGGCGAGCTCGCGGGCCGCCCGGTCGCGCAGCGCGTCGGCCTCGATCCGGCTGCGCCCGAGGCCGTCGGGCAGCCGCACCAGGCGCATGCCGGGGACGGGCATCCCGACGTCGGCCCGGCTGTCCTCACCGGTGAGCCGGGTGAAAGCGGCGCCGATGACGTGAGCGGCGTAGTCCGCCAGCCGGTCCATGTACCGGCGAGCGGCGGACCAGCCCCAGGTGCGCTCGACGAAGTCGAGGGACGCGGGCGCGGCGAGGTAGGAGGTGGCGTCGAGTGTGCCCTGCTGGTCGAAGCGGTCGGGGTACGGGTCCTGGGCGCCCCACGAGTCGATCAGCGGGTGGAGCAGGTCGCGCAGGGGCCCGCGGGCGACCAGAGCCGCGGTGCCGCGCGGAGCACAGCCCCATTTGTGGAGGTTGCCGGTCCAGAAGTCGTACGTCGCGTCGGCGAGCGGCGTGCCGAGCAGACCCGGCGAGTGGGCGCCGTCCACGAGCACCGGTACGCCCTGCCGGCGTGCCGCCGCGCCGATCCGCTCGACCGGCAGCCGGCGTGCGGTCGCCGACGTGATCTGGTCGACCACGACGAGGTCGGTGGCCTCGCCGATCTCGGCGGTCACGGCCTCGTAGGCCTCGTCCTCGTCCGCGCCGAGCGGTACCCGCGCGGTGCGCACCCGGCCACCCCAGCGGCGTGCCAGTCTTTCGGCTCCCATGGTGACGGCCCCGTAGCCGTGGTCGGTGACGACGATCTCCCCGCCGCGGTGGCGTGCGAGGGCGTTGTAGACCACGCTGGCGCCGGCGCTGGCGTTGGGCACCAGAGCGAGGTCACCGGCGTCGACGCGCAGGAAGTCGGCGAGCTCGACGCGGGTGGCGGCGAGCCGGCCGGGCAGCTCCGGGAACCACACCACCGGCGCGCGCTCCATCTCGGCGCGCAGCTGCGCCTGCCGCGCCTGCGCGACCAGCGGAACGGCGCCGAACGAGCCGTGGTTCAGGTGTCGCAAGGCCGGGTCCAGCGACCACGCGCCGGCGGCGGGTTGGCCGTCGGCCAGCAGCAGGGGGTGCGGCGCGACGGCCACCTCGGTCTCACTCACGTCAGGAAGCCTCCGGGAACACAGCGGTCACCCGGCATCCTGACACGGCGGTGATCGTTCCCCGGGGCCGGGTCGGCAGCGGGCCCTGCCGCCGGAACAGGGGCCGCCATCGAGGCGTGGGGACGTGCCGACCGCTCTCTCAGCGCGTTGCGGCGCTCATTCCACGGGCCACGTGTGGGCCGCCGCGTTCAGGTGCATGTAGTCCATGTACGTGGTGGTCATCCGCCGCAGCGCTTCGCCACGGTCGCAGGTGCCGGTCCGCTCCAGGTGGTGGACCGTCTCCGCCTGCCACAGGGCGCCGTTGCGGGCGTTCACGCAGCGCTGCTCGATGATGCCCAGCATGGGCTCGCGCCAGGAGGTGTCCAGGCCGGCCAGCTCCAGGCCCCGGTGCGCCAGCGGCAGCAGGCGTCTGAGCACCAGTTCCGTGACGGGTACCTCGCCCACCCCCGGCCAGTAAAGGCGGGCGTCGATGCCGTCACGGGCCGCCGCGTGCAGGTTCTCCTCGGCGACCGCGAAGGACATCCGTGACCACACCGGACGGTCCTCGTCCACGAGGGCGCGCGTCAGGCCGTAGTAGAGGGCGCCGTTGGCGATGGTGTCGGCCACGGTGGGGCCGGCGGGCAGGACGCGGTTCTCGATGCGCAGGTGCGGCCCGCTGTCGGTGACGGCGTAGACGGGGCGGTTCCAGCGGTAGATCGTGCCGTTGTGCAGCGTGAGTTCTCCGAGCTGTGGCACTCCGCCCGCGTCGAGGACCTGCCGCGGGTCCTCGTCGTCGCACAGGGGCAGGAGCGCCGGGAAGTAGCGCACGTTCTCCTCGAACAGGTCGAAGACACTGGTGATCCACCGCTCTCCGAACCACACCCGCGGCCGTACCCCCTGGGCCTTGATCTCCTCGGGGCGGGTGTCGGTGGCCTGCTCGAACAAGGGGATGCGGGTCTCGCGCCACAGTTCCCTGCCGAAGAGGAAGGGCGAGTTGGCGGCGAGGGCGATCTGTACGCCCGCGATCGCCTGGGCGGCGTTCCAGTAGGCCGCGAAGTCCTTGGGGGCCACCTGCAGATGGAACTGGGTGCTGGTGCAGGCGGCCTCGGGGGTGATCGCGTCGGCGTACATCGAAAGGCGATCCACGCCCTCAAGGCCGATCCGCAGGTCCTCGCCGCGCGCCGCGAAGATCTGCTCGTTCAGCAGCCGGTAGCGCGGATCGCCGGACAAGGACGCCTCGCCCACGTGCAGCTCGCCCAGCGTCGGCAGGATCCCGATCATGATCAGGTGGGCGCCCACCGTCGCGGCGCGGTCCTCGGCGTGGTTGAGCGCGTCGCGGATCGTCTGCTCCCAGGCGCCGGGGCCACCGGAGGTCAGCTGCCGGGGCGGGATGTCGATCTCCAGGTTGAAGCGGCCCAGCTCGCTCGACCAGGCGGGGTCGGCGATCGCCCGCAGCACCTCGGTGTTCCGCATCGCCGGCAGCCCGTCGTCGTCCACCAGGTTGAGCTCGATCTCCATGCCGACCTGGGGGCGCTCGCTCTCGAAGCCCGACCCGCGCAGCATCTGCCCCAGTACGTCGAGACAGGTGTACATCTTCTCGCGGTACCGGCGCCGGTCCTCCCGTGTGAACACCCGGGCCGGCACATCACGTCCCATCGGGCCCTCCCGGGTCCCCTCGGCGGATGCCTGTCGTCCCAGCGTCGCACCTCCCGGGCGTCCCGGACACTCGCCGACCCGCCGGCTCACGGGGTGCGTTCGGCAGCGAGGCGCAGAGTGACCGGCCGGCCCTCTCCAGCTTTTTAGCCCATGCATGCCAAAAAAGGCCGGCGGTTCCCAGGGAGTCACGGGTGCGGCCGGGACACCGACCTCCGTGGACGGTCCCCGTCGCCGGTGGAGGGGCGTCGCCGCGGGTACGGATCAAGGACCCCGATGGCCGTCGAGCTTCACACAGGGCCGCGGGACCTCGCCGGCCGGCTGCTGCGCCGCCTCGGGCGGACGGCCCGGTGGCGGCGGAGCATCCGGCCGTCGTCTTCGACGGTCTCGACCTGAACGCCGCCCTCCGGTCCGACCGGCCGCGCCCGGACGTCGTCCGCCCGGTCCCGCGCCGGCGCCTCTCGGGGCGGCCCGGCGCATCACCCGGCTGCCGTCCGGACGCCTCCTCGACAGGGCGCGGGCTCGCGGCCGTTCACGTCAGTCGCGGTCCGGGCGGACGGCGAGTTCGGTCTCCACCAGCCGGTTCAGATGCCGGCGGGCGTCCTGGGTGCTGAGTGGCGGCGTCTGGCGCAGCCGCTGGAGGGCGAGGCCGTCGGCGAGGGCGGCGAAGCGGACGGTGAAGCCGTCGAGGTCGGCGGCGGCGAACTCCCCGTCCGCGACACCCCGTTCCACCAGGGCGCGGATCTGCCGGTGCCAGGCGGTGTAGCGCTCGGCCTGGCCACGGGTGAACGCCTCGTCGGTGTCCGGGTCACCGGCGTTCCAGTAGTCGAACCACATCCGCCAGTGCCGGTCGGTGTCCTCGGTGAAGAGGGCGTCGACGAGCAGCCGCAGCGCCTCGGCACCGCTGCCGGCCTGCTCGGCGGCCTCGCTGAGCGCCGCGTAGTACCGCTCGATGTGCAGGACCATGGCCTCGGACAGGATCTCCTGGACGCTGCCGAAGTGGTAGGTGACCGTGCCGACGGAGACTCCGGCCGCCGCCGCCACGTCCCGGACGCCCACCGAGGCGTAGCCGCGCTCCGCGATCAGCGGGACGGCCGCCTCGACGATCAGCCGGCGGCGGACCTCGGTGGGCTGGCGGGTGCGGTCGGCGGCGGCGACGGCACGGCGCGGGGTCTTCGCGGCGCGCTGCGGCTTGGCGGCGGTCATCCGGACGTCCTCGCGCTGGTGTGGTGCCAGGAGCGCTTGGCCACTGTCTCTCCGTTCGCCCGTGCCTCGATACGGCTGTCCATGACGAAGTCCGCGGCCGTGGCGCGCAGCTCCGTACGCGTGATGATCTCAGCGTCGTAGTCGTCGCCGCGCCGCAGCCGGATCCGCCACTGCGACACGGCGCTCGCCGACAGCGGGTCGGCGGCACGGATGCGGTAGGTCTCGCGCGCGCTCTCCTCGTAGCGGAGCCCGTCCGGATACGTCCGTGATCCGCCGTAGTTGGGGTCGACCTCCAGGGTCCACTCCCCCGCCGCCACGTCGTGCGTGACGAGCCGTTCGGGTCGCGGCTCGGCGGGCCGGTCGTAGGTGACCGGCAGCGGTGGCGCCTGTTCCGGTTCCTCGAAGAGGATCGGCGGTTCCTCGACGGCCGCCCGCACGGGCAGGAGTACGGCGCTGTCGGCGGGTACGACCCGCAGCTCGCCGCGCTCACCGTGCGGCCACACCCACGGCCAGTACGCGTCGGAGACGGCGACCCGGACCCGGTGGCCGGGCGGGAAGGCGTAGCCGATGCCGGTGAGTTCGACCTCGACGTCCTCGTAGGTCCCCGGGGTCCACTCGACCGCCTTGTCGCGGCCGTACCTGCTCAGCAGGTTGAGCACTCCCCGGGTGACCAGCGTCGAGGAGCCGTCGGGAGCGACGTCGCAGAGCCGGACGATGACGTGGGCGCGCGGGGTGGCGCTGTCCAGGCGCAGCCGGACGCGCGGCCGGCCGAGGATCTCGACGCGCTCGGCGAGGGGTTCGGAGTCGAAGCACACCGAACGGCCGTCCTCCTCGCGCTGGTCGGGCGGCAGGTCGCTCGCGTTGCCGAAGGGGAAGAACCGGCCGGCGTCCAGGCCGGTGTGGAGCGGGGAACGGACCAGGACCGGGGTCCGGGAGCCGGGAGCGAGGGCGCGCTCGCTCCGTGTCACCTGCGGGGAGGGCCAGTCGGTCTCCCCCACCCAGCGGCCCGGCATCGTGTCGTACGAAGTGGCGGGCGGGACCGGGTCGTTGATCCAGGCGCGCAGCAGCGGTTCGCACAGTACGCCCGTGTCGGTGTCCTTGAGGTGCTGGTCCCACCAGCGCAGGGTCTCCTGGAGGAAGCCGATCGCCGGGCCGGGCGGCAGGCCGCGGTCGGGGTACTGGTGGGACCAGGGGCCGATCAGGCCGCGCACCCGGTCGGCCGGGAGGTGCTCGACGAGGCGCAGCACGGTGTCGCGGTACGGGTCGTGCCAGCCGCCGACCGCGAGGACGGCGGCGTCGATGGCGGTGTAGTCCTCGCAGACGCTGCCGTGCCGCCAGTAGGCGTCGCGCTCCTGGTGGTCGAGCCAGGTGTGCAGGAAGGGCTCGAGGGTGTCGAGGCGTTCGCGCCACATGGGCAGCCAGCGGTCGGTGCCGACGCTCGCCGGGTCCGGGGGGCGGGAGGCGAAGGCGAGCATGGTGCCGGCCCAGGCGAGCATGTCGATGCCGAGGACGGCGCCGCCGGTGTAGTGGACGTCGTTGTCGTAGCGGTCGTCGGTGGAGCAGACGGTGACGACCGCCTTGAGCGGCTCGGGGGCGAGGGCCGCTATCTGGAGGGCGTTGAAGCCGCCCCAGGAGATGCCGAACATGCCGACCTTGCCGGTGCACCAGGGCTGTGCGGCAAGCCAGTTGACGACGTCGACGCCGTCCGCGAGCTCCTGGGCGTCGTACTCGTCGCCGGGGGTGCCCTCGCTGTCGCCGTGGCCGCGGATGTCGACGCGTACGGAGGCGTAGCCGTGTCCGGCGTACCAGGGGTGGCGCTGGGCGTCGCGGGGCGCGGTCCAGTCGCTCTTGCGGTACGGGAGGTATTCGAGCAGCGCGGGCACCGGGTCGGACCCGGCGTCCGCGGGCCGCCAGATGCGCGCGTGCAGCCGGGTGCCGCCGTCCCGGGTGGGGATCCAGACGTCCTCGCGGACGACCTGGCGCTCGAACTGGTCGCGGTACTTCACGAAACTCCTTCGGCCACGGGGGCGTTGACGGGCTGCCAGCGGCGGACGCGATGGCCGTCCCCGAGGTCCGTCCAGAGGTCGTCCGCCTCGGCGGCGTCCGTCCAGTCCGGGGCGTCGTCGGTCAGGGGCGGTGCGTCGGGGTCGGGTTCGAGGGCGGCCGCCATCAGCCGGCGGGTGTAGGGGTGGCCGGGTGCGTCGAAGACGGCTTCCGTGGGGCCTTCCTCGACGACGACTCCGTGCCGCAGTACGACGACGCGGTCGGCGATGCCGCGTACCACGGCGAGGTCGTGGCTGATGAACAGGCAGGCCAGGTCGCGTTCGCGGCGCAGGTCGTCGAGGAGGCGCAGCACCTCGGCCTGGACGGAGACGTCCAGGGCGGTGGTGATCTCGTCGGCGATCAGGACGTCCGGTTCTCCGGCCAGCGCCCGTGCGATGCCGATGCGCTGGCGCTGTCCGCCGGAGAGCTGGGCGGGCAGCCGGTCGGCGAGGGCCGGGTCCAGGCGTACGTCGGCGATGAGCCGGCGGGCCTGTTCGGCGGTCTCGGTGCGGCCGGTCGCGGTGCCGAAGAACCGCAGCGGGCGGCGCACGGCGTCGCCGACGGAGCGGCGGGGGTTGAGGGAGGTGTCCGCGTTCTGGAAGACCAGCTGGACCCGGCGCCGCAATGACAGGGGCCGCTGGAGCGCGGGGCGGGCCAGGTCGCCGGCCTCGTGGGTCATGGTGCCGCCGGAGGGGGTGCGCAGGCCCGCCAGGGTCCAGGCCAGCGTGGACTTGCCGCTGCCCGACTCGCCGACGAGGGCGAGGACCTCACCGCGGCGGACGTCGAAGGAGACCCCGTGCACGGCGCGGGTGCTGCCGTAGTCGATGGTGACGTCGCTCGCGGCGACCGCGACCGGTGAGCCGTCCGGGACCACGGCCTTGGCGCGGACCGTGCGTTCGCCCGCCTCGTCCACGACCGCGAGACCGGCGTCGTCCAGCCGCGGCACGCTCGCCAGCAGCCGCTTCGTGTACGGGTCCTGGGGCGCGGTGAACAGCCGCCGGGTGGCCGCCGACTCCACCACCCGGCCGGTCTTGAGGACGCACACCTCGTCGGCCAGGTGGGCGACGACGCCGAGGTCGTGGCTCACCAGGACGGCGGCCAGGCCGAGTTCGTCGCGCAGGGCGGCGATCAGGTCCAGGACGCTGCGCTGGGTGATGACGTCCAGGCCGGTGGTCGGCTCGTCGAGGACCAGGACCTTGGGGCGGGCGGCGACGGCCATGGCGATGGCGACGCGCTGCTGCTGGCCGCCGGACAGCTCGTGCGGGTAGCGGCGGGCCAGGTCGGCGGGGCGTGGCAGCCGGACCTGTTCCAGGAGTTCGACGACGGGTACGGCGCCGCCCGCCTCCGCGATCTGCCGCCCGATCCGCATGGTCGGGGTCAGCGCCTGCCCGGCGTTCTGGGCGACCATGGCGACGGTCCCGCCGCGCAGCCGCCGCAGCTGCGGTGCGGGCAGCGCGAACACGTCCTGTCCGTCGACGTGGACGCTGCCGCCGGTGATCCGGGAGCCGTGCCGCAGATGGCCGAGGAGGGTGGCGGCGACCGTGGACTTGCCGCTGCCGGACTCGCCGACGAGGGCGAGGGTCCGGCCCGGCGCCACCTCGAGGGACACCTCGTGCACGACCGGGACGTCGCGGCCGCCCGAACGGTAGGCGACGGAGAGGGAGTCGACGGAGACGACGGAGGTGACGGGGTCGGCGGAGACTGCAGAGGTCATCAGGAACCCTCCCTGATCCGGTCCACGCCCCACGCCTTGGACAGGCCGTCGGCCGCGAGGTTGAGCCCGACCACGAGGGTGGCCAGGGCGATGATCGGCGCGAGGCTCGCCATCGGGACGACGGTGATGGCGGTGCGGTTCTCGGCGACCATCAACCCCCAGTCGGGGGTCGGCGGGTCGGCGCCGAAGCCGAGGAAGGACAGCGAGGAGATCAG
This sequence comes from Streptomyces sp. NPDC058683, assembly GCF_042716195.1. NCBI lineage: Bacteria > Bacillati > Actinomycetota > Actinomycetes > Kitasatosporales > Streptomycetaceae > Streptomyces > Streptomyces sp. NPDC058683. The sequence continues at coordinate 12,233 of NZ_JBHXSK010000039.1, forward strand.
CAGCACCACCCAGGAGGCGCGCATCGCGAACTCCACGCAGACCACGTCGGTGATGTTCGGCAGGACCTCGCTGCGCAGGATCGCCCAGGTGCTCTCGCCGCGGGCGCGGGCGGCGGTGACGTAGTCCATGGGGACGACGGCCAGCGCGGCGCCGCGCACAACCCGGACGACCTGGGGGACGTAGACGACGGCGATGGCGAGGACGATCACGGCGGGCCCGGTGCCGAGCGCGGTGACGACGACGAGCAGGGCGAGGATCGACGGCACGGACAGGATCGCGTCGAGGACCCGGCCGAGCAGGTCGTCGAACCAGCCGCCGCGCAGGGCGGCCGCGCAGCCGATCACGGTGCCGAGGGCGACGGTGATCAGGGTGGCGGCGACGGAGACGCCGAGCGCGTACCGGCCGCCGTACAGCACCCGGGCGAGGACGTCGCGGCCGTACTGGTCGGTGCCCGCCCAGTGCTCCCAGCTGGAGCCGAGCAGGGCGTGCGAGGCGTCGTTGGCGATGGGGTCGTAGGAGGTGAGGAGCGGGGCGAGCACCGCGACCAGGATGTGCGCGGCGACGACGGCCAGGCCCACCAGGGCGGTGCGGGAGGAGCGCAGGCCGCGCCAGGCGCGGGCGGCGGGGTGCGGGGCCGCCGGAGCGGTGGCCGGGGCGGCCGGGGTGGTGTCGAGCGCGGTCATCGGGTCCTCCCTCGGGTGCGGAGCCTGGGGTTGAGGGCCATGGCGCCGAGGTCCGCGGCGAGGTTGCAGACGACGTAGATCACGGCGCTGACGAGGGCGATGGCCTGGATGACGGGCAGGTCGCGGTTCTGCACGGAGGAGAGCATCAGCTTTCCGATGCCGGGGTAGTTGAAGACGTTCTCGACGACGGCGACCCCGCCCGCGAGCCAGGCGACGTTGAGGGCGATCACGTGCAGGGTGGGCAGCAGGGCGCTGGGCAGGGCGTGCCGGGTGACGACCCGCCAGGTGGACAGACCCTTGAGGCGGGCGGTGGTGACGTATTCGCCGGCCAGCACGTCGATGACGGAGGTACGGGCCATCCGCACGATGTAGGCGGCCATGACGACGGCGAGGGCGAGCGCGGGCAGCCACACGGCGGGCAGGAGCTGGCCGACGCTGGCCTCGGGTCCGTAGAGGACGACCGCGGGGAACCAGGGCAGCGCGACGGAGAAGCACAGCACCAGCACGGTGGCGACCACGAACTCGGGGACGCTCATGCCGACCAGGCTGACGGTGGAGATGAGGTGGTCGGGCCAGCGGTCCCGGTACAGGCCGGCCAGGACGCCCAGGGCGAGGGAGCCGGTCACCGCGAACAGGACGGTGACGAGGGCGATGAGCGCGGAGTTGCCGAGGTACTGGGCGACTTCGCCGCCGACGCCCTTGCCGGAGACGAGCGAGGTGCCGAAGTCGCCGTGCAGGGCGCCCCTGACCCAGTCGAGGTAGCGCTCCCAGGCGGGCCGGTCGAGGCCGAGCTGGTCACGGAGGGCGGCGACGGCGTCCGGGGTGGCGTCCTTGCCGAGGATCTGGGTGGCCACGTCGCCCGGCAGCGCCTGTACGGCGAGGAAGACGAGGACCGAGGAGAGGAACAGCGTGCCGACGGCCGAGGCCAGCCGGCGCAGGGTGAACGACAGCATGCTCAGGCTCCCTTCACGCCGATGTTGAGGTAGTCGAACTCGAAGCCGTGCTCGGCGTAACCGCGGACCTTGCGGGAGATGCCGACCAGCCGGTCGGCGAACATCGGGGTCATCGCCCCGCCGCGCTCGACGACCAGCCGCTGCGCCTCGCCGTACAGTTCACGGCGCTCGGTGTCGTCGGTCTCGGCGCGGGCCCGGTCCAGGACGGCGTCGAACTCCTTGTCGGACCAGGCGGTCTCGTTGTAGGAGGAGCCGCTGCGGAAGATCTGGGTGAAGAGCTGGTCGACGGGCCGCCCGGTGAACCAGTAGGTGGCCATCAGCGGCTTCTTCATCCAGATCTGCGTGTAGTACGAGTCCGCGGCGGCCGTCCTGACCCGGACCCGGATGCCGGCGCGCTTGGCGGAGTCCTGGTAGGCAAGGGCCATCGGCGTGAACAGCGGGTCGTAGGAGGAGGTGTAGAGGTCGACGGCGAGGCCCTCGTGCCCGGCCTGCTTGAGGAGGTGGCGGGCCTGCTCGGGGTCGTGCGCGGGGTGCGCGGAGATGTGGGCGGGGTCGGTGGGGGGTACGGGGTTGTCCCAGCCGGCGCTGCCCGCGCCCTGGAGCGCGACCTTCACGACCTGCTCCGGGTCGTAGGCGAGCTTCATCGCCTGCCGGACCCGGACGTCGGTGAAGGGCTTCTCGGTGGTGAGCATCGGCAGCACGTACCACTGCGCGTCCTTCACCCGGGCGATGGTGGCCCGGTCGGAGGCGGCGACGACCCGGGCGGTGGCGAAGTCGAGGTTGGTCTGGGACAGCAGGTCCACCTGGCCGGCGAGCAGGGCGTTGGAGCGGGCGGACATGTCGGCGACCGAGTAGAAGGCGATCGCGTCGAGGACCGGGCGGCCGGCCCAGTGGTCCCGGAACGCGGTGACCCGGCCGGGACCCGCCGGGGTGAACGACTCCAGCTTGAAGGGGCCGGTGCCGATGCCGGTGCGGCCGATGCCCTTGGCGCTGCCGTCCGGGACGACATAGCAGTTGTAGTGCGTCAGCAGACTCGGGAACTCGGCGTTCGGGGCCTTCAGGGGGACGACGAGGGTGTGGGCGTCGGGGGTGCGCAGGGTGCCCGGGTCGACGAGCGGGGCGAGGACGGCGGCCTGGGGTGAGGCGGTCGCCCTGGCGAGGATGTGCCGCAGCGTGTAGGCGGCGTCGGCGGAGGTGAAGGCACGTCCGTCGTGGAAGGTGACGCCCTTGCGCAGCCGGAAGGTCCAGGTGCGTGCCTTGGCGTCGGGCTCCCACGACTCGGCGAGGTCGGGGGCGAGTTCGCCGTCCGCGCCGACGCGGACCAGCCGGTTGTAGAGGGCGCCGAGATATTCGTACGCCGACAGGGAGCTGGCCGGATCGAGGGTCTCGGCGTCGGAGGCCGGGGGCCGGGCGATGCGCAGGGTGCCGCCGGCGTCGGGGGTGCCCTTCAGTGCGGCAGCCGTCAGGTCGGGGGCGGCGGCTGCCCCCGTACAGCCGGTGAGCAGCCAGGACGCGCCGAGCGAAGCCGCGCCGGCCACGCCCGCGGCAAGCACCGAGCGGCGCCTCGGCAGGTGGATGTCGGACATGGACCGACCGTCTCTCTCGTTATTCGTTCACCGGAACGATTGAGTGAAGTTCGTGAACGATAACCAGGAGACGACTTCCAGCCAACCCTTCGGACGTGGAAATTAACCTCGCGAAACGGATCAGTAACGAGATCGTGCGAGGCGAGGGCTGTGGAGACGGCGGGGCCACCCGGCGCGGACGAGGCGCATCGTGCGGGCCGTCGCCGAGACGCCGCCGTCCGAGGGGACCGCCGGATACGGGACGCGCCCGGTCGCACTCGCCCCGCCGGGCGGAGGCCGAACGCCGTCCGCCGCCTTCGGACGCCGGGTGAGGGGCGCGGTGGGGTGGTGTTGAATACGGCTCCATGAGCGAGAGCGGGCGTGCGGCGAGCCGGACGGCGGTCCTGGTCTGTCAGGGGCGGGCGGCGGCGGACGGGAGGATCGCCGCGGGCCGGTTCACGGATCCGGTGGCGGTACGGCTGCTGCGCGCCGCGGAGCGCGTGCCCGTGGACGAGGTGCGCGCGGGCACGGTGCCGGAGGGCTGGCAGGCACGCGTCGCGTACGAGGGTGTGCGGGCCTGCGCCGACGTGGTCGCGCCGCGGACGGTCGCGATCGACGAGGCACTGCGCGCCCGCCCGACCGGCCAGCTCGTGATCCTCGGCGCCGGTCTGGACACCCGCGCGTGGCGGCTGCCCGAGCTGGCGCGGACGGAGGTGTGGGAGGTCGACCATCCGGCCTCCCAGCAGGACAAGCGCGCCCGCCTTGCCGTCGCCGAGGAGTTGCCGGCCCTCGCCCGTGCCGTACGGTTCACGCCGGTCGACTTCGCCGTCGACGATCTCGGTGCGGTGCTGGATACGGCCGGGCACGACCCGTCCGCCCCGACGACATGGCTGTGGGAGGGCGTCGTGCCGTACCTCACGCGCGACGAGGTCCGGGCGACGGTCGCCGCGCTCGCCCCGCGGTCGGCCCCGGGCAGCGCGCTCGTCGTCAACTACCAGGCGCCGTCGGCCAGGGCGGCCGTCGGCCGGCTGCTGGCACGCCTGCTCCGCAGTTCCATGACGTCGGGCGAGCCGTGGCGCTCGCTGTGGCGGCCGCGGCGGATGGCCGCGCTGCTGGCGGAGTACGGCCTGCGGGTGGTGTCGGACGACGATCTCCTCACGCTCGCGCACACCTTGGGCAGCCCGGCGCAGCGGCGGTCGCCCCTGCGGTCCGGCCGCGTGGCGGTCGCGGAGTGCCACCGCGGGTGAACCCGCCGGTGCGGGCCGGTGACGTCGTGCAGGCGTCACGTGACGTCGCACCAGGGTGGTGTGACACGTCGTGGGCCGGGGCTCTCGCTCGTCGGGGACACCGTCTCCGCCAGGGATCGGAACGTGACGTCCGTCCTGCGTGCCCGGCGGCGGAACCGGTGCGCGGCCCGCGTGCGCATCCCCTGTACGAATCCTGTTTGCCCGTTGCACGCTTTCCCCGTGTCTGATGACGGGCGGTCGTGCACGCGGCGGGTGCGATCCCGTGCGTCCACCGCCTTCTGGCCCCGAGTCCGCACGCTCCGGGTGTCGTCCGGGTTGACAACGTTGTCCCAGGCCGGCCGGACCGTGCCGTGTATCGCGACGTTGGAGAGGTTCCGTGCCTGTCAGACCCGATGCCCGCTTGCCCCGCACGCTGCCTTCGAGAACCACCCGCCGGCCTCGCCGGCGACCGCGCGCGACGATCGCCGTGCTCCTCGCCGGGGCGCTCGGCCTCGCCGCACTGGCGGGCGGCGGTACGGCCGCGGCGACGCCGGTCCTGACCAAGTCCGCGGAGTCCGCGGGGACATCGGGCGGCACTGACTACACGAAGCTCGTCGACCCGTTCGTGTCGACCGCCGCTGACGACGGCAACGACCTGCCGGGCGCCGAGGCGCCGCACAGCCTGGCCAAGGTCAACCCGCTGACCACGCCGAACCGCAACCACACCGGGTACGACCACGACGAGGACCACATCGCCGGGTTCACCGCGACGAACCTCGACGGCGTCGGCGGCTCGGGAGGCGGCGGCGACCTGCTCGTCGTGCCGACCTCCGTGCAGTACGACAGGCGTCCCGCCCCGAGCACGTACGCCCACGCGTACAGCCACGACGACGAGACCGCCACGCCCGGCTACTACCAGGTGGGTCTCGGGGCGGTCTCCGGAACCGGGTCGTCGGTGACGCAGGACTCCGGGACCATCGACGCGGAGATGACCGCGACGACGCGCACGGCGCTCGAACGCTACCGCTTCCCGGCCGGTTCGAACCCCGAACTCGTCCTGGACCTCGCGAACAACTTCACCAGCCGCACCCGCGCGACGATGAAGGCGACGACGCTCCCGGACGGCACCACCTCGATCACCGGGCTCATCGCCGGGTCGTTCAACGGCGCCTCGTACAAGCTGTACTACGACGCCACCACCAACGTCCCCGTGACCTCCCTGATGAGCTGGGGCAACGACGGCAAGCTGAGCGACGCGACCACGCAGGACGGGTCCGACACGGGCGCCGTCCTCGGCTTCGACAAGTCCGCCGGGAACGACGTAGAACTGCGCATCACGCTGTCGCCGATCAGCGCGGAACAGGCCGCGACCGACCAGGCGAACGAGGTGGGCCACCTCACCTTCGACCAGGCGCGCGCGCAGACGACGGCGGACTGGAACAGCACCCTCGGCGCCGTCGCCGTGAAGGCCTCCGCGACGTCCGACCCCGGGTCGACGCTCACCAAGGAGTTCTACACGCACCTGTACCGCATGTACGCGCTGCCGGTGAACGCCACCAGCACCAGCGGCACCTACCGCGGCGTGGACGGGGCGGTGCACCGGGCGAACGGCTTCACCTACTACGACGGCTGGTCCACCTGGGACGACTTCCGCAAGTACTCCGTCGAGGCCTACATCGACCCGGCCACCTACCGGGACCTGGTGCAGTCGCTCATCGAGCTCTTCGCCGACGCGCACACCTCGGGCAAGAGCCTCGGCAGCCTCACCCACTCGGTCCCGACCGTGCGCTGGGAGCGCTCGGCCGTGGTGGTCGCCGACGCGCTGTCGAAGGGCTACAAGAACTTCGACCGGCTCGACGAGGCGTACCCGGCGCTGCTGTCGTACACCGGCTACTACACGGGGGCGCAGCTGCGGCAGGGGTACGTCTCGGGTGATCCCGGTACGACCGTCCAGCGCGGCTACGACCAGTGGGCGCTGTCCGTCATCGCCGACGCGCTCGGCAAGGACGCGGACGCGAAGAAGCTGCGCACCCAGTCGACCATGGCGATCGACAACCTCGTGAAGTCCGGCGCCTGGAAGGCGGCCGACGGCACCGAGGTCGGTCTGCTCACCCCGCGCGCCGCGGGCGGCGACTGGCAGAGCGCCGACTACGAGAAGTTCGAGGCGGCCGGCCTCTACCAGGGCACGCTCTGGCAGTACCACTGGTACGACGCCTACGACATGGGCGGCCTCATCAAGGCCATGGGCGGCGACAAGGCCGGCAAGGCCGCCGTCGAGCACATGTTCGGCGAGGACTCCGCCGCCGACGACGGCTCGACCATGCTGCACTCCAACGCGAACGAGATCGACCTCCAGGCCCCGTACCTCTTCAACTACGTCGGTGAGCCGAGCCTGACGCAGAAGTGGGTGCGCGCCATCTACACCGGCACGACCTGGAACCGCTACATCGCGACCGGCTCCACGAACGAGGCCCCGAGCTCCGGCGGCCAGTTCACCCCACCGGTCAGGACCCAGGTCTACAAGCTCTCCCCGAACGGCTTCCTGCCGACCATGGACAACGACGCCGGCACCATGTCGACCATGTTCGTCGCCGCCGCCCTGGGCCTGTTCCCGGTGACCGCCGGCTCCAGCCAGTTCCAGATCGGCAGCCCGTTCTTCGACTCGACGACGATCACCTACGCCAACGGCTCCAAGTTCACGGTGAAGGCCGACGGCGTCTCGCCGAGCAACTACTACGTGCAGGGCGCGACGCTCAACGGCAAGCGGTTCGACAACACGTGGCTCGACTACTCCCAGATCATCTCCGGCGGCACACTGGACTTCACCATGGGCTCCAAGCCCTCCCAGTGGGGCGCCCACACCGAGCCCGCGTACTCGCTGGACACCGACTCGGGCGGCACGGGTGACGGCGACACGGGAACAGGCAAGAGCGGCACCGTCGTCTCCGCCCGCCCGGGCACGGTCGACACGGCCGCGGACGGTACCGTCGACGGCCGCGTGCGGCTCACCCTGACCGGACCGGCCTCGTTCGCCGCCCGCAAGGGCACCAGCCTCACCAGGACCGGCGCGGCGAGTGTGACCGGCCTGCCGGACGGAGTCACGGCGGACCTCCGGGTCGGCGGTTCGCGCACGGCGACCCTGTCGCTCAGCGGCACCACGAAGGTCGACGCGCGCTTCGGCATCACGTTCCGCGACGCGGCCTTCGCCCACGGAGTGCCGGCCTCGACGGTGAGCGGCACCGGGATATCCGTGACCGACCCGCTGGTCGTCTCCGCCGCCGCGGTGCATCGCAAGGCCCTCGGCGCGCTCGTGGACCAGGCGTCGCTGGTGCGCAGCGGCAACTACTCCGACGGCTCCTGGAGTCTGTTCCGCTCGGCGCTCGAACGCGCGCGGACCGTCCTCGCGGACACCGCTTCCGGGACGGGCACGATCATGGCCGCGCACGACGCGCTGGGGACCGCGATCGACGCGCTCACCATCGACGAGGGCGGCTACGCCGTCCTCCAGGCCGAGTCCCCCGACGAGAAGGAGGGCCCCAGCCTCGTGAGCGAGGCGTACTACTCGGACGGCGACCTCGGCGGTGTCACCGAGGGTGCATGGGAGCGGTTCGCCAAGCTGGACTTCGGCGGGGTCGCCCCGCGGAGCATCTCCGTCCGCTACGCCAACTCACAGGCGACGAACGCGAAGCCGAGCAGGGTCGACATCCACGCCGGCGCCGCCGACGGCCCGGTCGTCGCGACCGTCTCGCTGCCCGGAACCGGCGGCTGGCAGTACTACACCACGGTGCAGGCGGCCGTCACCGACCCGGACGCCCTGCTCGCCGCGAAGAGCGCGACGTTCGTGTTCCACGCCCCGTCCGGACAGCAGTGGGTGTCGAACTTCGACTGGTACCAGTTCTCGCCGAACGAGGTCTCCTCGTCCCCCTCGACCACGCTCGCCACGTTGACCGCGGTGAACAGCACCACGACCGGCGGCGGTTCGCTGCCGCTCAACCTCGGCAACGGCGTCTTCGAGAATGTGACGAACGGCGCGTGGGCCGAGTGGAAGGACACGAACCTCCAGGGCGGCGCCGACACCGTCACCGTCAGCTATGACAAGCCCCAGTCGAGGGCGGCGTCGGACTCGCACATCGAACTGCATCTTGGTGCGAAGGACGGCCCGAAGACGGTCGACATCCCCCTCGACTACACCGGCTCCGGCTGGGGAACCGTCGCCACCACGACCGTGCAGCTCGACCCGAGCGTCTTCACCGGCGTCCAGGACGTGTACGCCGACTTCGTCTCCAGCACGCAGACCTCCGCCCAGCCCTACGTGGGCAACGTCTACTCGCTGACCCTGACGAAGACCGCCGACGCTCCCGTGGGCTTCGACGCCACCGCGTTCCGCTCGAACAGCGGCGGCGGGCTCAAGAGCGAGCCGGTCGGCTGGACCGGCGCGGGTTCCGCCACCGACCTCGGCGGCACCTACAACGGCGCCTGGCTCGACTACGGGGACATCGACTTCGGCAGCTCCCCGAAGAGCACCGTCACGATCACCTATGTCAACAACTCGGCCCGCTGCGGCACCGGTTCGGCTGTCCAGCTCTACCTGGACTCCTTCGACGCGGCCAACCCCGGGACGCCGTACGCGACCGTCCCGTTGCCGGTCACGGGAGCCGCGTGGTCCTCGGGCGGGACGACGAGCCTGACCCTGCCCAAGGCGATCACCGGCACGCACGCCGTCCACCTGCGGCTGACGACGACCCCCGACTCCTCGCATCCGTACGTCGCGAACCTCGGCCGGATCACCTTCGACCACGTCGACACACCCGCCGTCACGGACAAGTCCGCCCTGCGGAAGGCGATCGACCGGTACGAGGGGCTCTCCGGCGACGAGGAGCGCTACGACACGGTCGACTTCGGGGTGTACCTGCGCGAACTCGCCGCGGCCCGCGCCCTGGTGGGCGCCGACGACGCGACCCAGCTCGAGGTCGACGGACAGACCCGCAGCCTCACCCTCGCCGCCGGCCAGCTGATCCCGCTGCCGAGGCTGAAGCTGGAGGACCTGGTAGCCACCGCGTCGGCCCTCGACAACACCCGCTACACGGACGCGTCGTGGAAGGCGTTCACCGGGGCACTCGCCGCGGCGAAGACCGCCGTCGCGGACTCCACGGCCGCGGACGGCACCCTCACCGCACGGTACGACGCCCTCCACCACGCCCTGTCCGCGCTCACCACGAAGCCCAGGACGGTGCCTGCCGTGCCCGACGCGGTGTCGGCGACGTCGTCCGGCACGAGCGTGACGGTCGCCTGGTCCGCTCCCGAGAACGACGGCGGCTCCCCGGTCACCGGCTACCGAGTCACCCTCGACGACGGCCACCAGGTCCAGATCGACGATCGGGACAGCCGGAGCACGACATTCACCTGGCTGCGCTCCGGCAGGTCGTACAAGGCGCGCGTCGCGGCGGTGAACAAGTTCGGCGCCTCGCGTCCGAGCGCCGCCACGGCGCCCGTGGTGACCGACGGCGGCAAGCCGCAGACGCCGGCCGTGACGGGTGTACTCACCGACGGCAGGCAGGTCCGGGTGACCTGGCGGGCGGCCGGCGACGGCGGATTCCCGGTCATCGGCTACACCGTGGCCCTGAACGACGGAACCACCGCGCACCTTCCCGCCACGGCGGACACGGCACTGCTCACCACCACGGGCAAGGCGACGGCCCACACGGCCACCGTCACCGCGGTCACGCTGGCCGGAACCTCGGACGACACCACGACGACCACCCCGGTGGACGCCTCCGACCCGGCGTACGAGTCGGCCCCCTTCCCCGACGACACGCTGAACGCGGCCTACGGGTCGGACAAGTGGCCGACCACCGACTACTTCGACGACCTGCTCACCGGTATCCACGACCTCGGCTCCGACACCATCGGCGCCAACACCAAGGTGCCCTACGACACCGCGCCCACCGCCGAGAACGACCGGATCGCCGTGCGCATCAACAACGCGGCGACGCAGCAGGAGGTGGACCGGGCCGAGGTCGACGCCACGAACAGCGCCACGGTCACGATGGCCGACGGCCTCGGTTCCCGGCTCGGCCAGATCTACAGCGACGCCCTCAGCAGCGGCCGACTGCCCAAGACCAGCGCCCTGTTCTCCCGTGTCACGCAGGGCCTCGACGGAGTCGACGCGGCGAAGAACCACTACGGCTACCTGCGTCCGTACGTGCGGCTCGGGTTCGTCGGCGACGGTGGCGACGTCTACGAATCGCAGGACGGCTCGTACAGCAGCCTCGCCACCAGCGGCTCGTACCCGAGCGGCCACACCTACGGCGGCTACGAGGCGGGGACGATCCTCGCCACGCTGCTGCCGGAGCTGGCACCGTCGATCCTCGCGCGCACCTCGGAGTACGGGAACAACCGCATCGTCCTCGGGTTCCACTACCCGCTCGACGTCATGGGCGGCCGCATCACCGGACAGGCCACCGTGGCGCACCGGTGGGCGGACCCCGACTTCGCGAACCTGCTGATACAGGCCCACACCGAGATCGAGAACGTACTGCTCGCACAGTGCGAGAAGGAGGGGTCCGGCGACACGCTCGCGGCCTGCACGGGCGACCCCTACGGGGGCCTGAGCACGACACAGGACGTGGACCTGTACACGCAGCGCCTGACCTACGGGTTCTCCCAGGTGGGCAAGGCCGGGCAGGCTCTCAGGACGCCGTCCGACGCGGCGGCGCTGCTGATCACGGCCTTCCCGGACCTCACCACCGCACAGCGCACGCAGGTCCTGGAGCAGACCGCGACGGACTCCGGGTACCCGCTCGACCTCACCGCGGACGGCGAGGCGAGCTGGCAGCGCATCAACCTGGCGGCGGCGATGGCGGCGCACGTGGTCGTGGGCGCCGACGGGTCGGTCACGGTGACGAACTTCTCGGACGCCACGAAGGCGAGTGTCGCCGACGCCAAGGCGATCACCGTGGGAGGTGTCGCGATCGACGGGTTCTCTCCGGACGTGTCCACGTACGTCGTCGACTGGCCGAAGGGCACGAGGATCCCGGCCGTCTCGGCCGTGCCGGCCCAGTCCGGCGCGCGGGTGAAGGTCACCGACGGCAGTTCGGTCCTCTCCTCGACCGGGTCCCGGTCGACCACCCGCACCATCGAGGTGACCTCGGCCAACGGTTCGGTCACCCGGACCTACACGGTCGGGTTCCAGTCCACGGACCGCGACCACCGGCCGGTCGCGGCCGGAGGTGACGGCGCCGTCGCGGGACCCGGCGGATGGGCCACTTCCGGCACGTGGGGCGGCGGAGCGGGCTCCGCGGGCGGTGCCGGGCTCTGGTCACGGGGGACGGAGTGGGCGGAGAAGCACGGAACGCCCTGGGCCCAGAGCACGAGGTGACCACCGGACCTGCCGTGCCCTGCCGGGGCACGGCAGCTGCCCGCTGTGCCGGGGCCGCTACGAGACGTCGGGGGCGCGCATGGCCCAGCGGATCGTGCGGGTGAGCAGATGGCCGGCCGGGCGCACCGTGACGTCCTCGACGACCGCGAGACGGGGCAGCCGCAGCAGTGACCGGGCCCAGGAGGGCAGCAGTGTCACGGCGTTGGCGGCGAGTATGCCGTACAGGGGACGGACCGGCAGGGGCAGCGGGGGTTCCAGGAGCAGGAAGCGTGCCGCGGACCGGGCCTCGGGCGTGGCCCTGAGCTCGGGCCGGTAGCCGGCCAGCCGCGCGGACAGCTCCAGGCGGTCACGCGGCGGATCGATCACCCCGAGTGCCTCGGCGACCCGCGCGGTGTCGGCGACATAGGCGTCGTAGCCGGCCCGGTCCAGCGGAGCGGAGCCGTAGCGTTCGTGTGCGCGCAGGAAGCACTCCGTCTCGGCCGCGTGGACCCACCCGAGCAGGTGCGGGTCGGCGGCGTGGTACGGCTCGCCGTCCGGCGTCGTCCCGCGCACCTTCTCGTGGATGCCCCGCACCGCGGCAACGGCCGCCTGGGCGTCGTCCGCCACGCCGTAGGTGGTCACCGCCAGAAAGGCGCTGGTGCGCTGGAGCCGTCCCCACGGGTCGCCGCGGTATCCGGAGTGCGCGGCGACGGCGGCCATGGCGAGGGGATGCAGGGACTGCAGAAGCAGGGCGCTCAGTCCGCCGACGAACATGGAGGCGTCCCCGTGGACGACGCGGATCGGACGGCCGGGGGCGAACCAGCGGGGGCCGGGTGTGCCGTGGATACGGGCGCGGGTGGCCCGCCCGTCAGGGCCCGCCACCCGGCGGAAGAGCATCGCGCCCAGAGACGCACGGACGTCCGGCACCACGGCTGCCACCTTTCTCGCCTCTCGCATCGTGTCACCGGCCGGCCGGTCCGTCACCCCTGGCGGTTCCGCAGCCCGGCTCGGCTCGCCCTGCCGGCCGGTCCAGGCCGGTCGGCAGCCGGTCGCCCCTTCCGGGCGCGGCGGTCAGGGTGGCGTTGAGGTCGTATGCGGCAATGGTGGATTCCCCCTTCCCGGTGGTGGAGTGCGGTGATTCCATTCGAGCACTCTGAACTGTGCGGACATGGGGGTGATGCTCGCGCGTACTTGCACGATCCTCGCAGTCATGGGAGCAGGACGGCAGGGGGGTGGTGCAATGGGCGCATGCCTCTCGAAGAGTTCCGCAGCCTGCTGGACCGGCACGCACGAGCCGACTGGACCACCGCCATCGACGGCGTCCTCATCTCGAAGATCGACCGGCCGGACCCGCCCGCGCCCTCCATGTCCGGGACGGTGCTGGCGGTCATCGCCCAGGGCGCCAAACGCCTCGCCCTGGGCGAACGGGTCTACGAGTACGGCGCCGGGCAGTACCTGGTCGCCTCCGTCGACCTGCCCGTCACGGGGCACTTCACCCAGGCCGGTCCCGAGCATCCGGCCCTCGGCTTCGGTCTCACCCTGGAGCCGTCCGCCGTCGCCGAACTGCTGTTGCAGGCAGGTCCCGGAGATCTCCCCCGGACCGGCGCAGGCGTTCCGTCGGGGATCGCCGTCAGCGACGCTCCGGCCGCGCTGCTCGACGCGGTGGTCCGGCTGCTGCGGCTGCTCGACGAGCCCCGCGACCGGGCCGTGCTCGCGCCGCTGGTCAAGCGCGAGATCCTGTGGCGCCTGATCACCAGCGAGCAGGGCGCGACGGTGCGCGAACTCGGCCTGGCCGACAGCGGCCTCAGCCATGTCTCCCGGGCCGTGCGCTGGATCCGCGAGCACTACGCGCAGTCCTTCCGCGTCGAGGACGTGGCCCGCATGTCCGGCATGAGCGTCTCCGCCTTCTACCGCAGCTTCCAGGCGGTGACGGCGATGAGCCCCATCCAGTTCCAGAAGCAGATCCGGCTCCAGGAGGCCCGGCTGCTGCTGGCCACCCACCCCGGCGACGTCACCGGTGTCGGCCGGCGCGTCGGCTACGACAACGCCTCGCAGTTCAGCCGGGAGTACCGCCGCCAGTTCGGCGCACCCCCGAGCCGGGACGCCGCCCGGCTGCGCGGCACCACCCGTGCCCCCGCGAGCGTCCTGCCCTGAGCAACGGTGTGGCGAGCCGTCCACGACACCACCGGCCGGCTCCGCCTCCCGGCCGGCCCCGACGCGGTCCGGCTCGCCCGGGCCGGCTGACGGCGACGTCTCAGCCGCACGTCAGTGTCGGTGTCCCCCAGTCCCCGTGGTCGTTGCCGTTGCCGTCGCCCGCGTCGCCGACCTTGAGGTCGATCACCTGGGCACCGCTGACGTCGACGTCGATCGGCACGGCGGCCTGTTTGCCGCGGATCGTCGGTGTGGTCACCAGGGTCCTGCCGTCGGCGATCACGGAGAACGTCACCGTGCCCGCGCCGCCCGTCTCGTCGTCGACGCCGACGTCCGCCGTCAACCGCGAGCACTGTCCGGCGAGGTAGAGCTGGACGTCGCTGACGGAGTTGGTGCCCAGGCCCTTGGCGTGACCGACACCGGCGATGGTGATCGGACGGCCGTCACCGGCGGCCTGCTCGCCGACGCTGCTGTCACGCTCCACCGGGCCCCACCCGTTGGTGGACGACAGGAACGTCAGGTCGCTCACCGCGCTCTTCCCGGCCGGCGGAGCCGGTGGGATCCCGCCGACGATGCGCTCGTCGGTGCCGGTGGCCTGCCGTCCGCTCTGCCGGTAGCGCACCGTGGCGGTGAGCGCCGAGGCGGACGGCAGCGTCCCGGCCGGCGGCCGGACCTGCCAGGTGAAGGTGGCCGACGTGCCGGGTCGCAGGCGGTCGACCGATGCGGGGCTCGTGGCACTCACGCTCCAGCCGTCGGGCGCGGAGAGCGAGGCCGTCAGCCCGGAGGCGGACGGCCCGTCTTTCGGGACGTCGACCGTCGCGCGGGCCGTGAAGGCCTGTCCCGGCTGGGCGGTGTCCGGCACGGCCAGGCTGACATCCGCTCCCGGGCGCTTCGGCATGGCGTAGGTCCGGGCGTCGTAGCGCGGGCTGTCGTTCTGCGCGACGCGCAGGGACGAGGCGTAGCTGCCGTAGTCGGTGAGCGAGACCTTGCCGAGGCCGCCGGTGCTGCCGTCGAGGTTCCACACGGCGATGGCGATGCTGTTGTGGCCGTTCGGGTTCAGGATCCCGTCAGGGACCGGGAAGGTGTGCTGCGGGCCGAGGTAGTTGACGTAGTTGCCGACCTGCCAGCCGTTCACGAAGATCGTGGCCCGGTACTTGCGGGCCGGGTCGTCGGTGAACGTCAGCCCCAGCGAGGTGTCCTGACCGTGCGGCAGGTCCAGGTCGGCATCGGTGCGGTACCAGGAGACGCCGGGACGGGTGTCGGTCGTCGGCAGGGAGACCTGGTTCCAGTTCCTGTCCGGGTAGCCCGGCAGGGACCAGCCGGCCCGCTCGCCGTACAGGCCGCCCGTCGAGAGGGGGCCGCGCACGGTGTCCTGGAGGTCCTCGCCGCCCCGTACGCCCTGGAGCCGCCAGGTAACGGAGGTCAGCGGCGCCCCGACGAGGGAGGCGCTGGTCAGGCCGCGCGCGGTCTTGTTGCCGTTGGTGGAGTTGTAGTCCTCCTCGTGGCCCATGTTCACGGTGAGCACGGAGAGGACGTTGTCACCCTCGGACTTCACCGCGCCGGCCGGGAAGGTGAAGTCGCCGCTGCCCGTGGTGGAACTGCCCAGGAAGGTGCCGTTGAGCCAGACGGAGAACGCCTGCGCGTTGCCGCCGGAGTCCGAGACCAGGTGGATGCCGGTCTCCTTGCCGGTGGCGCGGAAGCGGCCGCGGTACCAGGTGTTGCCGGTGTGGAAGCCGTAGTCGTCCGCGTAGAGCACCGGCAGCGAGTTGACGCCGGAGACGCTGTTGGTGGTCGTCTTGTCGGCCACCTGCCAGCTGGTGTCGTCGAAACCGGGGGCCGCTTCGGGGGATTCCTCGGCATGTTTCCAGTTGGTCAGCGTCGGCAGGTGGATCGGGGCGGCCACCGGGATGGTGCCGGTCAGGCTTCCCGTGCCGGCCGCCCTGTTGCCCAATGTCCTGCCGTTCCAGGTGACATGGGCGGCGGAGGTGAACACCTCGATGTTCTTGTCGTCGGCGTTGTCGCCGGTGAGCGCCACGGTGCGGCCGCCGTCCAGGCTGGTCGCCGTGCGCAGGAGGTGGGTGCCGCGTACGAGCACCGGGCCGGTCACCGTGTCCTGGCGCCAGAAGGTCTTCGCCGTGTCCTTGTCGCCCACGAGCAGCAGCAGCGGGCGCTTCCCGTCGCCGCTGACGCTGATACGGACGAGGCCCTTGTGCGTGTAGTTGAGCCGCAGGTCGCCGGTGGCGGCGTCCCAGGTGGTAGTGACCGTGCCGCCGGTGGCGGTCACGGTGGGCTCGGTGCCGTAGCGGAGGACGGTCTCGCCGTCGCTGCCCTGGTCGCCGTAGAGGACGGCCACGTCCCGGTCGCCGATCGTCGCGCTGGTCATGATCTCGGAGGTCGAGTACTGCAACTGCGCGTCCCCGAGCCGGTAGTTGGCCACGATCACGTGCGAGTCGCGCCCGTCGAGCGTGATCGCGGTGCCCGGCTGCTGGGGGACGACCGGATAGGTCGGTTCCGCGGTGGCGGCCGTCGGCACGTCGATGGCGTCGATGGCCACGTAGTTGTCCGTGGACCCCGAGCTGTGGTTCCCGGCGACGACGATCTTCAGTGTGTGCGCGCCGGGTGCCAGGCCGGTCTTCTGGAAGAGCACCGCCTGGCTCTCGCTGCCGGAGTCGTCGACCGTGGCCACCTTGGTGCCGTCGAGGTAGACGTCGGCGTTGCCGTGGTTGTTCGTCTTCGATCCGATCCAGCGGATCGCGGTGCCGTCGAAGGGGACGGTGACCGAGTCGCCGGCCTTGTTGGAGAACGACTCGGTGTGCTTGTAGTCGCCGCCGGTGTAGCTCGTGTCGGCCACGTGCGACCACGAACCGGTGTACTGCAGCGCGGAGTCGGGGTCGTCCCAGGTGTAGGTGGTGTCCCCGGCCGGCTGGGCGTTGAAGTCCAGGGAGATGTGGGTCTTGTCGACAGCCGTGGACGTGGAGTTGCCGTGCCGCAGGACGTGGAACTGCGTCTTGGTGTCGGGGTTCATCCGGGCGGTGTCGACGATCGCGGAGTCGTCCGGCGGCGTCGCCCTGATCGCCTCGGTCTCGGTCAGCGGGGCGACCGACTGGGTGAAGTACCCGATCAGCTTGTCCTCGTAGTACTTGGGGTCAAGCTGGCGGGTCTCGCGGATCGCGGCCCCGTAGTCGTACGAGGTGTAGTTCTCGGGCATGCCGAGCCAGCCCCAGTTGGTGCCGCCGTAGGTCATGTAGAAGCTCTGCGCGGTGGCGCCGACGGCGATGTTCTGCTTGTAGAACACGTTGGCGAACTGGTCGTTGATCAGCTGGGCGCACTTGTCGTAGCCCGGTCCGCCCCAGGGGTCGAAGGCGCCGCCCTGGAACTCCGGCGAGTACAGCGGCTTTCCGGCCGGGTGGTCGTAGCTGATGTCGGGGACGCCGTTCCACTTCGAGGGGTTCGAGCAGTCGAAGCCCTGCGGGTAGGAGTCCGGGCCGTCGACGTCCAGGGCGCCGGTACCGGAGTTGAAGGTGCCGTTGTTGTTGCCGGTCAGCGGGACCGTGATGCCGTCGGCGCGGGCCTTGTCCTCCAGGTGCTGCATGTAGGAGCGGCCGGCGGCCGAGCCGTTGTAGTACTCGTTCTCGACCTGGTAGGCGATGACCGACCCGGTGCCGTTGGTCAGCTGGTGGCGGGCGATGATCCGGTCGATCTGCGTCAGCCACTCGTCGGCGTACTTCAGGAACCGCGGGTCGTCGCTGCGGTTGTTCCCCGCCTTGGTGGTCAGCCAGCCGGGCAGACCGCCGCTGTCCACCTCCGCGTTGATGTACGGCGCCGGGCGGGCGATGACGTAGAGGCCGGCCTCCTGGGCCATGTCGAGGAGCTTGTCGACGTCCCGCACCCCGCTGAAGTCGTACACCCCCGGCTTCGGCGAGTGGTATCCCCAGTCGAAGTACAGGGAGGTGGAGTTGAAGCCGGCGGCCTTCATCTTCTGGAAGATGTCACGCCACAGGTCCTGGCTCGGGAGCCGGAAGTAGTGGAACTCGCCGGACCACAGGTAGGTGCGCCTGCCGTCGACGAGGAACGAGTAGCCGTCCAGACTCACCGTGTGCGCCTGCGGACTGACGGCAGGTGCGGCGGCCGGTGCCGCGACGGATGTCTGCTTGCCGGCGTCCCGCGCCGCGGCGGGCGCGGTCATGCCCACGGCCAGGGCGATGGTCGCCGCCGTCGCGAGGAGCACCCTCCCCCACCGACGGCGACCGGGTCTCGCGACCTCTGAACGGATCCCACTGCCTCGCACTGCGGCCTCCATCCGCCTGAGCAATCAGCATCGAACAGACTCAGGCAAAGCCGAACAGTAAGGGGACACAAGGTCCAACACAATGGGGCGGGAGGACATGACCGAGGCGGCGGAGACCCCGAGCGGAGCAACCGGTCCCTGCCTGACCGGCTCGCCTCACCGCACACCTGAGGCGCCGAACGCGGACGTCCCGGAGTTCCCGTGCCTCGCGCCGGTCCTGGTCCAGCCGACTCCAAATCCGGCGGCGGTCGTTCCAGCTGCGAGCACGGACCGGCGGACGTCCGCTGATCGGTGTCGGCCTCTGTCGGGCTGCCCGCCGCCGCGGCTCGGTCGGCGAACAGCGTTCTGTCACATGGCCGACGCTCGGCACCCGGCGACCGATGATGTTCAGGATCGTCATCCCGTCGCCGAAACCGTCGGCGGCCTCCTGGTCATGTGCCCGTGGCGACCCGGAGGGGCTGGCCGCCGTCGACGGCCAGGCAGGTGCCGGTCAGGAAGGTGTTCGTCAGGGCGAAGAGAACCGCGTGGGCCACGTCCTCGGGGGTGCCGATGCGTCCCGAGGGGTTGCCCGCGGAGAGCCTGGCGAACAGTTCGGCCTTCTTCTGCTCGCCCAGGGGGTCCCACGCGCCGGTGTCGATGGTGCCGGGCGAGATGGCGTTGACCCGGATCGGCGCCAGTTCCACGGCCAGGGACCGTACGACGGTGTTGACGGCACCGTTGGTCGCGGCGACCCCGAGATAGCCGGGGTCGGGTTCCAGCGCGGCCACCCCGGAGAACAGGACGAAGGAGCCGCCTGCCGGCATGGTGGGCGCGAAGTGCTTCGCGAGCATGATCGGCCCGACGACCTTGGTGTGGAACGACCGCACGATCGCCTCGGGTTCGAGTTCGGAGACCAACCCGCGGGCCCGTGCGGAGGCGGTCGAGACCACATGGTCCACGGCGCCCAGCTCCGCCGCCAGGGCCTTGATCGACCCCTCGTCGGTGAGGTCGACGGTGGCGACCGTGACCTCGGTGTCCCCGTAACTCTCCTGCAGTGCCGCCCGGTCGCGGCCCGCCGCGATCACCCGGGCGCCCGCTGCCAGGGCCGCGTCGCCCACCGCTCGGGCGATTCCGCTGCCGCGGCCCACCACGAGAACGGTCTTGTCCTTCAGGTTCGTGGACATGGGAAATCCTCGTTCGTCGATAGCCGGTGTGGTGTCAGCGGGCTCTGACCTCGTCGGCGTCCAGGCCGCGGTCGGCGCCGTGCGGGACGACGCTCTGCCCGGGTTCGGGACGCAGACGTTCGCCGTCCAGGCGGACCTCGACCTTGTCCGCCTCGAAGGACACCAGATCGCCGATCTGGTCAACCTCGCGGTAGGCGTCGCGGTACGTCCAGGCGGCGCGGTGCGCGTCGCCGATGTCGTAGTAGTCGCACAGGCCCTTGTAGGGGCAGAAGGTCTGGCCTTCGACGGGCCGGAGCCGGGTCTCGTCGATGTCCGCGCGGGGGACGTACCAGCGCGGGGCGAACCCGGACTCGTAGAGCACGACCGGGTGTTCGGAGCGGGCGATCACGGTCCCGCCGGCACGGACCTCCAGGGTGCGCGAGGTCGTGCGGATGTCGATGCGGTGGTAGGCGTCGGCGGCGTGCCCGAGGATGCGTTCGTCCTCCTCGTGGAAGGCGTCCATGGCGCGCCAGGCGAAGGCGATACGGCCGTCGAGATCGCCGGCGTGCTTGGGCAGTGCGGTGAATTCCCAGGCGGCGCGGTCGGTGGTGCGGTCGCCGACGCTCACCGAGTACCAGGCGGTGTCGCCCAGGTCCTGGTGGCGGGTGACCTTGCCGCCGTCGACGAGGGCCGTCTCCTCGACGTCCTCGCGGGGGAAGTAGGCGACCGGGTAACGGCCGGGCTCGTGCAGCAGGACGACGTCCTCGCTGTCGGCGATCCAGGTTCCGTTGAACTTCACGCGCATACGGCGGCGCAGCCGCTCGGCGAACAGCAGGCGCTCGGGCAGCGGTTCGGGAGTGAGGAAGTGTCCGATCGCGCCGGTGGAGAGGGGGCCTTGTTGCCAGGACAGTCCCATGGGACTTTCCTTCCGGGTGCCGGGGTGGGTTGCTGGGTGGGGGTGCCGAGTGGAGCCGTCAGGCGAGGACGCGGGCGAGGAAGTCGCGGATGAGCTCGCCGATGGTCTCCAGATGGCTCTCCAGGGCGAAGTGTCCCGAGTCGATGAGGTGGACCTCGGCCTTGGGCAGGTCCTGGGTGAAGGCCCGGGCGCCGTCGGGGCCGAAGATCTCGTCGTTGGCGCCCCATACGGCCAGCAGCGGGACCTGGGAGTCGCTGAAGTACTGGTGGACCCGCGGGTAGAGGACGACGTTGGTGGGATAGTCGCGGAAGAGCTTGAGCTGGATCTCGTCGTTGCCGGGACGGTCCAGCAGGGCCTGGTCGTGCACCCAGTTGTCCGGGCTGACCAGGCTGGGGTCGGCGACACCGTTCAGGTACTGCCAGCGGGTGATCTCAGGGGTGAGCGCCCCGCGCATGGGGGCTTCGGTCTGCGGCCCCGGGGCCTCCGCGTAGGCGAAGACTCCGTCCCAGAAGGGCTTCACGAAGCCCTCTTCGTAGGCGTTGCCGTTCTGGGTGACGATCGCGGTGATGCGGTCCGGGGTCCGCAGGGCGAGACGCCAGCCGATGGGGGCGCCGTAGTCCTGGACGTACATCGCGAACCGGGTGACGCCGAGCTGGTCCAGGAGACCGGCCGTGACGTCGGTGAGGGCGTCGAAGGTGTACGGGAAGTCCTCGAGGCTCGGCATGGCGGACTGACCGAAGCCGATGTGGTCGGGGGCGATCACGTGGTAGCGGTCGGCGAGCGCCGGGATCAGGTTGCGGAACATGTGCGAGCTGGTCGGGAAGCCGTGGAGGAGGACCACCACGGGTGCCTGCGGATCACCGGCCTCCCGGTAGAACACGTCGAGGCCGCTGACGGTGGTGGTGCGGTGGTGGACTACGGGAATCATGGGTCTAACCCTTCCGTCGGCCTTCACTGGTTATGTCTTCAGTCGAGCACAGGTCATCTAACCTGTCAAGGCGAGTTGGATGGTTAGGTACGAGAACGAATGCGGAGGCCGATACGCAGGCGACTTCTCGGCGCACGGCCATCCGCCCTCATTGATGTAACCTGTCAAACCAATCGATACGGTTAGGAGACTGGCTGCCATGGTGACCGGCCGAGAGCAGCAGGACACGCTGCTGGAGCTCCTCAACAGCACGCCCGTGATCAACGGCGCGGTCCAGGACCTGCTGGCCGATCCGGAGGCCGCGAGCTCCTGGCAGCTGGCCCACGGGGGTACCGGCAGCACGGAGGAGCACCGGCAGCTGCTCCAAGCGCGCGATCTCCTGCGGGACGTGGTGAGCGGCGACCGGCCCGCCACCTCGCTGACCCCGCTGCTGGAAGACGTCACCTCGCGCCCGCGGCTCTCGCCGACGGGGGTGGCGTGGGAGCTGGACGCACCCGTGGAACACCGGATGGCCGTGACGGCCGTCCTGACCTGGAGCACGCTGCAGGAGACCATGCCGGGCCGGCTGCGCGCGTGCGGCAACCCGGAGTGCCGCCTGTTCCTCATAGACCGCAGCAAGACCAACAAGGCCCGCTGGTGCTCGATGGCCGTCTGCGGCAACCGGATGAAGGCGCGGCGTCACTACCAGCGCACCCGCGACGCCGCGGCCGGGTGACACCCACGCCGACGAACCGAACGCACCACGTGGCATCCGTCGCCGCGGTGGACTTCGCATGGCCCGCCGGCGCCGCCCACTCGCCGTGCCGGGACGCGGGCACCCGACCGTCAACGTGCGTTGACTACCGGGAGATGAGCACAGAATTCCACTGATATGGTGCGCCGGTGTCATCGATCAAGCAGTTCCAGGTCACCTTCGACTGTGCGGAACCTGAGCGCGTCGCTCGCTTTTGGTGCGAGGTGTTGGGGTACGTAGTACCGCCGCCGCCGAAGGGGTTCGACACTTGGGACGATTTCCATCGCTCGCAGCCCCCTGAGGATCAGGGTGCATGGTTCGCCTGCATCGATCCCTCGGGCGTGGGTCCGCGACTGTACTTTCAGCGGGTTCCCGAAGGGAAAGTCGTCAAGAATCGGGTCCACCTTGACGTGCGGGTCGGCACCGGGCTCGTGGGTGAAGAGCGTCTGGCCGTGCTTGAGGCCGAGTGCACACGCCTGGTCGCGCTCGGCGCGGTACGCGAGCGACTCCTGTACGACGGCAACGACTCGTGCATCGGCATGCAGGACATCGAGGGCAACGAGTTCTGTCTCGACTGACCATCTCCGCGGGTTGTCGACAGCGCCGGCCTGCGGGGCAGGCTCGACCGCACAAGTCCGATCGGACCGTCCGTGGGCCCGGTGCCACGCCGGCTATGTACGCCGGTTCCTTGACCGCCTTGAGGTGCCGAACACTCGTCGTCTCCGGCAGACCTGGGTGGCCGAGGCTCCGGCGCCGGGCGCCGAAGCAGACCTGTGATCGCCCACGCGATGCTCTACGCAGCCCCTGCCCCTGCCGACGCGAGGCAGCCGGACCAAGGGTGAGGAGGTCAGCCCTGGGTCTCTTCGTGGGACTCCTCCTCGTTCGGAAGGCCCTCCGGGCGGCGGCCCCGGGGCTGCTGGGGCTCGGGATTGACGGGCGCGGGCGGGACTCGGCGGTCCACCGGCTCGTCGACGGTCACGGTCAGCGGCTCCCCGAAGTGGACCACGGTCAGCGGTTCGCCTTCCACCAGCCGGTAGCGCACATGGGTCTGCCCGATATCGACCTTCAGCCTCTGCCCGCGTGTCTGCACCGTGAAGGCCACCCTGGACAACGCCTCGGGCAGGCGCGGTGCGAACCCCAGCAGGCCCGGCCTCCCCTCGTCGTCAAGGTGTCGCCGCATGCCGCCGAAGCCGGCGATCAAGGCGATCCACGTCCCGGCGAGGGAGGCGATGTGCAGACCGTCACGGGTGTTGTGCTCCAGGTCGTCGAGGTCCATCAGCGCGGCCTCGGCGAGGTAGGCGTAGGCCAGGCGCAGGTGCCCGGTCTCGGCTGCGAGCACCGCCTGGCAGCACGCCGACAGGGAGGAGTCACGGACGGTCAGCGCCTCGTAGTAGGCGAAGTTGCGTGCCTTCTCGGCATCGGTGAACCCCCACGCGCACTCCAGCATCGCCAGCACGACGTCGGCCTGCTTGACCACTTGTTTGCGGTACAGGTCGAAGTAGGGGTAGTGCAGGAGCAGCGGGTAGTGCTCGGGTGGGGTGGCGTCGAAGTCCCAGTGCTGGAGGCTGGTGAATCCGGCCGACTGTTCGTGCACGCCGAGA
Source organism: Streptomyces sp. NPDC058683 (assembly GCF_042716195.1). Classification (NCBI taxonomy): domain Bacteria; kingdom Bacillati; phylum Actinomycetota; class Actinomycetes; order Kitasatosporales; family Streptomycetaceae; genus Streptomyces; species Streptomyces sp. NPDC058683. Next base: position 35,777 of record NZ_JBHXSK010000039.1, read on the forward strand.
GTTTCGTTGTACGGCACCGCCATGCGGGCCGCGGCCTCGCGCCAGCCGGCGGTCTCCTCGTCGTCGACACCCAGTTCCTCGGCCCGGTCCGGATGGCGCACGGCCACGTCCGCGGCGGCCCGCAGATTCTGGCGGGCCATCAGATTGGTGTACAGGTTGTCCCGCGAGATCGCGCTGTACTCGTCGGGTCCGGTGACGCCGTCGATATGGAAGACGCCGTCCGCGTCGTGGTGGCCGAGACGACGCCACAGCCGGGCGGTCTCGACGAGGAGGTCGAGCCCCTCGCCTCGCTCGAACTCCTCGTCTCCGGTCACCATGACGTATCGGACCGCGGCCATGGCGATGTCCGCGTTGATGTGGAAGGCAGCCGTCCCGGCCGGCCAGTAGGCGGACGACTCCGAACCGTCGATCGTCCGCCAGGGGAACATGGCCCCGGCCAGATTCAGCTCGCGGGCGCGTTCCCGCGCCGCCGGCAGCATGCTGTGCCGCCATCGCAGTGCCGACGCGACGGCCTCCGGAGCGGTGAACGTCAGTACCGGCAGCACGTAGGACTCGGTGTCCCAGAAAGAGTGCCCGTCGTATCCGGTCCCGGTCAGCCCCTTCGCGGGGATCGCCCGGTTCTCGCCACGGGCGGCCGCCTGGAGCACGTGGAAGAGAGCGAAGCGCACCGCCTGCTGGATCTGCGCGTCCCCCTCCACCTCCACATCAGCTCCGGCCCAGAACCGGTCCAGATAGGCCCTCTGCCCGGCCACGAGCCCGTCCCAGCCGGTACTGACCGCGGCCGCCACCGCTCCGTCCACCTGATCGTGCACGGCTGACAGCGAACGCTCCCCGGACCAGCCGTAAGCCACGAACTTGAACAGTCGCAGCGGCTGCCCGGGCGTCAGGTCCGCCGTCACCGTCAGACGACTGACGTCAGGCTCGCTCTCCGCCGTCCACCGGGTGCTCTCCGGTCCTTCGATCAGATGGTCGGCCGCCGCTCCCACCCGGAGCGCGCTGCGGTCGGTGCAGTGCACCAACCGGAGCCGGGTTCCCTGCGCGAAGCTGTCTTCCGACGTCAACGGGGACTCGATCGCCGCGGCGACTCGCGGGTCGCCCACCAGGCGGGGCAGTTGTTCGTTCGCGACGAGTTCGGACTGCACGGCCACGGTGGCCGGTCCGTCGACCGGTTCGACCTCGTACACCACCGCGGCCACCGCCCGCTGGGTGAAGGACACCAGCCGCCGCGAGGTGATCCGGACCGTACGGCCGCCGGGCGAGGTCCACTTCGCGGTACGGCTGAGCACACCCGTACGGAAGTCCAGAACCCGCTCGTGCTCCAACAGCCGGCCATAGCGGAGATCGCACGGATGGTCGTCGACCAGCAGCCGGATGATCTTGCCGTCGGTGATGTTGATCATCGTCTGGCCGGACTCGGGATACCCGTAGCCGGCCTCCGCGTAGGGCAGCGGATGCCGCTCGAACACGCCGTTGAGGTAAGCGCCGGGCAGCCCGTGGGGCTCCCCCTCGTCGAGGTTTCCCCGCCATCCGATGTGCCCGTTGGACAGGGCGAACACCGACTCGCTCTGGGCGAGCAGGTCCAGGTTCAGCTCGTTTTCACGCAGGCACCATGGCTCCACCGTGAAACTGGGATGGATGATCACCGCGACTCCAGGATCTCGGCCAGACCGCGGACCACGACGTCCGCCGCGCGGACGTAGCTGTTCCGGGCAGCCGCGCACATCTTCACGGTCAAGGTGGGTACGGCGTCGAGGCTAGGCGGTGCCCGCCGCCGACGGTCCGCGCGCGCTGCCCGGCACGCCGGAAGGCACCCGCTCGGTCCAGGCACGCACGGCGACCAAGGCGCCGATCAGATTGTGCACTCGAACGGACCACAGACCACAACGGTCGTCGAGTCCGGTCGGATCGTGGTCGTCGGTGAGGAAGCCGCCGCTTCCGGTGCTCGGACGGGCTTCTCGTGCACGGCACCGCTGCCACGGCACGGGCGGCGGCGAGGCCGGAGCACTCCGGCCGGCGGCAGCGGCCCGGGGTATGCACCAGGTTGGCTGCCCCGACAAAGAGGGCCGCTTGCAGACGGGATGGTCGAGCAACTCACCCGGGCGCCGGGCGCATCCGCCGCTGCCGCCCTGCCGGGCTCCTCGCTCAGCCGGCCCGCCGCGTTCTGACTCCGTCGGCCTCGAAGTCGTAGACGGTCCGGTTGATCCGCAGGCCGTCGACAGCGCCGATCCACATGTAGTCGCGGCCCTTGCCCACCGCGGCGGTGTAGATGGTCGGCTGCGCGCCGCCGTCGTTGAGCGCGATTTTCAGGTCCTCGAAGGTGCACATGGTGGTCGAGTTGCAGCCGGTCGCGGTCCCCGCGGCGCCCGTGAGGTACCACACGCCGGTCGTGGCGGCATCGAGGTAGGGGCTCCACTTGTTCACCGCCGGGGAGGCGTTCGGCACCCACACCATCGACGAGTAGGTGGTGCCTGGAGCCCCGGTGAGGTTCGGATTGATCTCGAACGTGATGTTCGGCATGTTCCCCGAGCCGCCGTTGGATACGTTCTCGCCGGTCTGGAAGACATGGAATCCGATCCGGTTCAGCCCCAGTACCGGGTCCCCGTAGAAGTCGACCTCGTTGCCGAACGCGGCCTTCTCGCTGGGCGTGGCGAGGGAGGTGGAATAGTCGGCCACCTCGATTCCGAGGCTTCCCACGCCGAAGGGCGGACTCGCTTTCGAGCCCTGTACACCGAACGAACCGAACGGACCGTTCCTCAAAGCGATGACGGGAGAGCCGATGGTGTTGCGGGTGATGACGCCCCAGTGATCCGAGAATCCTCCCTCTTTGGCGGTAAGGGCGGATGCAGATCCCGGGACCGCGGAGGCAGCCACCGCTGCCAGCGCGGTCACCCTGAGCGCCACTTTCCGCTTCATGCCGAAGCGAGCGTTCACGCTCACTCCTTTCGTGGTCGATACGAGCGCAGGACGGGCACTGAGCCGGTCCTTGCGTAGCGCCGCCAAGCTAAGGATTCCCAGAGGCGGAAACGACCACGGCGCACCTGTGTGATAGGACGCTTAATCCCTATGGTGGAGCAGTATTGGTCTCTTCGTGTCCCATGGAGCCGCTGGCCACGGGGCGGGCCGGCTCTCCTCGGCAACGATGATCCGCAGGGCAGCCACATCCGCTGCTCCTGCATCCCGTCTGCGTACTGCGGCAGTCCGGAGGCTCCGGGTCCTCAAGACCGCGCGCCGGCCGGAGGAGCGGGAGAGGGATCAGGGACCCGCCCTCGACATTCTCACGGGACTCTCGGCGCTCTCGACCGATGGTCCAGCTCATGGTGGTCGGCCCGACCGGCGCTCGGGCAGGTGTGAGGATCCACACTTCCTCCGGGATTGCGTCGGCCGGGCCGGCACGCAAGAGTGTTCCAACTGCCGAACCCAGCAAGCGAGATGCTTCCGTCGGGCACCGCACACGGTGGCGCGGGCGAAGAGGATGGGATGCACGTGAGCCCAATGCCGTTGAGGGGGTTCGCGGTGGTCTCGGCCACCGCGGTCACCGCCGTCGGAAGCGTCGTCGGTGTGGCCTCCGGCAGCAGCGCACAGAACAACGACGCGCAGGCGCCGGCAACCGATGCCACCCTCCTCGCGGACCTGCCCGAGGGCCAGCAGGCGCAGGTACAGACCGCGTCCCTGACACAGCAGGCCGACGCCGTAGCGATCCAGGCGGACGCGAGCGCCAGACAGAACGCCGAGCAGACTGCCCGGGCAGCGGCGGCCAAGACCGCACAGGCCAAGAAGGCCGCGGCCGACAAGGCCGCCAAGGACCGTGAAGAAGCCAAGACCACGGCCGGTGATTCCGCCGCCACCTTCCCGGTGCAGAGCTCCTACACGGTGGCCCAGCTCAAGGCGATGGCCGCACAGATCGTGGGCAGCAGCCAGTTCCAGTGCTTCAGCAACATCGTGGACCACGAGTCCACCTGGAACTACCTCGCCGTCAATCCCTCCTCCGGCGTCTACGGGCTGGTCCAGGCCCTGCCCGGCTCCAAGATGGCCTCCGTCGCCGCCGACTGGCAGACCAACCCGGCCACCCAGATCAAGTGGGGCCTGAACTACATGAACACCACCTACGGCAGCCCCTGCCAGGCCTGGGCCTTCTGGCAGGTCCACCACGCGTACTGACGGCCCTGCCTACCGGACCCACTGTCCGCAGGACCCGTACGGCGACCATGCGCCCGACACCGACATGCGGTCCACGTGCCGTGTCACGGTCCGGTGATGCCAGGCGCTTTCACGCCCTCCCCGGGGCACGTCATCCACCGGCGTCGTCCTCGACCTCCCAGCGCAGCAGGTCGCCCGGCTGACACTGGAGCACCTCGCAGAGCGCGGCGAGCGTCGCGAAACGTACCGCCTTGGCGCGGCCGTTCTTGAGTACCGCCAGGTTGGCGGGCGTGATCCCCACCCGGTCCGCGAGCTCGCCCACGGACATCTTCCGCCTGGCCAGCATCACGTCGATGTCGACGGCGATCGGCATCTAGATCACCTCGTCCAACTCGGCCCGCATCTCCGCCGCTTCGACGTCGCGCGCAAGGGCCTGGGCGAGCAGCATCCGCAGCACGAGCACGATGAGCGCGACCCCGAGGATGGCCAGGCCGACCCCGCCCATGATCACAGTGACGCCCGGGTCGTCCCGCTGGCCCGGCGCGTTGATGGCCGTGACCGCGAACCACAACAGGGCAGCCGCCACGATCGCGCGGATCACGAAGTCCACGTACCGGAAGGCAGCGTGGGAGAACACGGTTCCGCGCCGCACCATCGTCACCAGCCGCCATACGCAGACCAGAGCGACCTGGGCCGACATCATGCCCAGGATCGTGATCACGCGCAGCGGGGTCAACGGGAGCGACCCGTCCTCCGGGTCGTTCCCGCCGACCAACGCCCAGACCATCCCTGCCTGTACGAACACGGTGCCTGCGAGCACCACCGCAAGCACGACGCGCAGCGCACGCACTGTCAGCTTCCCCACGACCCATCCCTCCATCGAGTTACGATGGGAATCTATCGAATTTCGATAGGTCGAGCAAGAGCCGGACCGAGGAGTGGGGCGGAAGGCTCGCACCGTGGCGAGACGCTGCCGCCCCCTCCCGTGGCAGGCGGTCGCGCGCACCGTCCTGATCTTGTGGAAGTCGGCCTCGCCCGATCATGGACGTGCGGCGACACGACCGGCGGAGCAGGGAGAACGTGCCGCCGCCGGCCGGGTGGCAAGTTGTCGGCGGCGAGCATCCGGGTCCTCAGTCCTCGGCGATCCGGATGATGGTCCTGCCGGGGACGCATGGTTCAGGGGCGAAGGCCGCGACGGCCTCGGTCAGCGGGCGGACCGCGCCGACGCGCACCTTGAGCCGTCCGTCCCGGAGGCGCTGCACCAGGTCCGTGAGGCGCGTGCGGTCGGGCTCCACGACGAAGAACAACGCCCGCCCGTCCTCGGGGCGCACCGTGGGCGGCTGGGCGATGGAGACGAGCGTGCCGCCGGCCCGTACGAGCGCGGCCGAACGATCGAGGACGTCGCCGCCGATCACGTCGAACACCACGTCGACCTCGCCGGCGTCCGCCAGCCGGCCGGCGTCGAGGTCCAGGAACGTGTGCGCGCCGAGCGCGAGGACGATGTCCCGGTCGGCGGACCGGCCGGTGCCGATCACGCGGGTTCCCGCCTCCCGCGCGAGCTGCACGGCGAGCGATCCGACGGCCCCCGCGGCACCGTGGATCAGGACGGTCTGGCCGGTCACGATCCGCGCGTGGTCGAACAGGCCCTGCCAGGCCGTCAGACCGGAGATCGGCAGCGCGGCCGCCTCCGCGTGGTCGACATCCGCGGGCAGCGGGGCGAGGTTGCGGGCCTCCACGGCGACGTACTCGGCCAGCGAGCCGTCGCGGGCCCAGTCGGTCAGACCGAAGACCCGCTGGCCGACCGTGAGACCGGTGGTTCCGTAGCCGAGCTCCGCCACGACACCCGAGACCTCGTGCCCGGGCACGCTCGGCGCCCGGTCGCGGCCCGTGCGATCGGTCCACGTTCCGGGCCAGGCAAGCTCCCCCCGGGTGAATCCCGCGGCATGCACCCGCACGACGACGTCGTTCTCGGCGGCATGTGGATACGGCCGGTCGGTAAGGATCAGCCCGTCGGCTCCGGCGTCGCGGTCGGGGGCGGTGATGGCTTGCATGAGCGTTCTTCCTGTCTGGTCGGTGAACTGGCCGGCGAGCTGGTCCGCCACTGGCCTCTGTCTGGTTTCCCACAAAGTGCGCATATCCATCGCATCAGGCGATCGGTGGTTCCGTGGGCATGTGACCGTCCGAGGTGGACGAGAACGATCAGGGGCGGAGCGCGCCGGCACGGTGAAGATGGCCGGCCGGCCAGCCAGGACGGCGGCGGCGACGGCAGCGGCAGCGGCAGCGGCAGCGGCCGGAAGTCACCGGCGCCATCGGTTTTCCTCCGGCGCTCTCGATGTCAGTTCGGCCAGGGCGCATCCAGGATGCGTTCGACCATGGTCGTGCGACGGAAACCCGGAACGAAGTGCTCCAGCACGTCCGCATTGACGGTTCCGTAGGTGGTGTCCGGGCGGTTCTTGAGTCCGTCGACAAATTCCTCCAGGAATCCCTTCTTGAATGGTCCGCGGGGATGGGCGGCAGTGATCTCGTCCACCCGGTCGCGATTCAGCCGGTCCAGTCTCCACCTCAGCCCCCGCCATCTCACACGCCTGTTCCGGGAGGAGCTGGCCACCACACCGGCCCGCTACGTCGAGTCGATCCGGTTCGATCTCGCGAAGGCGCTGCTCGACCAGGGGCACACCACGACACAGGCGGCGGCGCTGGCCGGGTTCCCGAGCTACGAAAGCCTCCGGCGGGTCTTCGCAAGTGAGTTGTCGATCAGCACGGCCGCGTACCAGCGCCGCTTCAGCACCGCCCGCCGCACTCCATGACCTCGACGCCCCCGACCGGCTCGCCCACTGGGTCGTAGCCGTGCCGGCCGTGCTTGACGGCGAGGACGTGGCTTCGGTCGCTCCGTGGACCCCGACTGCCTGGAGGACTGACGGGACCGGGCGACGAAGGCGGCCTCGATTCGGCCGAGTAGGTCGTTGCCGACGGTGGCCGGTCGGCCGGCGTCGGTGCGCCGGTCGCGGCTCGCCGGTCGCCTCTCGCGGGTCACGGGTCGCGGGTCACCCGCGGTATCCCATGCGTGATCATCGACGAGCCGAGGAGACGCCCCGCCGGGCTCAAAGCCTGGTGCGGCACGCGGCGGAGACGGCTCCTGGTGGTTCAGAAACCGATGGCTTGGCGGAGCAGCAGGACGGTGCCGCGGCCGGCGTGATGTTCACCGTTGAGGACGAGAAGGCGGTTGACGGCGCTGGGCCATCCGTACGCTTCCTGGGTGCGGACGCTTTCCAGTGGAAGGCAGTGGTCCTCGACGCGCCGTAGCGCGGTGTCCAGGTCGGGTACCACCTTCTGCGCCCCGACGATCCAGATCGCGCGGGCCGCGCCGCCGGCGTAGCCGGGCAACTGGCTTCCGCTGCCCGAGGCGACCACGAGGGAGCCGGTCTCGGTGACCGCGGCGACGCTGCCGACGATGACGTCCGGACTGGCGAGCAGTCGCCGGATGTCGTCGGCGCCGGTGACCCGGTCCATGGCCAGGACGCGTGGCTTGACGGCCTGATACCGTCCGCCGGCGTTGATGTCCTCGTCGATCCCGGAGAGCCGGAGGGTCTCGCTGGCCCCGGTGAACACGCTGGCGCCCTCCGGTATCAGCTCTTTGACGCGGGTACGCGCGGCAGCGGCGTCGTCGAGGATCTCCACGGTGAAACCGTGTGCGGTCAGCGCAGTGGCCGCCCGCTCCAGGCGCTGCGCGGGCGCCGGGTCGGTGAACGGAATTGCCGGCATGGAGGTGGTCATGGTGTCTCCGAGCTTCCTGTCCGCTGGATGATGTGTTCGTCTCATCGGTTCGACAACACAGCCCGCCGGAATGTGAGGCGGCGCGCGGACCTCACATTCCGATGCGCTGTCTTGTCGAACCGATGAGGGCAGACACGACCGAGGGAGCCGTCGCCACCATGACCACCCGATCCGGGCAAGGACACGCACAGGCCGATCCGGGCCTGGACGCGATCATGAGCGAGCGGCGTCAGCTGCTGAACATCGCCTACCGGCTCCTCGGCTCCCTGGCCGAGGCCGAGGATGCCGTCCAGGAGACCTACACCCGCTGGTACACGATGTCCCCTCAGCAGCGGGACGCCATCGAGTCCCCCGGCGCCTGGCTGACGACGGTCACCAGCCGCATCTGCCTCAACCTGCTCGGCTCCGCCCGGGCCCGGCGAGAGACCTACGTGGGCGAATGGATCCCCGAGCCGCTGCCCGAACGTACGGAGTGGACCACCGGGCGGCCCGGCGGCACCACCGCCGACCCGGCCGACCGGGTCACCCTGGACGAGTCGGTCAACCTGGCCTTCCTGGTCGTACTCGAATCGATGACCCCGGCCGAACGCGTCGCGTTCATCCTCCACGACGTCTTCTGCCACTCCTTCGCCGAGGTGGCCGACATCGTCGGCCGTACCCCGGCGGCATGCCGCCAGTTGGCCTCCTCGGCCCGCCGCCGTATCCGGGCCTCGCGTCCCTCCGCGACTCCGGCCGCCGACCGCGCCGGCGTCATCAGGGACTTCAAGCAGGCATGGGAAGCCCAGGACATCGACGCGCTCATCGGCCTGCTCGACCCCGATGCCACGGCGATCGCGGACGGCGGTGGCCTCGCCGTGACCTTCCTGCACCCCATCGAGGGCGGCGAGCAGATCGCGTACGCCTGGATGGAGATCGCCCGCCTCAGGCCCGGCGACACGGCGCTCCTGGAGCGTACGGTCAACGGTCAGCCCGGTCTGGTGGCCGTGCAGGAAGGTGTCACCGTGACGGTGTTCGCGTTCGACGTCGAGGGCGACCGGATCACGCGCATCTGGGTCGTGCGCAACCCCGAGAAACTCCGTCGCTGGACGACGGCAGGCTGACCCGCGTCTCCCCAACTGCCGGTCCGCCGAGCGCCGCCACCCGGCGGCGGAACACGGCCCCGGACGCGAGACCACGAGACGGCTCTCGGGCGGCACGCGCGTCCCGGTCGGCGGGCCCGGTTCACCGGGCGCGCAGAGCCGCGCTGATGGTCCTTGCCGTCTGCTGTACCACGCCCACGAGCCGGTCCAGGTTGTGCGCGGGATCGGTCACAACGCTCAGGGACGCCGGCGGCGCGCCGTTCGGGCCGTGCACCGGTACGGCCACACAGCACACGCCGGCCGCCAGGTGCTCCCGGTCGAAGGCGACGCCCAGGTCCCGGATCGCCTCGGCCTCCCGGCGCCAGGACCCGGGCAACGGGCCCAGCGGGAGCCGTGGATACGCCGCGGCGACCAGTACCTTGCCCGCCGCGGTGAACCACGGCCAGGCCCTGCCGTCGAGTGTTCGGCCGAGCGCCCCGGCATTCTCGCCGGGCGTCCAGTCCAGGACCAGTGTCTGTCCCTCCCGCAGTACGTTGAGTCCCACCGACGCGCCGGTGATGCGCGCGAGGCGGCGGGCCGGTGCGCGGGCGGCGGCGCGCAGACCGGGGTACGGCTGCCAGCCCTGCCCGAGCCGGAAGATCCGCGGTCCCATGCGGTAGCCCCGGCGGCTTCGCTCGACGGCGCCCAGTTCGACCAGCTGTTCAAGGAGCCGGTAGGCGGTCGTCTTCGGCAGTCCGCACTCGGCCGCGAGCCTGGTCAGTCCGGCCTCTTCGACCCGCTCCACCGCCGCCAGCAGAGCGAAGGCACCCTCCAGCACACTCCGGCCGCCGCCGTCCGGCACCTGTGGCCGAGGTTGGGGTTGGGGTTGGGGTTGCGGTTGCGGTTGCGGTTGCGGTTGCGGTTGCGGTTGCGGTTGCGGTTGCGGTGCGATGTACCGGGCCTGTGGCTCGTACGGGTGGTCCGGCCGCCGCGCCGTCGATTCCGTCGTTCTCGTTGCAGTCGCTCCCTGTTGGTGGTTCACGTGTCTCTCCCCCGGATGCCACCGGACCGGCTCCCCCGCGGCGCCGCTCCCCGTGTGCGGTGCGCCGCCGTGCACGGAGTCGCTCCGCCCCGGCAGACTGAAGTCCGCCTCATCAGACTGAAGTTCGAGTGTGGTCCGGAACGTTGTCGATAGGTTGTCGCCCAGCACGAGATGTGTGCATCGAGTGAAGAAAATCTGTGCGGGGAGTGTGGACATCGTGGTGGAACTGCACCTTCTCGGTCCCGTGGAGCTCTCGGTGCAGGGCCGGACCGTCGAGGTCGGGCCGCCGCAGCGCCGGACGGTGCTGGCCGCGCTGGCGGTCGACGCCGGCCGGCCCGTCCCGGCCGATGTACTGATCAGACGGGTCTGGGGCGCCGATCCACCGGACGGGGCGCGGCGCGCGCTGCACGCCCATGTCGCCCGGCTGCGTCGGCTGTGCGAGCAGACCGAGGCCTCGGGACATCCCCGGTTGCGCCTGGTGCGCCGCTCGGCCGGATACCTGCTGGAGGTCCGCGCGGACCAGGTGGACATCCACCGGTTCCGGCAGCTGGTCGGCCGGGCCCGGGACACGGAGCGGACGGACGAGGCACGGGCGGCGCTGCTGCGCGAGGCGCTCGGACTGTGGCACGGGGAACCGCTGGCGGGCCTCGGCGGGCAGTGGGCGGCACAGGTCCGCGAGGCCTGGCGGCGGCAGCACGTGGACGCCGCGGTCGCCTGGGCCCGGGTGGAGTCGCGGGTCAGCGATCCGGTCGCCGTGATCGGCCCGCTGACCGAACTCCTCGACGCCTACCCGCTGGTGGAACCGCTGACCGAGGCGCTGATGCGGGTGCTGCACGCCGCCGGTCGCAGCGCGGAGGCGCTGGACTGCTACTCGACCGTCCGCAAGCGGCTCGCCGAGGAGCTGGGCACCGACCCCGGCGCGGAGCTGCGCAAGGTCCACCAGGCGATCCTGCGGGGAGGCCTGGCCGGGTCCGTCGCACGGCCGGTGTCCCGGTCGCCGGTCCGGGCCGCTCCCCCGGCACGCCGGCCCACGGTGGCAACCCCCTGGCCGGGCACGGCACCTGGCCAACTGCCCATGGGTGTACGTGGATTCACCGGGCGCGGCGAGGAACTCGCCCGGCTCGAGGACATCCTCGCCGCCACGGCGGACCAACCCTCGGCGGTGGTGATCACAGCGGTGTCGGGCACGGCCGGGGTGGGCAAGACGGCACTGGCCGTGCACTGGGCACGCCGGGCTCAACAGGCCTTCCCCGACGGCCAGTTGTACGTGAATCTGCACGGGTTCGCGCCCGGCGGGTCGGCGACCAGCCCGGCGGAGGCGGTACGGGGGTTCCTGGACGCCCTCGAAGTGCCCCCGGCCCGTATCCCGGCCGGGCTGGAGGCACAGGTCGGGCTGTACCGCAGCCTGCTGGCAGGGCGCCGGGTGCTGGTGGTGCTGGACAACGCCCGCGACGCCGAACAGGTCCGTCCGCTGCTGCCCGGAGCGCCCGGCTGTCTGGCGCTGATCACCAGCCGAAGATCCCTGACCGGTCTCGCCGCCACCGAGGGCGCACAGCTGCTGACCGTCGGCATGCTCGCTCCCGAAGAGGCCCGGGAGTTGCTGATCCGCCGGCTGGGCGCGGCCCGGGTGACGGCCGACCCCGATGCCGTGCGGGAGATCGTCGGCCGGTGCGCGGGCCTGCCGCTCGCACTCGCGATCGTCGCCGCCCGGGCCGCCGCCCAGCCCGGTCTCCCGCTCGCGGCGCTCGCCGGGGAGCTGCGCCGGGCCGACGGGCGCCTCGACGCCCTGGACGGCGGGGAGGCGAGCAGCGAGGTGCGGGCGGTGTTCTCCTGGTCGTACCAGGCACTCGGCCCCGACCCCGCCCGGCTCTTCCGATTACTGGGCCTCCATCCCGGCCCCGATGTCGCGCTGCCGGCCGTCGCCGCCCTGGCCGGCGTGCCGGCCGCCCGCGCCCGCGTGCTACTGGCCGAACTGGTCCGCGGACATCTGCTCACCGAGGAGCCCGCCGGCCGGTACGCCTTCCACGACCTGCTGCGTGCCTACGCCGCCGAGCTGGTCCGCGGGTACGACGGCGAGGACGTCCGGCACGCGGCGGCGTACCGCCTGTTCGACCACTACCTGCACACCGCGCACCGGGCGGACGCCCTGCTCACTCCCCGGCCCAGCCCGGCCGCCCAGCCGGCCGCCCAACCCGGCGTCACGGTGGAGGAGTTGACCGATCACCGGCAGGCACAGGCCTGGTTCGCCGCCGAGCACCCGGTGCTGCTCGCCGCGGTGGAGCAGGCGGCCGCCGACGGCTTCCCCGGCCACACCTGGAGGCTGGCCTCGGCGCTGACGACCTATCTCGACCGGCACGGATACTGGCGGGCGCTGACAGCCGTGCACACCACGGCGCTGGACGCGGCCCGGCACCGGGGCGACGAGGCCGGGCAGGCCGAGGCTCACCGGGGTCTCGGGCTCGCCGAGGACCGACTGGACCGTCCCGACGAAGCCCGCCGCCACTATCTGCGGGCGCTGGAGCTGTTCGGCGAGGTCGGCAGCCACGCCGGTCAGGCCCGCATCCATCAGCACCTGTCCCGAATGTCCGAGGCGCAGGGCCGCCACCAGGAGGCGCTCGGCCACGCCCAGGACAGCCTGTCGCACCACCGGGCCGCCGACGACCGGGCCGGGCAGTCCGCCGCCCTCAACCACATCGGCTGGATCCTCGCCCAACTCGGTTACCAACAGCAGGCCCTGACACACTGCCGGCAGGCCCTCGATCTGGCACTGGAGACCGGCGACCTCAACGGGCAGGCCCATATCCAGGACAGCCTCGGCTACATCCACCACCGGCTCGGCGAGCACGCCGAGGCCGTCGACCGTTATCAGCAGGCCCTCGACCTGTTCCATCAGACGGGCGACCGCCACAGCGAGGCCGCCGGTCTGCTCTGTCTCGGCGACATCCACGACGCCACCGGCCGCCCGTATCCGGCCCGAGCCGCCTGGACCCAGGCCCTGGCCATCACCGCCGAACTCGGCCTCCCGGACACGGATCCACTCCGCGCCCGGCTCCTCGAACGGCATCGCCCCGCGACCGCCGACACCACCACTGCCGAATCACGCCCGACACCGGCCTGAGCCCGGACGCCGGGTGCGGGCCTCCGGTTCGCCCGGTCGCCCGGCAGCCGCGGCACGCCGGCCGAGGGCTGCGCCGTGCCGCCGGGTCCGTGACCACGTGGTCCGCTGAGCGGAAAGGCGCATGACAGACGTCTTCGACCTGTTCACGCTGGCCGCCTCAGGTATATGCGCACGGCATGGCACACGGGACTGGCCGCTCAACCGGCGGCCGCGACACGGGGGAACGGCGACTGGTGATGGTCTGGAACGAGTTGACGGCGGAACCACGAAGAGACCGTACGGCGGGACGGGAACAGGACCTTGTCGGACTGCGCCTGTTCGGCGCCTTCCGTCTGGAGGGAGCGAACGGGTCGATCGCCGTTCCGGCGAGCGCACAGCGGCTGTTGGCCTATCTGGGACTGCACAGACGTGCGTCCCGTTCGGTCGTCGCCGGGACGTTGTGGCCCGAGGTCGCCGAGGAGCACGCTCTCGGCAGTCTGCGTACGGTGCTGTGGCGGCTGCGCCGGATGCGGCAGCCGGCGGTCCGCAGCGACGGCGACAGCCTGTGCCTGGCGGACGGCGTGTCCGTCGACGTCGACGACTTCACCCGGGCGGCGCTGCGGTTGGCCGGTTCCTTGCAGGCTCCGGGTGAGGCGCCACCCCCGCTGGTCCTCCTGGAGAGCGCCGAGCTGCTTCCCGGCTGGGACGAGGAGTGGGTCCACCCGGAGCGGGAGCGGCTGCGCCAACTCCGCCTGCACGCACTCGAATCACTGAGCGTCCGGCTCACCGCGCGCGGCCGGTACGCGCTCGCGCTGGAGGCGGCCCTCAGGTGCGTCGCGATCGAGCCCCTGCGCGAGAGTGCCCACTGCGCGGTGGTGGCCGTCCACCTGGCCGAGAACAACGTCGTGGAGGCGATCCGGCACTACGAGGCGTTCCGGCGGCTGCTTCGCGAGGAACTCGGACTCGAACCGTCGGCGCGCCTGGCCGGCATGTTCCCGTGCCAGGTCGAGGGCGGTACGCGGATGCCGTCGCCCGCGGTCTCGGCTGCCGGGAGGGCGCCGTCGGCCGGGGTGAAGGCGCCCGGGCCCAGAAGGGGTTGACGCGGCAGTGACATCCCGGTCACGGGGAGCCTGCCATCGTCTCCCTGCCCACGCAGGGGCAGCACTTGTTCGACAAGGAAAAGGGGGCGCCGACATGGCCACATGTCGGGGAGTCGATCTCTCGGTCTATCAGGGAGCCCAGAACTGGAACGCCCGCAAGGCGGAAGGCGTCGTCTTCGCCTTCGCCAAGGCCAGTGAGGGCGAGCACTCCCGGGACGCACACTTCACCACGCACATCGCGGGCATCGCCAGGGCCGGGCTCGTCCCCGGTGCCTACCACTTCGGCTGGCCCAACCAGGACGCCGGCGCCGAGGCGGCCAACTACATCGCCGCCGTGAAACCGTACGCCGGCCCGGGCTTCGTGCACTGGCTGGACCTGGAACGCAGGTCCGACGGCGCCAACTACGGGGGTGTCACGGCCGCCGGGATCAAGGCCTACGCCACAGCCTGGATCGCCAGGGTGCAAGCCGCGTTTCCCGGTCAGCGGGTCGGCCTGTACACGGCGGGGAGCGACCTGGCGGCCGGCCACGCGCCCGCCACCGTCCCCCTGTGGTACCCCGCCTATCCCTGGTCCGGCGCGGCGACCTACGCACAGGCCGAGGCGCACCCGAAGCCCAGCCCGTCCGGCAGGTCTCCGCTGTTCTGGCAGTTCACCTCGACTCCCCTCGACCGATCCATCTGCTACCTGAGCGAGTCCGCGCTGCGCGCCTGGGCCGCCGGAGAGGAAACCGAAGACATGGCGCTCACCACGGACGACATCAACAAGGTCGCGGCCGCGGTCGTCGCGAAGCTCGTCGCCGGAGGCGGTGTGCTGGAGACGGCGGACGTCAGAGAGGTCGCGTCCGCGGCGGCGAAGGAGGTCCTGACCATGGACGGAGTGATCAAGGCTCCTGCCGATGCCCCGGACGTGACGACCAACCCCTACTGGGCGCTCCAGTCCTACATCAAGGACACCAACGCCCGGGTGCGGCTCGTGCAGGCGACGGAGGCGGCCCAGAGCACGGTCATCACGCAACTCGCCGCCGCGCTCGCGACGTTCGACAAGAACATCGACCCCGCCGCACTTGTCGCCTCCATCACCACGGCGATCGAGACGGCTGTGAGCAAGGTCGTCATCCACCTCGACCCCGCATCCTGAGACGCCGGGAGGGCTGTCCCCATGAACCTCTTCGCCAGCTTCATGCGCACGGTCGTGCCGGTCGTCGCCGGGCTCCTGCTGACCTTGCTGGTCCGCATCGGCGTCGACTTCGACTCGGCGTCGGTGGCGAGCGTGGTCACCACGGTTCTCACCGGCGCGTACTACACGACGTTCCGGCTCCTCGAAACCCTCGCCGTGAGGATCCACTCCCGGCCGCTCGCGACCGTCACCGGAATCCTCCTCGGCTGGGCGGCTCCGCCCGACTACGCGGGTACGGTGCACCCGGCGCAGACCACCACCGGGCACAGTCCCTGACCTCGGTCGTCAGACGCGTTCTCCGTTGGGCAAGGACGGGGTGCGCGGGGGCCGGCACGCGCCCCGCAGACGAGCTGCGGGGCGCGCCTGCCGGGCTACGGATGCACCTGCCACCGGCGGGCCGCGTCGGCCCGAGCCCGTTCGGCGTCGTACCGAGTCGCGTTGGAACTCCGGTCCACACCCGAGGCAGCGTCGTCCCGGGTCAGTCCTCCACCGTCTGCATCCCCTGCTCGTCGTACCGCGCTCCTGCCACCTTCGGCAGCTCGGCGTCGATGCGGGCCAGGTCTTCCTTGGTCAGCTCGACATCGATCGACACCGCGTTCTGCTCCAGGTACGTACGACGCTTGGTGCCCGGGATCGGGACGACGTTCTCGCCCTGGGCCAGCACCCAGGCGATGGCCAGCTGCGCGGGAGTGACGTCCTTCTCCTCGGCGATCTCCTTCACCTTGGCGGCCAGCCGCAGGTTCGCGTCGAGATGGGCGTCCGCGAAGCGCGGGACCTGGCGGCGCATGTCGTTCTCGTCCAGCTCCTCGGGGGAGGTGAAGCGGCCGGCCAGGAATCCGCGTCCGAGCGGCGAGTAGGGCACGAAGCCGATGCCGAGTTCGCGGCAGGTGGGCAGCACCTGGGCCTCCACGTCCCGCGTCCACAGGGAGTACTCGGACTGCACCGCCGTGATCGGGTGGACGGCATGCGCACGGCGGATGGTCTCCGCACTGGCCTCGCTCAGCCCGATGTAGCGCACCTTGCCCTCGGCCACCAGCTCGGCCAGGGCGCCGACCGTTTCCTCGATGGGTACGTCGGGGTCGACGCGGTGCGGGTAGTACAGGTCGATGCGGTCGGTGCCGAGACGCTCCAGCGAGCCGTGCACGGAGCTGCGGACATGCTCGGCCGAGCCGTCCGGAGCCCCGACAGTGCTCATGTCGCCCGGTACCGCGCCGTCCATGCGGTAGTAGAACTTCGTGGCGATCACGTACTCGTCACGGTGTCCCCTGATCGCCTCGCCGATCAGGGACTCGTTGGTGAGCGGTCCGTAGACCTGCGCGGTGTCGATGAAGTCGATACCGAGGTCCAGGGCTCGCCGGATGGTCGCGATGCCCTCGTCCTGGTCGGCCGTTCCGTAGAAGGCCGACATGCCCATGCACCCCAGGCCGATGGCCGATACCTGGAGATCCCGGAGACTGCGCTGTCGCATGTGGTGTCCCAAGCCTTTCCTTCGTTCCCGTCCGCATGACGTCCGGCACGAATGTCACAGTCAGTGACTTTTGTACGTCTGTGAATGAGAGCAGTCGGAACGGACTCCGCTACTCGGCATGCCGTGCGCGCCCGGTCAGCCCTGGGCGATCCGGGAGACGTGCTGCCAGTCGGCCCAGGTCTGCAGGCGCTCGGCGTAGAGGGGCGAGACGATCTCGATGGGTTCGGTGCCGAAGAGCACCCGCAGCGGCGGGTTCTCGGCGTCGACGATCTGGAGCAGGGCGGTGGCGGCATCGGCCGGGTCGGCGTACAGGGCGTCGCCGAAACGGGCCGCAATGGCCGCACGGACCTCGTCGTAGGCGGGGTTCTGTTCGACGTGCACGCTGGAGGAGCCGCCCCAGTCGGTGGTGAAGCCGCCCGGCTCGACCACGGTGACCTTGATCCCCGCGCCGGCGACCTCCTGGGCGAGGGCCTCGCTGAAGCCCTCCAGCGCCCACTTGGACGCGTGGTACGCGCCGAGCGAGGGGAACGCGGCGACACCGCCGACGGACGAGATCTGCACGATGTGGCCGCTGCCCTGGGCGCGCATGACCGGCAGGACGGCCTGGGTGACCCAGAAGGCGCCGAAGAGGTTCGTCTCCATCTGGTCGCGCAGCTGCTGCTCGCCGACCTCCTCGATCATGCCGAACAGGCCGTAGCCGGCGTTGTTGACGACCACGTCGAGGCGGCCGAACTTCTCCTGCGCCGTGGCCACCGCGGTGGCCACGGCCGCCTTGTCGGTGACGTCCAGCGCGACGGGCAGCACCGCGTCGTCGCCGTACTTGGTGACCAGGCCGTCCAGCGAGGCGGCGTTCCTGGCGGTCGCGACGACCTTGTCGCCGCGCTCCAGGGCGGACTCGGCGAACGCGCGGCCCAGGCCACGGGACGTACCGGTGATGAACCAGACCTTGCTCATGGTGTTCTCCTTCGGATCCGGCCTTCCAGGACAGACCTCCCGGGGCCGACTGCACTGTAACCCGAAACTTAGATGAGTCCAAAAATAGAGGAGTCCAGAGTTCGGAACGTAAGATGACACCGACAGAAAGAGGTGCGATGAACCTGCGGGAGCGCAAGAAGCTCGCGACCTGGCATGCCATCCGGTCGGCCGCGCTGCGGCTGTTCGAAGAGCAGGGCTACGAGGCCACGACCGTCGAGCAGATCGCGGCAGCGGCGAACGTCTCGCGTGCCACCTTCTTCAACTACTTCGCGGGCAAGGAGGCCGTGGTCTTCGACCAGGACCCCGAGGAGCGGCAGGCCTGGCAGGCCCTGATGACCGGCCGCCCCGCGGACGAGCCGCTGTGGGACTCGCTGACCGCGATCCTGACCGGCTTCCTGGAGAGCCTGCGGGACCGGATGCCCCTGCAGCGCCGCCTCAAGGCACAGTCGCCCGTCCTCGCCCAGTCGGGCCAGAACTTCGGCGAGCGGTTCTTCACCGAGCTGAGGGAGTGGGTGACGTCCCGCGCCGCCCACGGCGACGAGATCACCGCCACCCTGCAGTTCAACCTCGCCCTGGCCGCCGCGAACACCGCGTATCAGACCTGGCCCGACGACGAGTCCTTCGACGGCTTCCTGGAACGCCTCGAGCGCTGCTTCCACCAGGCGCGCCCCGTCACGGCCACCGGCTGAGCAGGAGTTCTTGCTCCCTGGCCGTGAGGTGGGTACGGCCGGTGGAGATCTCCCGGGACAGCGTGTTCGGCAGCTGGACGACACGTGTGCGACTCTGCGGCCTCTCCCCTGGAAGGACTGCCCCTGATGCTTGGCATGGTCGTCTGGGACGTCTGCTCTCTCGCTTCGACGCGAGGGCGGTAGCGGCCAACTGCCTCAACGCACACGCCTGTCCGGCGGACAGGCGTCGGTTCGCCCCGGCACCCGCGGTCCCAGGACACCACGGACCCACTCCACGCCGCGCGAAGTGCCGAGACCACGTCCCTGTGGCGTCTGACCCCAACCGCATGACCGACACACCGGTTGCGTGACAGCGCCTCGCGCCCGGTTCACCAACGGCGTATCCCGTGGGGCACTGCGCGGCCCGCGGGTCCAGCCCAAGACCTGCTTTTCGAAGCGGAATGAGCCGAAGGCCGTGCCCCCCGTCCGGCGCATCCCCGAGTGAGTGATCAAGTTCGGTCGTTGTGCGCCCCCCGGCGCAGCAGCCGTCGCGCCACCATGTGTGTTCCGGCCGTCGCGGCCGCGGCCAGCGCCAGCCCCTGAAGCGCCTCGAGTGGGCGTGTGGGACGCAGGACACCGGCTCGCCGCAGTCGGCCGCGAGCCCACAGCGTGAAGGGGATGACCACCAGCGGTGAGGTGACCGCACCGGGCGTGTATCCACGGACGGCGCCGGCCTGGGCCAGATGCACCAGGGCGTGCAGCCCGAATCCGTTGAGAGCCCCTTGATAGAAGCCGGAGCGTCCACCCGTGCGGTGCCCGTCGGCAGCGGCGGTGGCCACCACCACAGCCATCCCGGCGACGGCCGTTGCGAACTCTCGCCCGTCCATGGACTCCAGCCGCTGCCACATCCGTTCTGGCACTTGCGGAAACCGCTGTCGCAGCCCGGGCACTCGCCCGCGTGCCCAGCCCGGCATCGTGGCCAGTTCCTCCAGATCGTGCACCGCCCACGCGGCCAGCAGCCCGAAGGTCACACCGGCCCCGACCCCTGCGCCACCATCGCCCACATCATGTCCGCTCATGGACAAGAAGTCTGTCAGCCCGCACCAAGCGCTTCCGGAGAGCGGCTGGTCTCCGCCGCGATGCGGCCGAGGCAGTCGACGGACCCGTTCACCGCGCCTGGGTGCAGCGAAGACAGAGCTGCTCGGGGCAGGCCCGGACGATCGCAGCGGGGTGGCAGCCGTGGCCGATGCCGGCCCCGGAGACGCTGTCCTCCCGTCAGGTGATCAGTAGTGGATCGGCCCGACCTGGCCGCCGCCGACAGCGATCGACTCGCCGTTGATCGCCACGCTCAGAGGGGAGGCCAAGAAGGCGACGGTGTTCGCGATCTCCTCCGCCGTGACCATGCGGCCGATGCCCACCGCCGAGGAGAGCCGCCGGACGACCTCCGCCTCGTCGACACCCTGTGCCTCGGCCATGGCGGCGAACACCGCCGGGGATGCCTCGGTGATCGTCATGCCCGGGTGGACGACGGTGACATTGACCCCCTGGGGGCCGAGTTCGTCCGCCAGGTTCTTCGTCATCGCCGCCACCGCGACGTTGCGCACCGAGCCGATCACCGGCCCGGTCTGCCGCGCGGCCAGGCCGCTGACGTTGATGACGCGCCCCCATCCCCGCGCGGTCATCAGCGGAGCCACCGCCCGCACACAGCGCAGATAGCCGAGGACCTTCGTCTCCACCTCTTGCCGCAGCCGGTCGTCGTCGAAGTCGGCGAGCGCGCCGGCAAACCCCGAAGTGGCTGGTGTGGCAGCACAATTGACGAGGATGTCCACGCTCCCGAACGCGCCGGCCGCACGCCGTACCAGCTCCTGCACGGACGCCTCGTCGGTGGTGTCCGTCACCACGGCGAGGGCCCGGCCGCCGTCGGCGACGATGCGTGCGGACGCCGCGTCGAGCGCGTCCCCGCCTCTGGCGGCCAGCACGACAGCCGCGCCTTCGGCGGCCAGTGCACGGGCGACGGCGTACCCGATGCCCCGGCTCGCTCCCGTGACGATCGCGCACTTTCCGGCAAGTTGCAGATCCATGCGAGACCGGCCTCCCAGGTCACTTACGTGTACTGGCCCGCAAGTCTAGATCGGGCTCAGCACCCGCACCCCGGCGGCTCTCCCCCGTGTCTCCTTGCGCGCAAGGGCGCCCGAGCGCGCAGCTCCCCGGCAGGCCCGAGCCCTCTTCAGTCGGCGAGGGCACTGGCCCCGGCGATCCGCCGGCGAAACGCCGACGTCACCACTTCCAGCAGCACGACCGCGCCGCCGTCCACCTCGGCGATCGCCTTCTGGAGCGCCGGACCGACCTCGTTCGGATCGGAGACCCGGTATGCCTTCGCGCCGAGGGCCGTGCCGATCTCGGCGTACTGGCCGCCCAGTTCCTTGAGGCCGAACCTCTTGTCGGCGACGGGCTGGTGCTCGCCGTACCCGGTCATCTCGTTGTTGTTCGTCAGCACGATCAGTACCGGGATCTTGTTGCGTACGGCGGTCTCGATCTCCAGGCCGCACTGACCGAAGGCGGCGTCGCCGAGGTAGCAGACCGAGAGCTTGTCCGGCGCCGCGACCTTGGCGCCGAGCGCCAGACCGAGCGACGAGCCCAGGGGCGTGCTGTTCCCCCAGCCGAGGTATCCACGCGGCCGGGTCGCCATGTAGTGCGGGGCGAGATGGTCCCGCGGGTATCCCGAGTCGTGGGTGATGATCGTGCGGTCCGGGTCCAGCGCGGCGATCATCTCGTGCACCAGGCGGAGCGGACTGACCGGGACGTCGTTCGTCTCGAAGTAGGGCTCCCACTCGGCGGCGACCTTGGCGTTGAAGTCCGCGACCTCCTTGCGGAAGTCGGTCTTCGCGCTGGCCGGCCTCCGCGACCGGAGTTGACGGCGGAGTTCCGCGGTGATCTGACGGAGCACCAGCTTCGCGTCCCCTACGAGCCCGCAGGCGATCGGGTACTGCAACGACAGATCGTCCGGGTCGTTGGTCGCCTGGACGATCGTCTTGCCGGCCGGTACGCGGAACGAGCCGAGGGTGTGGAGCAGACTCGCGCCGATACTGAAGATCAGGTCGGCAGCCGGCACGAACTCGGCGATGCCCGGGCTGATACCCGTGCCGCCGCTGCCGATGGACAGGGGGTGATCCTCGGGGAACGCGCTCTTGGCGATGTAGGTCGTCGCGACGGGAGCGTTGATCGCCTCGGCGAACTCGACGAGTTCGGCCGTCGCCTCGGCCCAGAGCACGCCCTGCCCGACCCGGATCACCGGCCGCTCGGCGTCCAGCAACAGGGCGACCGCCCGTTCCACGTCCGCCGGATCGGCGGCACTGAGGTGGCGGCGAGGCGGCTCGTACGCGAGGAGGGCGTCGTCGATCTCCTCCTCGGCGACATCAAGGGGCAGTTCGAGCAGCACCGGTCCGGGTCGGCCCGACCGCATGAGCTGGAACGCGCGCCGGAGCTGGGCCGGAATCGTCTTCGCGCTCTCGAACCGGGCCGACCACTTCGTGATCGAACGGAAGGAGTCGACGGCGTCGAACGTCGTACGCAGCCCGAGTTCGTCGAGCGGATTGCCGTTGGGCAGGTACAGCAGTGGCACGGAGTCGCTGTAGGCCTGGGCGATGCTTCCGAAGGAGTGCTCGGCGCCGGGGCCGTGCTGGGTCATGGCGACACCGATGCGTCGGCCGTTGCTGATCCGGCTGTAGGCATCGGCCATGTTGATGACGCTGCGTTCCTCGCGCCCGACGATCGGCCGGATCCCGACGGCGGCCGCGGTGTCGATCATCTTGTTGGCCGGGAAGCAGAACACGTTCTCCACGCCTTCTCGGCGCAACACCTCGGCAACTGCCTCGCTCCCGCGCATCATGCTTCCTTCCCTGCCGTCCGGCACGGCTCCACTTGACTGCGACCTTCGGTGTGCAATTTTGCATACATTACTGGCGACCGCAAGACCCCCCACCCGTTCTCATCCGGTCATCGACCGCGACGCGCGGGGCCGCGGGGCCGCGGCGCCCGCCCGCGCGCGCTCGCTCGCTCAGGAGCGCTTCTCGACCACGTTCACCAGCTCGTGCCCATCCCGCAGGCGCAGGATCTGTTCGCGCACGAGCCGGTAGGCACGCTCCTCCCAGCCGCGGATCGTGCCGACGTGCGGGGTGATGAGTACGTTCGGCGCGTCCCACAACGGGTGGCCGACGGGAAGCGGCTCGGGGTCGGTGACGTCCAGGAACGCCCGGATCCGCCCCCCGAGCACTTCGGCGACGAGCGCCTCGGTGTCCACCACCCCGCCGCGTGAGACATTCACCAGCAGCGCGTCGTCGCGCAGTGCGGCGAGGAACTCGGCGTCGACCAGGTGGTGCGTATCGTCGGTGTGCGGCACCGCGAGGGCCACCACGTCCTGCCCCGGCAGCAGCTGCCGCAGCTCGGCGGGGTCATGGACACCCGGCCGCGGGCGCCGGGCGACGACCGTGACGTCGGCGCCGAACACGCGGACGGCGGTGGCGATGCGCGTCCCGATGTCGCCCGCGCCGACGACCAGCACGCGCCGGCCGTCCAGTCCCTCGGTGAACCTCTGCTCCCAGCGGTGGTCCCGCTGCGCCATGGCGAACGGAACGATGCCCCGCAGCATCGCGATCATCCCGCCGACCGCGAGCTCCGCGGTCGATCGCCCGTGTACGCCACGCCCGTTGCACAGGAGGACGCCCTCGGGCACCACGGAGAGCCACGCATCGACGCCCGCCGAAACCAGTTGCACGACCCGGAGCCGGGGAAGGGACTCCAGCGTTTCGCGTCTCGGTCGCGTGTTGAAGCGGCCGACGAAGAATTCGATCTCGTCGCCATGCGCCGGGATCTCACCGACGCCGTCCCACACGGTCACCCGGACATCACCCGGCAGCGCACCCAGCGCGGCACGTGCGGCTCCGTCGGGAACACTCACCGTCAGCATCGAACCGGGCATGGCAACTCACCCCTTGAACAGGTCCCCCGAGCCGCGACGGACTCGACGTCGGCCTCGGCAATCGCGGTGTTCCCGGGCCCGGGTGCGGGCATCACCGTCCCGGTCGGCGGGCCCGTACCACGATGCGGGGACGGAGGGCGGCCGTGGATCGGCCCCTGACGGCGGAGAGCCAGACTCCGGTGCCGTAGGCAAGGTCGTCGAGACGGCGGGCGACGGCGTAGCGCAGGGGGCCGAGTCCGCCGGTGCTGCGGCTCCGGTACTCCAGGGCCACGTCTGCGACGGCCGCCACCGCGGCGGCGCGGCGGACGCGACGGGAGACCAGGCATCCGGCCGCCGTGGCCGGCCACCAGTGCCGGGTGAGCAACGCGCCGCCCTGGGCGAGGGCGTTGACGGCTCCGCCGCCGGTCAGCCGGGCGGCCTCGCGCAGCGGGTGTGCGGTGCCGTCGAGGGTGCGCGCGACGCGCAGGGTCGCCGTCGTCCACAGGGCCGCGGCCACCGGCAGGGACCAGCGACGCTGCGCCGCGACCGTGACCACCAGGGCTGCGCTCCACGGGGCGAGCACGGCCGTGGCGGTGTCGCGGGGATGGCGTACGGCGAGCGGGTGCGCACCGGTGCCGTAGTCGGCCTTGCGCCGGAACCAGTCGACGACATGCGCCCGATGCTCGTGGGCGGCCTGCACTGCGGGCTCGTAGCGGATACGTCGCCCGCTCTCGGTCAGCCGCCAGCACAGGTCGACGTCCTCGCCGACCCGCAGGGACTCGTCGAAGCCGCCGATGTCCAGCAGGGTCCCGACGTGTGCCACCAGGCAGGCGCTGGGAACCCACGAGACGGGACTGCCGGGGCGCACCGACGCGGGGTGCGTGCCCAGGTCGAGGGAGGATCGGGCGTGTTCGTAACGGCTGATCCAGCCGCCGGCGGAGTCCGCGGTCAGCGCCGTGATGCGGGGGACGGCCATGGCGACGGACGGGTCGGCGAAGTGCCGCATCAGTACGGGCACGGTCTCGGCGGGCAGCACGATGTCGGAGTCCACGAAGACGACGTGCGAGGTCGTCACCTGACGCAGTCCGGCATTGCGCGCGCCGGCCGGGCCGACGTTGACGGGCAGCGTCAGCAGGCGTGCGCCGTGTGCGGCAGCCACACCGGCCACCCGTTCCGGGGCGAGGGAGGCGTCGTCGACGACGATGACCGGACTGCCGGACGGTATGCAGGCGAGCAGTCGCCCCAGTTGCCCGGGCCGGTCCCGTACCGGGATGACGTACGTGTACGAGGGCGCGCTCTCCCCCGCCGGAGCGGGGTCGGCCAGTGCGGTGACCTGGGGGTTGGCCATGCCGTTCGCCAGCAGTCGGTCCGCCAGGAACGCGCTCGCCGCGTCCCGCACGCACAGGCTGCGGCCGGTCAGCATGGCCCGGGCTCGCGGGGTGAGCCGCAGCAGGCGGGTGGGCTGGCCGCCCAGCAGGGCCCCGCCGCCGTCGAGGACCCGGGTGCCTCGGTCGAGGGTCACGGTGAAACCGTTGGGGAGAGTCATGGAGACAGCCGTTCTCGGGCGGAGTTGTTCGTGGCCGCGCGGGTGCCGGGGGCCGCTGCTGCCGGGCCGTGCGCGGCCGTCCGCCGGGCCGCGGCCGGCGTCTGCGCGGACGGCGGGGGCTCGCCGAGTCGCCCGCGCGGGTCGGGCCGCCAGGCCTGGATGCGCCGGGCGGCGTTGTCCGCCAGGGTGCGCAGCAGAGCACGGCCCTCCTGCGCGGTGGCGCCGGTGGGGTCGCCGAGGACGCCGTTCGGTGCGACGGCCCGGACACCGCGCGCCGTCAGCTCCGGCATGAGCTGGGCGATCGGTCGGGTGTCTCCGGGGACGGCGGCGTCGAGACGTACGTCGTCGGGGGCGAGGTGGAGCATGAGCGACGTCTCGGTGCGCCCGGCGTGCGCGTCTGCGCCGGGGACGCCGCAGCCGAGCCACGCGGTGTCGTGTCCCTCGGCACGCAGCTGGGCCACAGCCGCGTCGAGGGTGGCCACGTTGCCGCCGTGGCCGTTGACGAACACGCACCGTCCGGCCCACAGCGACAGCGACCGCACCATCTCGATCAGCACCACCCGCAGTGCCTCGTGACCGATGGACACGGTGCCGGGAAAGTGGGCGTGCTCACCGCTCGCGCCGAAGGCGAGTGCGGGTGCCAGCAGCACCCGCGCGCCGGAACGCTCTTCTGTCCGGTCCCGGTCCGTGAGCCGTTGGACGGCCGCACGGGCCACCGCGGTGGCCACGACGGTGTCGGTGTCCAGCGGCAGGTGCGGCCCGTGCTGTTCGGTCGACCCGACGGCGACGACCACCAGCGGCGCACCGGTGATCTCCGGCCACGCTGCTCGCCCCAACTCGTTCTCTCCGCGGGCACGCTGACCTGGCATGTCAGCCGCTGGTGCCGAGGGTGCGGGTGAAGCCCTCGGGGATGACCAGGTCGTCGGGGCACAGCTCGTGGACCGAGGCCCGGCCCAGCCCCAGGACTGCGGAGTCGAGCCCGCCGCGCAGCAGGTCCAGTACGTTCTCCACACCGGCCTGGCCGTTGGCGCCGAGGCCCCACAGGTAGGCGCGGCCGATCAGGACGGCCCGGGCGCCGAGGGCCAGTGCCTTGGCCACGTCGCCGCCGCGGCGGACACCGCCGTCGAGGAGTACCTCTATGTCACTGCCGACGGCCTCCACGACGGAGGGCAGGATCCGGATGGTCGCGGGGGTGGTGTCCAGGTTGTTGCCTCCGTGGTTGGAGACGGAGACGGCGGAGACGCCGGCGTCCACGGCGCGTTTGGCGTCGTCGACCCGGGTGACGCCCTTGAGGAGAAACGGGCCGCCCCACTCCTCGCGCATCCACTTGACGTCGTCCCAGGTGGGCGGAGGGGTCTGCATCCACTCGTAGTAGGCACCGAAGAAGGTGGGAGCGCTGCCGCCCGGCGGTTGCAGGTTCGGGGTGGTCAGGTCGGGTATGCGGCCGGTTCTGGCGAAGGACCACAGCCAGCGTGGCCGGGTGATCACGTCGGGCGCGAGCTTCACCGCCGTCTTGAGGTTGATCGATTCCGGGATCTCCGGGCTGCCCCAGTCACGGCCGACGGAGAAGGACCAGTCGAGGGTGGCGATCAGGGCCTTCGCGCCGGCGGCGCGGGCCCGTTCCATGCGCTGGCTCATGCTCTCGCGGGTGCCGGTCCAGTACATCTGGTAGAAGGTGTTCGCGTTGGCCGCGGTGACCTCCTCCACCGGTTTGGAGGCGAACGAGCTCAGTCCCATGATCACCCCGCGGTTCGCCGCCGCACGCGCCACGGCGACCTCGCCGTCGGGGCGGACGGCCTGGACGCCGGTCGGTGATATCACCACCGGCATGGACGTCTCCACGCCCAGCACCGTGGTGGTCAGGTCACGCTCGGCGTGGTGGCCCGCGACCCGGGGTGCGAAGCCCAGTTCGGCGAAGGCCCCCAGGTTGTCGTCGATGGTCCGGCCCCGTTCCGAGCCGGCCACGAGGGCGTCGTACACGGTGCTGGGGAGGTACTTCTTGGCGCGGCGCTGGGCTTCCGCGACCGTCTCGAACCAGGGGTTCCTGCCCATGCGGCGACTCTTCCTCGAAAAGGACTGTTATACGGACGGGATCTGGCGGACGACGGGCGCGGGTACCGCGAACACCGTGGGACACGGCGTCATGTGAGGCTCAGTCCGGCCAGCGGGTCCTCGGCACAGGCGCTGACCGGCGGCCGGTCGACGTCCTGGCGGCGGGTCAGCACCAGGTCGACCGGGCCTCGGCGCCGCGCGGGTGCGGTGCGGTGGGTGTGGTCGGCGGACGGCTTGGGAAGGTGGTCGCGTCCTTCGGGGCGCTGCGCGAGCAGCTGCTCCCCGTAGCCACGGACGCACTCGGGATCGGGGCCGTCCAACGGCAGACCGGTGAAGAACTTGGCGGCCATGCAGCCGCCCTTGCAGGTGTCGTAGAAGGAGCAGGAGGCGCACGCCCCGCCTGTCTGCGGCTCCCGCAGGCCCAGGAACAGCTCGGACTCACGCCACACATGGGCGAAGCCGCCGTCCGCGCGCACGTTGCCCGCCAGGAACTCGTCATGGATCGCGAACGGGCAGGCGTAGACGTCGCCGACCGGGTCGATCAGACAGACCACCCGCCCGGCGCCGCACAGGTTCAGTCCCGGCAGGGCCTGGCCGTAGGCGGACAGGTGGAAGAACGAGTCACCGGTCAGGACCTGGTCGCCGTGGGCCACCAGCCAGTCGTACAGCTCGCGCTGCTGGGCCTGGGTGGGGTGCAGTTCGTCCCACACATCCGCACCGCGCCCGGAGGGGCGCAGCCGGGTGAGCCGGAGCTGTGCGCCGTAGCGGTCGGCGATGGCCTTGAACTGGTCCATCTGCGGGATGTTGTGGCGGGTGCAGACCACGGAGAGCTTGAAGTTCTTCATCCCGGCGTCGGCGAGGTTGCGCATGGCGCGCAGCGCGGTGTCGTACGAACCGGTTCCGCGCACCGCGTCGTTGACCTCGGGGGTTGCCCCGTCGAGGGAGATCTGGACGTCCACGTAGTCGTTGGCGGCCAGGCGGCGGGCCACCTCGGGAGTGATCCGTACCCCGTTGGTGGAGAACTTGACGCCGACGTGGTGGGCGGTGGCGTAGTCGAGGAGCTCGAAGAAGTCGGCGCGGACGGTGGGTTCGCCGCCGCCGATGTTGACGTAGAAGACCTGCATGGCCTCCAGTTCGTCGATGACGGCCTTGGCTTCGGCGGTGGTCAGCTCACGCGGGTCACGCCGCCCCGAGCTGGACAGACAGTGGGTGCAGGACAGATTGCAGGCGTAGGTCAGCTCCCAGGTCAGGCAGATGGGGGCGTCCAGGCCGTATTCGAAGAGGTCGACCAGGCGGCTCCCGGCCGGCCGCACCGCCTGCGCCGGTGCCGGCCGGGGGGCCGGTGCCACCGTCGGCCGGGGTGCTCGGGCAGTCATGACGTACTCCTTTCGACGACCATCGAGGAGCGGGCCAGTGCGCCCAGCGCTCGCCCGAAGCCGGGCAGTTCGCTCTCCGTGACCTCGGCGGCCGAGCAGGCGGCCCGCGCGGTGGGCGCCGTGGCCAGGGCCTGGACGGCGGCGAGCAGACGGGGGTCCTTGAGGAAGGTGAGCTTGCGGGTGCCGAAGTGGTAGAGCAGTGCGCCGAAGGGTTCGGGCCGCACCGAGACCTGCGGGTGCAGGTCCCAGGCGCGGTCCAGGTCGATCGGGGAATCGATCGGGTTCATGGGGCGTCCCGGCGGTCTAGTAGACGCCGCACATGCCGTCGATCGAGACCTCCTCGATCAGCGTGTCCGTCTCGACCAGGGCCTCGGGCTCGACCTCGGTGGCCTGCTCGTCGGCGGGAACGGTGTCGAACTCGTTCATGCGGTCCTCCCGGGGCCTGGCTCCGGCAGACTCGTGCCGGAGCGTGTTGGGGGCGGAGCGGAAAGGAAGGGCAACCGCCGTCGGAATCGGCGGGCGGCAACGGGCGCGTGTCACGGTCCGTTCACGTGCCGGGCCGAAGGAGAACAGCGGGCGGCTCCCTGCTTGTAGCCAGGAGACTAACGGCACATGGTGCCAAAAGGAAGGCATCGGCGTGCAACTGCACCTGAGGGTGCGGTCGCTGCATCAGCGACACGTCTGCGACCTGCGTGAACTCCCCCCGAGCCGGGCCGATGTCCGGTACCGCCGCGGGCTCCGGCGCATCGCGGTGGGCCGTGCGGGGGCTTGCGCTCGTGCCATGACTCGGCTTTGATCCCTGAGCCATGACAGAGATCCGCCTGCTCGTCCGCCCCGGGCCGCTCCCGTGAGTTCGGCACCCTTGCCCGGCGCACCTCACGATGTGCTCGTGGTCGGCGCGGGCGCCGCGGGCGCG
Source organism: Streptomyces sp. NPDC058683 (assembly GCF_042716195.1). Classification (NCBI taxonomy): domain Bacteria; kingdom Bacillati; phylum Actinomycetota; class Actinomycetes; order Kitasatosporales; family Streptomycetaceae; genus Streptomyces; species Streptomyces sp. NPDC058683. The sequence continues at coordinate 65,120 of NZ_JBHXSK010000039.1, forward strand.
GTGCTGGCCGCCCGCCTGAGTGAGGATCCCGACCGCACCGTCCTGCTGCTGGAGGCGGGTCCGTCCCCGGCGACCGAAGAGGAGTTCGGCCGGCGGCTGCTCGACGCACGGCTGGTCCCCGGTGCTCAGCCGGATCACCCCGGCACCTGCGTCCATCCCGTCCACCTCACCCCCGAGCGCCCGTGGGCGGTACCCCGCGGCCGCGTGCTCGGCGGCTCCACCACCGTCAACGGCGGGTACTTCGTGCGCGCCCGCCGCCAGGACTTCGACCGCTGGTCCGCCCTGGGCAACCCCGCCTGGGCCTACGACCGGGTCCTGCCCTTCCTTCGCGCGCTGGAGAACGACCTCGACCTCGGTGCGGGACCCCTGCACGGCGGTCAGGGCCCCGTGCGGGTCCGGCGCGTGCGGACGGACCACCCCGCGGCCCAGGCCTTCGGCGACGCGGCGCGCACCTGCGGATACGCCGTGGAGCCGGACAAGAACGACCTCGACGCGGCGCCCGGCTTCGGACCGGTACCCACCAACTCCGTGGACGGCGTACGCCGCAACACGGCCCTGAACTACCTGCCGCCTAAGGTCCGTGCCCGGCCCAATCTCACCGTACGAGGCGGAAGCCACGTCGTCCGGGTTGCGGTGGCACACGGCCGCGCCGTCGGCGTGGTGCTCGTCGACGGCACACTCGTCCGCGCGGGTGAGGTCGTGCTGAGCGCCGGGGCCATCGGCTCCCCCCAGGTGCTGCTGCTGTCGGGCATCGGCCCGCGCGCCGACCTGGAGCGGCTCGGCATACCCGTGGTCCGCGACACGCCCGCTGTCGGTGCGCACCTGAGCGACCATCCTCAGGTGGTCCTCGACTGGACGCTCCGCCACGACCCACCCGCGCCGCAGGGATCCTGGCTCGGCGGGTGCCTGCATCTGGCCTCGGGCGTCGGCGAGTACGGCGGCCGCGACGGTCCCGGCGACCTGGAGGTACTCCAGTCCCTCGTGCCGATGAGGGGGTTGACCAGCGGCCGGACCAGCGTGCCGGGGGAACCGCTGCCGTTCCTGGTCGCCGCGCAGGCACCGCGGCGTACCGGCCGGCTGAGCCTGGTCCGCTCCGATCCCGCCACGCCGCCGCGCATCCACTACGGATTCCTCAGCACACCGGACGACCGACGCCGGCTGCGCGAGGGAGTGCGTGCCACGGCCGCGCTGCTGGCGTCACCGCCCATGGCGGATCTCGCCGCCGGACATGCCGGCCCGGCCCCTGAGGTGCTGGCGGCGGACGGGGCGCTCGACCGGTGGGTCGCCGACAACCTCGGCACCGCGCAGCACACCTGTGGCACCGTGCCGATGGGGAGCGCCGACGACCCCGGCCGTGCCGCCGTCGACCAGTACGGACGGCTTCACGGCATCCGCGCGCTGCGCGTCGCCGATACCTCGATCCTCCCGGACGCTCCCCTGCGCGGTCCCGCCGCCACGGCCGTCCTGGTGGGCGAGGTGGTCGCGGACGCCATGCGCCGCGAGGTGCGCTGACGTTCCCGGCCGCCGCCTGCGGCGGCGGCCGGCGGATCAGCCCTGGAGGTGGCTCACCGAGTCCCACCCGCCGGCGAGTTGACGGAACGTCGCGTCGATCAGCGGCGCGAGAAGTTGCCGTTCGTCGGCGAGCCAGTGCTCGTAGGCGGCGATGGCGGCGGCCAGGGAGGCGTAGCCGACGAGCCGTGGCAGCAGATCGGACGTCGACTGGCCGGTGCGTGTCGCCACGAACTCGGTCACGATGGCACGCCACGCGTTGTACCGCAGTGTGGCGTCGGCCTGGAGCGTCGGCACGGTGAGGATGAGCTGCATCCGTTGCCGGTGCCACGGCACTTCCTCGGGGTCGAACCGGTTGAACGCGACGACCGCCTCACGCAGCGCATCCGCAAAGGAGACGTCCGGGTCGACGGCGTCGAGCAGTTGGCGCAGGCCCGCCAGCTGGTTCTCGAAGTCGCCCCAGACCAGGTCGTTCTTCGAACCGAAATAGCGGAAGAAGGTACGGCGCCCGATGCCTGCGGCGCCGGCGATGTCGTCCACCGTCGTACTGTCGAACCCCTGGGAGGAGAACAGCTCGAAGCCGATGCGTTCCAGGTCGGTGCGAGAGGTGGCCCGGGGCCTCCCGATCCTGCCAGGTGCGTCCGCTCGCGTGCTGGTGGCCTGCTCCACGGGCTCTCCCTCCCCCGGGCGGGCCTCCGGCGCCGGCCCAGGGCACAACACGATACGCGTCGCCGGCGGCATGCCGCGAACGACCGCGTACCGGCCCCGTGGAGGGCTGGGACGAGTTCAGCGAGAGCTCTTCACCAGGCCGATGATCTCCTCGGTGGTCCCCGTCTCTCCCAGCTTCGGGAAGACGCGCTCGACGGCGTTGGCGTGCGCCCCGGGGTCGAGGTCGGTCATCGCGTCGGTTGCCAGGGTCACGTGGTAGCCGAGCGCGTACGCCGATCGCGCGGTGGACTCGACGCCGATACTCGTGGCGATTCCGGTGAGAACGACCTGGGTCACGTTCTGCGACCGCAGGTAGGTGTCCAGGTCCGTGCCGGGGAAGGCGTCCCATGTCTTCTTGGTGACGACATGGTCGCCGGCCTCGGCCTTCAGCTGCGGAACGAGGTCCGTCCAGTTCGACGCGGGAGCCGACCTGGACTTGGGCAGCTCGTTGCGGCCCGGGGCGCCGCCCGCGACGTTGATCAGCACGACCGGCAGCGCGTACGAGCGGAAGACGGCCGCCAGCTCGGCCGCGCGATCCACGACCTCCGAGGCCGGATGCACGGTCGGCAGCCCCACTGTGCCTTCCTGCAGATCGACGACGAGAAGCGCGGAACGGGCGTCCACGGTGGTCAGAGACATGCCACAACCCTCCATCTAGATAGACATTTTTGCATTCAAAACTGTATCAGTTTTGGGCCGCTGCGACGGCGAGCATCCTGCCGCGCTCGTGCAGCTTGACCCGCCCTCGGCCCAGCGGCCGGCCCGCGATCTCCTCCGCGGCGTCGATGCGCTGCCACGCGGACCACTCCACGACATCGACGCCGCGTTCCCGCAGGAGGAGGAGAGGATCCCGGAATGCCTGACGAGACGGCTTCGGGGCGCGCGCCCGGTCCTGTGTGATCGCGGCGACAGTCGCGACGGCGTCCTGCTTGTTGGTGCCGATGACGCCGCTCGGTCCTCGCTTGATCCAGCCGGCGACATACACGCCGGCGAGTTGTCCGGTGCCGTCCATGACCCGGCCCTCGGCATGCGGGACGGTGCCGGTGTCCGGCTGGAACGGAAGGCCGGGCAGGGCCAGTCCCCGATAGCCCACCGAGCGGACGAAGAACTGCGCGGGAAGCACCTCGTCGGCCTCCGCCCGCCCCGGACCACGGCGGATCACCCGCAGACCGCGGGCGGAGTCCTCGCCCACGAACGCGACCGGGGTGCGGAAGAAGGCGAAGCGCACGGTTCGGCGGTGCGTTCCCGTCGGTGTGCCGGCGGCGTATCCACGCAGCGTCGCCAGCATCCGGCGCGTGGACGGACTCTCCTGCGCGGAGTCGGCGGCGGCCTGGTCGTCGGCCAGGTCGTCCGGGTCGGCCAGGACGTCCGTATCGGACAACTCCCGGAGTTCGCCCAGCTCCTTGCTGCTGAACTTGGCATGCGCCGGGCCGCGGCGCCCCACGACGAGGATCTTGCGGACCGTGCTGGCCGCCAGGACATCGACGACGTGTTGGGGCACATCGGTGCGGCGCAGTTCGTCAGGGGTGCGGCAGAGCATCCGGGCCACGTCCAGGGCCACGTTGCCCACCCCGATGATCACGGCGGTCTCGGCCGTCAGCGCGAAGCGGTCCACCGCGGCGTCGGGGTGTCCGCTGTACCAGGCGACGAAGTCGGTTGCCGAAGCCACCCCCGGCAGGTCCTCGCCGGGGATCGACAGGCGGCGGTCCGCGCTCGCCCCGCAGGCGACCACGACGGCGTCGTAGCGCTGTCGTAGCTCGTCGAAGGTGATGTCCGTTCCCACCCGTACGTTTCCGAGGAACCGCACGCGCGGGTGGGCGAATATCTCCGCGAGCGAGCCGACGATCGACTTGATCCGCTGGTGGTCCGGGGCGACGCCGTAGCGCACCAGCCCGAACGGCACGGGCAGTCGCTCGTAGACGTCGACGACGGCGTCCAGGCCGGCCTGTTCGGACAGCTCCTGGGCGACGTACGCGCCCGAGGGCCCGGAACCCACGACGGCCACGCGAAAGGCGGTACCGCTCATCGGTCCTCCTGGGCCCCGGTCCCGGCGACGATGTCCGCGTCATGGGTGGACGGGCCGAACTTCTTGGCGCCCCTGGGTGACCCGATGCCGTCGAAGAACGACGCGTTCGCCGTCAGGAACGCGCGGTTGTCGTCGCTCAGATCCTCCGAGTACAGGATCGCGGACATCGGGCACGCCTCCTCGCAGGCGCCGCACTCGATGCATTCGTCCGGATGGATGTACATCATCCGTCCGCCCTCGTATATGCAGTCGACCGGACACACCGCGATGCAGCTTCTGTCCTTCACGTCGACACAGGCCGACGTCACCACGTAGGTCATCGGACCTCCTTCCGTTGGAACTGGTCAGACCTGAACCTTCTGGGTCACCCGCCCGCCGCTCCGCTCGCGGCGCTCACCGCAGGACCAACGGCAGCTCGTACCAGCCGTTGCGCAGCAGCTGACGGATCTCACGAGCCTCGCCCGCCTGCTCGATCACCGAGAAGCGGGAGAGCAGTGCCTCGTAGAACAGGCGTGTCTCCAGCCGGGCCAGATGGGCGGCGATGCACAGGTGCGGGCCGTAGCCGAACGACAGATGGGCGGCGGCGTTCGGCCGCCGGATGTCGTAGGTCCAGGGGTCCTCGAACACCTCGGGGTCGCGGTTCCCGGCGTCGAACAGCAGATAGACCCGCTGGCCTTCCTTGATGGTGACGCCGCGCACCTCGGTGTCGTGCATCACCGTACGCAGGAAACCGCGCGCAGGTGTCGTCCAGCGCAACGACTCCTCGATCGCACCGCCCAGGAGCTGCGGTTCGGCTCGCAGCAGCTCCGTCTGCCCGGGGTGTTCGGCGAGCGCCAGGGCCATGCCGGCCAGGAGCGAGCGGGTCGTGTCGCTGCCGCCGGCGAGGAAGAGGCTGCAGTAGATGAGCAGGGTGCTCTCCGTCAGCGGCCGGCCGTCCAGCTCCGCCGCCAGCAGTGTCGAGATCAGGTCCTCGCCGGGCCGGGCACGCTTGACCTCGAACTGGGCGCGGAAGAACTCGTTCATTTCCTGGAACTGCCGTACGGCCTCGCGGATGTTCTCCGCTCCGTGGATGAGCTTCAGGGACTCCAGTGCGTCGCTCCACCCCCGGATCTTCTTGTCGTGACCGGACGGCAGCCCGATGAAGTCCTCGGCGACCTTGATGGGCAGCCTCGCCGCGATGGTCTCGACGAAGTCGAACGGCTCGCCCGGTACGACGCCGCTGACCAGAGCGTCGACCTGCCGCTGCACGTGGTCACGCAGGGAGGCGAGTGCCCGTGGTGCGAAACTGCGCGAGGCGACGCCGCGCAGCTGACCGTGGCGTGGCGGGTCGGCGTAGGCGAACTGCTCCCCGGGGCCGTACAGGGTGGCGTACGCCTCGGCCTCTTCCGGTTCCAGCCGCAGCTGATGCAGGTGCAGCCCGCGGCTGGAGCTGAAGATCTCCGGGGTACGAGCGGCCTCCCGGATGTCTTCGTGCTTCGAGAGGACGAACAGGTCGAGCGGCTCGTAGTAGAAGACCGGGTGCTCGGCATGCAGCCGCGAGTAGACCTCCTGCCGGTCCTCGAAGTAGAAGTCCGGGTCCTCGATCTTGACGTCGTCGCTGGTCAGTGTCGTCATCTGGTCATCGCCGATCTCTCGATGTGCTGGCTGTTCGGGGCGTCCCGCAGGGGCCAGGGCGCATCAGGACTTCCATGCGCTTGTGGGCCCCAGCAGCTGGCCGCCGTCGACGACGAGCTGCGTGCCGGTGATGTAGCTGGAGTCGTCGGACGCCAGGAACAGTGCCGCCGAGGCGATCTCGTCCGGCCGGCCGATCCGCGGGATCGTCATCCGGCCGAACCAGGCGTCCTTGTCCAGTGCGGCGAAGCCGGGCCCGGAGTTCATCGGTGTCTCGACTCCGCCCGGGTGCAGCGAGTTGACCCGGATGCCGTACTCCCCCAGCTCCCGGGCCGCCGCCCGCGCGTACGCGGCGTTGCCGGCCTTGCTGACCGCGTAGGGGATGAATCCCGGCCCCACGGACATCGAGGCGATGGACGACACCACCACCACCGAGCCACCGCCGGCTTCGATCATCCCGGGCAGACAGGCCTGGGTGCCGATGATCGGTCCGAGCACGTTGACGCCGACGGCCAGGCCGACCGACTCCGCGTCGGCGGAGGCCACCGTCCCCGGTGTCATCACGCCCGCGTTGTGGACCAGCACCGTCGGCCGGAGCCCGAACGTCTCCTGGCAGAGCGAGACGGCGCTGTCCCAGTGGCTCCGCTCGCGGACGTCCACATGCAGGTAGCGGGCAGACTCCCCCAGTTCTCCGGCCAGTGAGGCTCCTTCGGAGTCCAGGACGTCGGCGATCAGGACACGTGCGCCGGCGTCCACGAAGCGCCTCGCCATGGCCGCGCCGATGCCCCGTGCGCCACCCGTGACGATCGCAGCTCGGCCGAGGAGTCGGTCCGAGTCACTTCCTCTGCTCATCGAAGTCCACTCGCCTCCGTGTGGGAAACGTGCTGATCAACGCTCCATGGAAGGGAGTCCACCCTCCATGCGGTGTTCATTTTTGCATACATTTACAGTATGGTGGCCGGAGATCAGCGTCAAGTGGTACCTGCGTAACCCAGCACTATGCATACAGAAGTACGTCCACAGAGAGGTGCCTCGTGCGGGACAACCGAACCAAGATGCGGATGTCGTCGGGCCGGCCGGCCCTGGGCGTGTCGCTCACCATCCCCGACGCCTTCGTCACGGAAGCCATCGGCGCGGGCGACTTCGACTTCGTGCTGATCGACATGGAGCACGCCCCGATCTCGATCGACGGGCTCCAGACCATGCTCGTCGCCCTGCGTGCTTCCGCGTCGACGGTGTTCGTCCGCCCCGGCGCGAACGACGCCGCGCTGATCGGCCAGATACTCGACCTGGGGGCCGAGGGCGTGATCGTTCCCGGTGTGCACGACGCCGCGCAGTGCGCCGCGGCGGTGAGCGCGACGCGCTACCCTCCGGCCGGAGTACGCGGGTTCGGGCCGCGCCGGGCGGCCCGCCTCGACGGCGGCCGCGCGGAGTACCTCGCACGGGCCGACAAGGAGATCGCCGCGTTCGTGATGATCGAGCACGTGGACGCGGTCTCCGGCATCGACGCCATCCTGGAGACACCCGGGCTCGACGGGATCATGGTCGGACCGGCCGATCTCGCGGCATCGATGGGGCACCTGCACGATCTCGGCCACCCGGCGGTCAAGACCGCCATCGACACAGTGGCGTCGGCGTGTGAGCGGCACGCGTTCCCGTTCGGCATCTTCGCCCCCGCCGAGGCATCGGCCCGTCTGTGGGTGCGAAGAGGCGCCCGGTTCGTCGCGGTCGGCGCCGACACCCAGTTCCTCGACCAGGGCATCGCACGCGCCAAGTCACTGATCTCGGAGGTCACTTCGGCCGACTGAGCGCGCATGGCGGCCGTCGCGCCGGCCGGGGTCGGCCCCGGCAGGAAAGACACGGCCCGCAGCCCACCGGAGTCCGGGGCTGCGGGCCGCCGTTACGGCCGGGCAGACCGACCTCAGGCGATCGCGGCCGGATCGGGCAGGGGCAGGCCGAACACCACCGCGCGCGCGTCCGCGGTGCCGGCGAGCGCTGTCTTCTCCCCGAACTCGGAGAAGACGACGGTCCCCGGCTCGTAGACCACGCCGTCGACGGTCAACCGGCCGTCGATGATCCAGAGCAGTTGCGTGCGCTCGGCGGTGAGGTCCAAGACCCCATCGGCCGTGTCCCACACGTAGTTGGCGACGTAGACATCGTCCTCGGTGAAGCGGCCGAGGGTCTTGGCCGAGACGCCCCCGCCGATCGGGCGCCAGGCGAAGCCCTCCGGCTCCATGATCACCGGCTGCGGGTAGCGAGGTGTGGGGTAGACCAGCTTGCGCTGGTTGAAGGTCTCCCACACCGCGTTGCGGCCGTCGGCGCGATGCTCCTCGCCGTCCGCGTCGACGGTGATGTAGTAACCCTCCCGGAACTCGCCCGTCTTCTGCATCTGCGCGTAGGTCTCGTCGTGCTGGGCCCGGGAGACCCAGTGCTCCCCCCACTGGATCAGCAGAAGCTCCGCTTCCTCGATCGTCTCCGGGCCGTACGCGGCACCGGCCGGGAAGAACACCGACTGCCCCTGTGCGGCCACCTGGTAGTGACCGAAGTCGGGCTGCCCGCTGACGGTGTAGCGGATCTGGTCGAAATTGTGCTTGTGCCGCGGGGCGGTGAACGTGCCGTGCCCGCCCTCATAGCGCACGAGGTCCGCGGTGTACCCGACGCCCGGCGACACCTCTCCCTCGTGCACGAGCTTGCGGTGCACCCGGCCGGGCCGGTTGGCCTTGCTGACGAGGCTCCACGGAATCTTCGCGGTTTCGATCACGTGCATGTCGACTCCTATCGGTACCGGCAGCGAGGTCGTCGGCGCGCCGGTCGGACACGGACGGGTGGGCGCGGGCGTTCGTGCGCCGGGTGAAAGCGACCGGGAGAGCCGCCCCGGGGCCGGCGGCCCCTGGGGCAGGGCGGTGCGGTCAGGGGGCGTCCGAGGGGTCGCGATCCAGGATGATCGCCTTGGGCTCCAAGTACGGCATGAGGCCCTCGCGGCCGCCCTCACGGCCGATCCCCGACTGCTTGAAGCCGCCGAACGCGAAGGCATGCGAGTTGCGATGGGCGTTGTGGCCCACCGTCCCCGAGCGGATGCGCCGGGCGAACTGCCAGGCGCGGTTCTCGTCGTCGGTGAACACCGCGCTGTTCAGACCGTAGGGGCTGTCGTTGGCGACGCGGATCTGGTCGTCCTCGTTCTCGGCCGGGATGACGCTCAGCACGGGGCCGAAGACCTCGTTCCGGGCGATCGTGGAGTGGTTGTCGACATTGCCGAGCAGCGTCGGCTCGATGAACCAGCCCTTGTCGAGCCCGGCCGGCCGGTGGCCTCCCACGGCGAGCTGCGCGCCCTCCTCGAGTCCCTTGCCGATCAGCCGCTCGATGGTGTCCCGCTGCCGTTGCGCGGCGACAGGTCCCATGTCGCTCTCGGAGTCGAAAGGATCACCGACCTTGACCTTGGCGAACTCGGCGCTGAGCGCCTCGACGAGCTCGTCGTGCCGGTGCTTGCTGACGATGACACGGGTCAGGGCGGAGCACACCTGACCGGTCAGTTCCATGGTCGAGTCCGCGAGGGAGGCAGCCGCCTTCTCGAGATCGTAGTCGTCGAGGACCAACGCGGCCGACTTGCCGCCGAGTTCCAGGTTGACCCGGGCGACGCGGTCGGCGCACAGGGCGGCGATGCGCTTGCCGGCCGCTGTCGAGCCGGTGAAACTCACCTTGTCGACACCCGGGTTGGCCACCAGCGTCTCGGACGCGGCCCGATGCGCGGTGACGACGTTGACGACTCCGGCGGGCAGACCCACCTCCTCGGCGATCTCGGCGAGGAGATAGCCGGCCGACGGCGACTCCGGCGAGGACTTCAGAACGATGGAACAGCCCGCGATGAGCGCCGGGGCGAGCTTGAACGACAGGGCCACGATCGCGGCGTTCCACGGCACGATCGCGCCGACGACACCGACCGGTTCGCGTGCGAGCCAGCCGTGGCCACCGCCTGCCGGGGTGTGCCGCTCGATCCACTCGAAGTCGTCGGCAAGGTTTGCGTAGAAGTCGTAGATCCCGGCGATCCTGGCCCCGCGGACCACGGCGTCACCGTGCAGGATGCCCATTTCGGACGCCCAGGTGTACGCGATCTCGGACTGCCGCTTGCGCAGCCCTTCGGCGATGGCGCGGATGTACTCGGCCCGCTCGGCGGGGCGCAGGTACGGCCACGGGCCCTCGTCGAACGCGTGGCGCGCCGCGTCCACGGCGCGGCCGACGTCCTCGGGCTTGGCCTCGGCGACCTGGAGGTAGACCTCCTCGGTGGCCGGCTGAACGACGTCGATGAGATCACTGGTCGACGGCTTCACCCACGCGCCGCCGATGTAGAAACGGTCAGGGTGCTTGAGGGGAGCGGCGGCAATCTTCGGTGCGGTCACTGCGTTCGTCTCCAGAGTGTTGAAGCTGGAAGCAGAGGTAACCCGCCGTCATGGCAGGGGTCAGAAGTCCGGGGCCGTCGGGCCCCGCGTCGACGTCAGTGCCGTGCGGCGAGCGTTTCTTCGCCCTCACCCAGCTACCGGTACAGACACGCGGCGTCGGCAAATATGTATGCATTCTAGCCGACACTTTGGCAGGCAGGAAGACCTCTGTGGCGGCGCGACGGGGCACGCCGGGCCTGATGCAGGGCGAGGGGAATGGAGCGAGCGGCGGACGGCGCCTGCGCCGGCCGAGGATCCGTCACGGCCGTGAGAAGAGGGCTACCGCCCCCGTGAAGCACGGCACCGGAGGTTGCGGAACGCCCTCACCACCGCTGGCCGCGGTACCCGTGGGGCGCGGCAGCGATCGCGTCGGCAGGCATGCGCGAGCCCGGGCGCACAGACGCCCGGGCTCAGGTGCACAGGTCAGGAACGACCCCGCAGGAGCATGGAACTCTCGTGGCCGCCGACACGATGCGCGTCGAACAGCTCGACGAGGGCCTCGCGGTCGTACTTGCGCAACGTCTTGATGATCTGCTTGTGCTCCTGGCTGATCCGGGTGGTCACGTGCGGCAGTCGCCACCACCAGGCGAGATAGCCCTCGGACAGCTGCCACAGCCGCTGGATCTCGCGCTTGAACTGGTTCAACGGCGACAGTTCGAAGATCGTGAAGTGGAAGTCGCGGTTGGCCCGGAGAACCGCCGCGATGTCGCCCTGACCGACGGCCGCGATCATCTCGTCGTTGTACCGCGCGAGTGCGTCCAGCGTGGCCTTGTCGGGCTTGGCGATCGAGCGGAGCAGTTCCCCCTCGAGCAGCTCGCGCATCCGGTAGATCTCGGCGAGGTCCGACGGCTCGAGACGGGACACGACATAGCCGCGGTTGGTCTCGTAGGTGACGACGCCCTCGGACTCGAGCGTGCGCAGCGCCTCGCGGAGCGGGCTGCGGGACACCCCGATCTGCTCGGCCAGGTCGACCTGGCGGATCTTCTGCCCCGGCAGCAGCGCCCCCTCGATGATCAGGCCCCTGATCTGGGCGGCCGCCTGCAGAGTCAGCTGCATCGGCTCGGAGACGGAGCGCGCGCGCCCGGCAGCCGCCGACTCCTCCGACTCGGAACCGGGCTTCCCGACCACAGCGTCACCGCCAGCCTTCACCGCACTGCCCATCCGTTCGTTTCGCCGTCATTAGTGAGGCCAAAGATACACGCAGACAGTGCCCGCGGAGGCGAAAGTTGCAGGCAGACAGCTTGACTTGGAGCGGCGGGCGACGGTTACGCTCATGGCACCTACCCACGTAGTGACTGCGAGGTGGAACTGCTGTGTCCGACGACCGGATGGATTCCTCCCCCACCCTGGCGAGCGAGCCGCCCCTGGCCGGCCTGCGTGTCGTCGACATGACGATCTGGATGGCCGGGCCCGTGACCGGCATGCTCCTCGCCGACCTCGGGGCCGACGTCGTGAAGGTGGAGAGCCTCAACGGCGACCCCACGCGCTCGCACACGGCCCCCACCGCCGGCAGCGGGACCACCGGGACGAGCATCTCCTACTCCACCTTCAACAGGAACAAGCGCTCCGTGGCCCTGGACCTCGGTTCCGCGGCCGACCGGGGAACCTTCGACCGGATGATCGAGCGGGCCGACGTCTTCATCACCAACATGAGCCCCACGACCGTCACCAAGCTGGGCGTCGACGCGGACTCCCTGCATGCCGTGAACCCACGACTGGTGTACGCCCGCGGCTCCGGGCTCGGCCCCGGCGGACCACGGGCCAACGACCTCACGCAGGACATGACCGGCATGGCCTACGCCGGAATGCTGTTCGCCCTGTCTCCCGACCCGGAGCAGCCGTTCGCTCCGCCCGGCGCGCTGAACGACGTGATCACCGGCACCTACCTCTTCAGCGGCGTACTGGCCGCGCTGCTGCGTCGCGCCCGGACCGGCCGCGGCGAGACCGTGACCGGGTCCCTCCTGCAGAGCGCGTTGTGGACACAGATGGGTCTGGTCGGTTCGGTGGCCAACACCGAGGGCGCCTCGACCACGGGCAGGCCGCGCACCGACCCGCGCAACGCGCTCCTGAACCAGTACCGGGCCGGGGACGGCAGATGGATCGCCGTGGCCGCGGTCAACGCCCGGGCGTGGGACTCGTTCGTGGCCGGTGCGCAGATCGAGCACCTGGTCACCGACCCGCGGTTCGCCACGTACGCCGACATGCTGGCCAACACGCACGAGATGCGCGTGGAACTGGACCGGCACTTCGCCACCCGCCCGGCCGGCCACTGGCTCGAACGGCTGCGCGAACACGGTGTGTGGTGTGCGCCCGTGAACCGTCTCGGGGACGTCCTGGACGACGAACAAGTCGCGGCGAACAACTATCTGACCACGTTGAGCGACGGGCTGCGGACGGTGTCGATGCCGTTCACGCTCGACGGCTTCACACCCGACGCGGCGGCCGGGCCCGGCCTCGACGCCGACCGCGACGCGGTCCTGCGGGACTGGGGAGTGGACCCCTCCCCTCGTCCCTGACCTCGGCGCCCGGCCGAAAGCGGCTGTGTCACTCACTACTGAAGTAGGCACTGTGACCGTCGTTGCTATGCTGGGGCCCAGCAGGCCGACGCACGCGGCAACCCCACGTCCACAGTGTGAAGGGACCCCACCCATGGCCCGGCAGGTCTCCGCCCCCGTCAACGCGTCCCGGCTCGACACCCGGGTGATCAACGCCCTGGTGGAACTCGGGTTCTCCCAGTACGAGGCGCGCACCTACGCCGGCCTCATCGGGCGGGAGCCAATGACCGGCTACGCCGTCGCCAAGGAGACGAACGTCCCGCAGCCCAAGGTCTACGAGACCCTGGTACGCCTCGTGGAGCGTGGTGCGGTGGTGCAGACCAGCAGCACTCCCGCGAAGTTCATCGCCGTGTCGCCGACCCGTGTGCTCAACGAGCTGGAGTCCGCCTTCCGTCAGCGGCTGGCCACGGTCGAGCTGGAGATCTCGCGGATGCGTCCGGCCGGTGCCGGAACGCAGAATCTGCGGCCGTACCAGGAGGCGACCTCTTGGGTCGAGATCGCCGCCGCGGCCCGGCAGCTCATCACGGGCGCCGGAGAACGGGTGTACGTCTCCGGTCACAGCTCGTACCTCGACGCCCTCGGCGACGCCCTCGACGAGGCCGACCGGCGCGGCGTCCGTATCGACGTGCTGTGCTTCGGCGAACCGCCCTTCTCCCTCCAGAACGGCACCGTCATCCGGCACAGCAGTACCGACGGCACCGTCTACCGGCACCACCAGGCACGGCACCTGGCCCTCACCTGTGACTCAGGCGGTTCCTTGTGGGCCCTCGCTCCCGAGGGCGACGTCTGGGAAGCCGTCTTCGCCACCGACGACACCCTGCTCGCGGCGCTGGTGAAGGGCTTCGTCCGGCACGACATCTTCATGCAGCGCACGTACCACGACTTCGCCGACGACATGCGCGCCCGCTACGGCGCGGGACTCGAGGGGCTGTTCGACCGGAACGCCGCGGCGTCCGGCCGGCGCGGACAGCGCCACACCGACCCGCCGGAAGGCGACCAGGGCGGGCTGCGGTCACTGGCCTGACCAGCGGCGCCCGGCCCGCCCACCCGTACGGCGGGGCGTGCTCAGCGGGCGAGCAGTACCGCGTCCAGGGTCACGCAGTCGGTGCCGGACTCGCTGACGACCATCCGCAAGGGGTTGACCTCGATCTCTGCGACGCGGCCGGCCTCCGCCAGGAACATCGTCGCGAACGCCTGCGCCACGCGGGTGAGTCGAGCCGCATCGGCCGCCTGCCCGCCGCGCACCCCCTGCATCCGCTGCCACAGCCGCAGCGGGCTCAGCGCCCGGGTGAACTGCTCGTCGGTGAACGGGATCGCGAGGTGCAGGACGTCCTTCTCGATCTCGGTCTCGATGCCGCCGGTGCCGACGGTCAGCACCGGGCCGAACACCTCGTCGTGGTGAGCGCCCACCAGCACGTCGAGACCCTCGCCCACCATCTCCTGGAGGTAGACCCCGTCGGCCGTGAGGCCGAAGGGGGCCAGCCGACCGGGATCGGTCATCGTCGTCCAGACGCGTGCCGCCTCCTCGGGCGAGGTGATGTGCAGGGCGACACCGCCCACCTCGGTCTTGTGCACCAGGCCCTTGGCGGACAGCTTCATCGCCACCGGCCGGCCGATGCGGCGCTGCGCCTCGGCGGCCTGCTGCGCGGAGGCGGCGAACTCCTCGGCGGGGAAGCGCAGGCCGTGGCGTTCGAGGAGTTCACGGGCCTCGTCGTAGCCGAGAGCGGTACGGGTGGCGTGGGACTCCTCGGGCGGCTCGGCCGCTGCCTGCGCGGGGGGCGTGGGCGCGGCCGGCAGGGACACCTTCGCCCATTCCACGACCCGGGCCAGGGCGGTCACCGCGCGGTTCAGGCCGTCGTAGGGTGCGAAACCGGCGTCGGAGAGCACGTCGTACCCGCCGCCGTGCTTCGGCGACATCCACACCGGGATGAGCAGGGTGTCGTGCCCGGCGGCTATCTCCAGCGCGTCGGTGGTCACCGAGACGGTGCTGTCGCCGTAGTCGGCGGGCATCGCGAACAGGATCGAGCCCACGTTCGGGTCGTCGCAGACCAGCTGGAACACCGCACGGTTCAGCGCGGAGTCCGTGAACACCTTCGTGGTGAGGTCGACCGGGTTGTCGACGAAGCCGAAGCTCGGCGCCCGCTCGGCGAGGGCCCGTGCGGTGTCCTCGGTGAACTCGGCCAGGTGCAGGCCTGCGGCGCCGATCATGTCCGCGCCGAGCGACGCCGTGCCGCCGGAGAAGGAGTACACGCAGACCTGCCCGGCGCGGGTGATGTCCGCGTCGAGGGCCTTGTGGAACAGCAGCAGCGTCTCGGCGAGTTCGTCGACGTCGTCCACGCGGATCACGCCGTACTGGCGGAACACCGCGTCGGCGACGACGTCGTTCCCCGCGATGGACGCGGTGTGCGACGCGGCGGTCTTCTGCCCGTACTCGGAGCGGCCGATCTTGAGGACCACCAGCGGCTTGCCGGCCTGCTGGGCACGGCGGGCCGCGGCGATGAACTTCGTGCCGTCGCTGAACCCCTCGACCACCGCGCCGATCACGCGCAGCCGGTCATCGTCCACCATGTGGTTGACGAAGTCACCGACGTCCAGGTCGGCCTCGTTGCCGGGCGAGGCCCACAGCCCGATGCCCAGGCCCCGCTCGCGCCACTGCATGACCGCGCGGCCCAGTCCGCCGCCCTGGGTGACCAGGCCGACCGGGCCGAGGCTCACGTCGTCGCCGGCGACCGGCGACATGGTCAGCAGCACGCCGTCGGCGTTGTTGGACAGTCCCGGGGAGTTGGGGCCGTACACCCGCATGCCGGCCGCGTGCGCGGTCTCGACGAGCTGCCGCTGGAGGTCGGCGCCCGAGTCGTCGGTCTCGGAGAATCCGGAGCTGAGCACCATGACGTGCCGGGTCCCGGCCGCCGCGCAGTCCTTGACGACGTCGAGTACCGCCCCGGCCGCCACGAGGACGATCGCCACGTCGACGGGCTCGCCCGGGATCGCCGACACCGACGGATACGCCCGGTCGCCCAGGACGGTGTCGTAGGCCGGGTTGACCGGGAAGGTGCCGCCGGGGACCGAGGAGTTGTTGCGGACGTTGTGGTACGTCGAGCGTCCGAAGGAGCCGGGCCGGTCGGAGGCGCCGACCACCGCGACGCGGTTCGGACGGACCAGCCGGGAGATGTCCGCGAAGGACGACATCGAGATCACCTGTTCCGTGGGGTGTGGACGGACTGTCCCGTTACGCGTCGGCTCGGCCGAGCCTGGTGCCGACCACGCAGATGAAGCAGACGCAGTCGCCGGGGGCGCCGCCGAGGTTCTGGGTGAGAGCCAGACCGCGGTCCGCGGTGGCCACCTGCCGTTCGCCGGCCTCGCCACGCAGTTGCAGCCAGCACTCGTAGATCATCCGCAGGCCGCTGGCGCCGACCGGGTGCCCGAAGCTCTTCAGGCCGCCGTCGGGGTTGACCGGCAGGTCCCCGTCGCGGTCGAAGCGGCCGTCGAGGACGTCCCGCCATGCCGTGCCGCGCCCGGTGAACCCGAGGTCCTCCATGAGCACGATCTCGGTCGGCGTGAAGCAGTCGTGGACCTCGGCCAGGGCCAGCTCACGCCGCGGGTCGGTGATCCCGGCCTGCTCGTAGGCGCCCTCGGCGCAGCTCACGACCTCGGGGAAGCTCGTGTAGTCGTACTCCTCGTCCGCGGCGCCGGAGCCCGCGCCGGTGACGAGCGACAGCGCCTTGATGTAGAGGGGGCGGTCGGTGTAGAGGTGGGCGTCCTCGGCGCGGACGACGAGGGCCGCGGCGGCGCCGTCGGCCACACCGGAGCAGTCCAGTACGCCCAGGACCCCGGCGACCGCGGGCGAGCGGGCGATCGTCTCCTTCGAGATCTCCTTGCGGAACTGGGCCCGCGGGTTCAGGGCGCCGTTGGCGTGGTTCTTCCACGCGACGTGGGTCATCGCCTCGCGGAAGTCCTCGGCGGCGATGCCGTAGCGCTGCTGGTAGGCGGGGGCCAGCAGGCTGAAGTTGGCCGGGGCGGAGGTGTTCACGCGCGTGCCGTCGTCCTGGATCTTCGGGGAGACGAGCCCGGCGTAGCCGGTGTCCTTGAGCTTCTCCACACCCACCGCCATCGCCACGTCGACCGCGCCGGAGGCGACCGCGTACACGGCGGCCCGCAGCGCCTCGGAGCCGGTGGCGCACATGTTCTCGACCCGGGTGACGGGCTTGCCCGTCAGACGCAGCGGGCGGCTGAGCGCCATGCCGCTGATCCCGGAGACGTAGGTGCCCAGCCAGTACGCGTCGACGTCGTCGGCCGACATGTTCGCGCCCTTGAGGACGTCGGTGACCGCCTCGACCGCGAGTTCGTCGGCGCCGCGGTCGAAGTGCTCGCCGAAGCGGGTACAGCTCATCGAGACGATGGCCACCCGATCACTGAGACTGTGCTGTGCCACGGCGCTCTCCTAGCTCTCGTCGTCCGTGGACGGGTCGCGGCGCGGGCGCGACTTCCAGACGTAGTTGTGGATGCCGTCGACGGTTCCGCCGCGCCGGAAGGTGGGGACGACCTCGTCGCCGACCCAGATCGGGCGTCGGACGTCGGTCAGTTCGCACTGGAGCCGTCCGCCGCCCTCGAAGGCCACGACGGCGCTGACCAGCGGGGGGCTCGGGGAGAACGCGAGACGGTCGACGGTGAAGGTGACGACGCGAGCGGTCTCGCCGCCCGCGCTCACCGGATCGAACGCGTCGGTGTGCCGGCACCGGTAGCAGACCGTGGGCAGCGGGTACTGCACGGCGCCGCACGCACGGCACCGCCCGCCGGACAGGGAGAGCTTGTAGCGGCGGTTGCGCCAGGCGTAGGGCGCGGAGGGGCGGTCCGGTTCGGGGCGGCGGGGGCGCTCGCCCTCGACGCGCCGGCGCCACAGCAGGTACTGGGGGTAGGTGATCGTCACGCCGTCGCCGATCCGGTCGCGCACCGGGCGCCCGCGCAGCTCCGCGATGCTGTCGGCGGCCCGCAGGACGATCGCGTCGGCGCCGTCGGCGAGGGAGACCAGCAGCAGGTGTTCGCCCGGTCCGGCCGCGTCCAGGAGGTCGGCGAGCAGCAGGCCGGCATGGGCCGTTCCGGTGTTGCCGACGGCGTCGGCGAGGTCGGCTCCCTGCTGCCGGGCGCCGGTGGTGCGGCGGATCGCGGCGCCCACGGTGCGTACGGCTCGCGGGTTGAGGCCGGCGACGGCGAAGCGGTCGATGCCGTCCAGGTCCAGGCCCTGCTTGGCCAGGGTGACCAGCAGCTGGTCGGCGAGTTCGGCGTACCGCTGTTCGCCGAAGCGTTCCTCCCAGGTGTGGGCGTCGCCGGAGCCGGGGGTGCGCCACCGGTCGATGAACTCGGCGGTCGCGGAGGCGGTGTGGGTGAGGTCGGCGAGTGTGCCGTCGGCGCCGAACAGGTAGGCCGCCGAGGCGTCGCCGCCGCCGCGTTCGTCGGCGCCGCCGACGGGTCCGCCGCGGAGGTCGGCGAGGACGGCCAGGCCGCCGTCGCGGGCCGCCGCGAGCAGTGCCGTGATGCCCGAGCGCAGGTTCGCGCCGAGGTCGACGGCGGTGATGTCGGGGGGCAGGTCGAGGGCGGCGTGCACGGTGGTCGCGTTGGTCTTGTCCGCGTAGACCGGGTCGGAGGTGGCGAACCAGAGGCTGCCCACGGACTCCGTACGGCCCCGCACCACGGGGAGCGCGGCCGCGACACCGAGCGTGGTGGTGTCCTCGTCGTATCCGGCGACGCTGCGTTCACCGGAGGCGTCCGCGCCCAGGGCCGCCGCGATCTCCGATCGCCGCAGCCGGTACTGCGGGACGTAGCAGTGGTACTTGACGATGCCGGTCACGCGCCTGCCTTCCTTCGTTGTCGACGCGCGGGAAACCCGCCTAGCGCAGGGCGGAGACGCCCAGTAGTTCCTTGCCGATCCCCAG
Organism: Streptomyces sp. NPDC058683; assembly: GCF_042716195.1. Classification (NCBI taxonomy): domain Bacteria; kingdom Bacillati; phylum Actinomycetota; class Actinomycetes; order Kitasatosporales; family Streptomycetaceae; genus Streptomyces; species Streptomyces sp. NPDC058683. Next base: position 83,892 of record NZ_JBHXSK010000039.1, read on the forward strand.
GATCTGGATCTGCGAGGTGCCCTCGGGGATGGTCGCTTCGCGGGCGTCGCGGAACAGCCTCTCGGGGACGCTGCCGTCCATCAGTCCCGCGGCGCCGAAGACCTGGACCGCGCTGGTGGCGGCGGCGTTGGCGGCCTCCGAGCAGTAGTACTTGGCCATGGCGCACTCGGTGCGGGCCTGGTGGCCGGCGTCCAGCAGCCGTGCGGCCGACTGGTACATCTGGCGGGCCGCCCGGGTGCGTACGGCGATGTCGACGACGAGTTGCTGTACCAGCTGGAACCCGGCCAGGGGCCGGCCGAACTGGTGGCGGTGCCGTGCGTGGTCGGTCGCCGCCTCCAGGGCCGCCTGGGCCAGTCCGGTGCAGCCGGCGCTCACGTTGAGGCGGCCGGCGTTGACGGCGCGCATCGCGAGGGACAGGCCGCGTCCGATCTCGCCGAGTACGTTCGCGGCCGGGACCACGACCCCGTCCAGCTCGACGTCGCAGCAGGTCACGGAGCGCACCGGCAGGTGCGGGCGGTCGACCGCGCGATATCCGTCGGCGCGTTCGACCAGGAACGCGGTGACGCCACGGGACCCGAGGTCCGGGTCGACGGTGGCGAGCACGATGCCGAAGTCGCCGTGATCGGCGTTGGTGATGTACGCCTTGCGGCCGGTGAGCCGCCAGGAGCCGTCCGGCAGGCGTTCCGCCCTGGTGGACAGGGCGGTGGCGTCCGAACCGGCGTCGGGCTCGGTGATCGCGAACCAGCCCGGTCGCCGGCCCGCCAGCAGTGGCCGGAGGAACCGCTCCTTCTGCTCGTCGGTGCCCGCCATGGAGAGGAGTTCGGCCACCAGCGTGAGGATGTTGGCCGTGGTGCGGATACTTCCCCAGCAGCGTCCTGCCTCCTCCATCAGCAGGGCGCTCGCCAGATGCGACAGGCCCAGTCCGCCGTCGGCGACCGGGATCGCGCCGCGGACGAAGCCGACGTCGAGCAGGCCGGGCACGATCTCCGTCGGGAAGGTGCGGTCCCTTTCGGCGGCCGGGATCAGCGGTGCGACGCCGTCCAGGTAGGCGCGGGCGCGCCGCAGCAGGGCCCGGGTCTCCTCGTCGAGGAGGGCCCAGTGGCCGGGCAGGTCCTTGTCGCCGGCCTCGGTGGCGGTGGTCGTGGTCAGCTGAATCGCCCCCCGGAGACGTGCACGACCTCGCCGGTGAGGAACCCGGCCTCGGGTGAGGTGAGGTAGAGGACGGCGGCGGCGATGTCGCTCGGCTCGCCCAGGCGCTTGATGCTGTTCGCCTTCACCGCCCGCTCGGCGATCGCCTCGAAGGTCTCCAGGCCGCGCAGCGACGCCGTCTCGATCAGGCCCGGCGCGATGGCGTTCGCGGTGACGCCCTTGCGGCCCAGCTCCTTGGCGACCGACTTGGTCAGGCCGACCACTCCGGCCTTGGCCGCCGAGTAGTTGGCCTGGCCGGGGTTGCCCTGCCAGGCGCGGGAGGCGAGCGTGACGATACGGCCGTAGCCCTGGGCGGTCATCAGCCGTGCCGCTTCGCGGACGCAGAAGAAGGTTCCGGTCAGGCAGACGTCGATGACGTCGGACCATTCCTCGTCGGTCAGCTCGGTCAGGCGGCGGTCGCGCGGGAATCCGTGGCTGGTGACCAGGATGTCCAGGCGGCCGTGGCGCTGTTCGATGCCGGTGACGGCGGCACGGACCGCCGCGGAGTCCGTCACGTCCAGGAGCAGGGACTCCACCGGCTTGGCCGCCGGCACCGTCTCGGCGCAGCCGGCCACCGCTCGTTCGAGCGCTTCGGCACTGACGTCGGCGACGACGACCTGCGCTCCGGCCGCCGCGAGCCAGTGGGCGGTCTCGCTGCCGAGGCCGCCGGCGCCGCCGGTGATCAGTGCGACCTGGTCCCGCAGGTCGCTGAGGCGACGTGACATCGCGCTTCCCCTCACTCTGCTGAGAACTTCTCTGCCGAGAACTTCGTGGATGACGTCGTGCCGGCGGGGTGTCCGCCGCCGCGGGGGCGACGGGCGGCCGGCTAGAGGGTGCGCGCGATGATCTCCTTCATGATCTCGTTCGCGCCGCCGTAGACCTTCTGGACGCGGGCGTCGGCGTACATCCGCGCGATCGGGTACTCCTCCATGTAGCCGTAGCCGCCGAAGAGTTGCACGCACTCGTCGAGGACCTTGCACTGCACGTCGGACAGCCACCACTTGGCCATCGCGGCGGTCTCGTTGTCGAGGCGGCCCGCGCCGATCGCGACGATGCAGTGGTCGAGGAAGAGCCGGGCGGCCTTGGCGAGCGTGGCGCATTCGGCGAGCACGAACCGGGTGTTCTGCTGCTGGTACAGCGGCTTGCCGAAGACCTTGCGGTCCTTGGTGTACTCCAGGGTCAGCCGGACGGCCTTCTCGGTCTGCACGACGGCGTTGACGGCGAGGATGAGCCGTTCCTGCGGCATCTGCGTCATCAGCGCGGGGAAGCCGGCACCCTCGGCGCCGATGCGGTTGGCGACCGGCACGCGGCAGTCGGTGAAGAACAGTTCGGAGGTGTCGGCGGCGTGCTGGCCGATCTTGCGCAGCGGCGCGCCCCGGGAGAAGCCGGGCCGGTCGGCCTCGACCGCGATGAGCGTGATCGCTTTGGGATCGGCGGCGGCGGTGTCCTGAGGGTTCTCCACCTTGACTGCGACGATGACCAGGTCGGCGGTCCGGCCGTTGGTGATGAAGGTCTTCGCCGCGTCGACGACGTACTCGTCGCCCTCGCGGCGCGCCCTGCCCGTCATGGCGCGCACGTCGCTGCCGGCGCCCGGCTCGGTCATCGCGATCGCGCCGATGGTCCTGCCCTCGACCATCTGCGGGAGCCACTTCAGACGCTGTTCCTCGGTGCCGTACCTGAGGATGTAGTCGGTGACGACGCCGCTGTGGACGTTGTTGCCCCAGCCCTTCTCGACCGCCCGTGACTGTTCCTGGGTGATCACGACCTGGTGCAGGATGTTCCCGCCGGGGCCGCCGTACTCCTCGGGCACGGTGGGACACAGCAGGCCGAGTTCGCCGGCCTTCAGCCAGAAGTCGCGGTCGACGTAGCGCTGTTCGGACCACTCGGCCATCCGCGGCGCGGCCTCACGCTCGAAGAACTGGCGTGCCACGTCGCGCAGTGCCTTCAGCTCGTCGGTCATCCAGGGAGATACGTAGTCGTTCATGTCCCGGCCTCGGTCGTGGGATCGGTGCGGAAGGTCGCGGAGCCGCGCACTGTGGTGGTGCCGTCCGCGAGAGCGGCGGCGACGTCGAGGACGACCGTGCGCCGGCCGTCCTCCTCGTGGATCTCGCGGACGGTGCCCCGGCAGGTGACCTGCGCGTGGACCGGGGTCCTGGCGACGAACCGGACCGTCCAGGTGTGCAGTTGCGTCTGCGCGAGGTGCGAGGTGAGCAGGGCTCCCAGGTAGGCCATCGACAGCATGCCGTGCGCGAAGACGTCGGACTCGCCGGCCGCGCGGGCGGCGTCGATGTCGATGTGGAGGGGGTTGTGGTCGCCCGAGGAACCGGCGAACAGGGCGAGCGTGGTCCGGCTGATCGGGGGCAGCACCAGCGGGGGCAGCTCATCGCCCACCGCGAGGGTCTCCAGGTCCGTCATGCGGCGGTGTCCCATCTGATGGCGAGGACGTTGACCAGTTCCGCGACCGGCTCGCCGTCCCGTGTCACGGATGCCGTGCGCTCCAGGAGCCCGAGCCGGCCTTCGCGTTTCTCGGTGTAGCCGGTGATGCCGAGGTCGAAGTGGAGCCGGTCCCCGGCGAAGCACGGCCGGTGGTAGGTGAACGTCTCACCGGCATGCAGCGCGCTCGACAGGCCGGCGCCGAGCACGCCGAGCGCGTGGTACGGATCGGGCCGGCCCATCTCCAGGCTGAACAGGTACGTGGGCGGCACGAGCAGGTCCGGGTGGCCGGCTCCCCGGGCGGCGGCGACGTCGTGGCACACGGGGCGCAGGTCGCCGATCGTGCGCGCGAAGAACCGCAGCGGGCCGCGCTCGACGACGACATCGAAACCGGGAAGCCGCTCCCCCACGATCGACTGACGTGGCACCGGCCCGTCCCCTTCCCTTAAGAAATACATCCACTAATGCATACACTGTCTCCTGTCGGCAGAACAAGAGGAGGGTCACAGCTGATAGTCACTGCATACGTAGTGAAGATGACCGAGTAATCGGAACTCAGGAGAGATAATTGCTACCTACCACGTTAGTGAGTACGATCCCTTCTGCGATCAACGCTCTGCACACGCCCCCCTCGCGCCGCGGGCCGCGCCGTCGCCGCACCAGAACTACGCGGCTGCCGTGCCCTTGACGGGCGCCGGGGATCACCGGAACTCATCGAGTCCCTGGAGGCATCCATTGGCACAGGCGGTACTGGCCGGCATCCGCGTCGTCGATCTGTCCGAACAGGTGCCGGGCCCCTACGCCACCCGTCTGCTCGCCGGTCTGGGAGCCGATGTCATCAAGGTGGAGCGTCCTGACTCCGGCGACCGGCTGCGGCACCGCCCGGTGATGTTCGCCGCGGAGAACCGCGGCAAGCGCGACCTGTCGATCGACCTGAAGGCACCCGAGGGCCGGGCAGCCCTCCTGCGGCTGGTCGCTTCGGCCGACGTCCTCGTGGAGGGCTACCGGCCCGGCGTGATGGAGCGGCTCGGCCTGGGCTTCGAGAAGCTCACCGAGACGAACCCGCGCCTCGTCTACGTCTCCATATCCGGGTACGGCGCCACCGGGCCGTACCGTGACCTGCCCGGCCACGACTTCCAGTACCTCGCCCACACCGGCGCCATCCCGGCTCCGCAGGCGTACTACGCGGCCGACTACGTACCCACCACCCTGCCGGTGGCCGACATGGGCACCTCGGTGTACTCGGTGCTCGCGATCGTCCTCGCCCTGCTCGAGAAGCAGCGCGACCCCGGCGTGTTCACCGCGTGCCACCTGGACATCGGCATGGCGGACTGCACTCTGGCGCTCATGGAACCGCGGATCGCCGAAGCGCTCAGCGAACCGTCCACGTCCGCGGCGCTGGTGCGTCCCGGTTACGGCGTCTACCTCACCGCCGACGGCCGCTATGTCAGCATCGGCGCGCTGGAGGACCACTTCTGGCAGCGCCTCGTCCGCGCGCTCGGCCTCGACCTGTTCGCGGGCGCGGAGTTCGCCGCCTACCAGGACCGGCGCCGGCTCATCGACCGGATCGACAAGCCGCTGCGGGAGCGGGTGTCCGAGTTCACCCGGGACGCGCTCATGGACCTCCTCGTGCTCCACGACGTGCCCGTGGCACCGGTCAACGACCTGCACGAGGCGGCCCGGGACCCGCATTTCCGGGCGCGCGGCATGGTCTACGACACGCCGGACGACGAGCACCCGCGCATCGCCGAATGGCCGGCCGTCCTCGACCGCTTCGCCGACCGCGGCCGTCTCACGCCGACTCCGGCGCTCGGCGGGCACAGCCGTGAGGTGCTGTCCGAACACGGGCTCGGCGACGCGGAGATCGATGCCCTGATCGCCTCCGGCGTCGTCCGCCAGGCCGACACCACGCCCGACCGCTGACCGTGCCGCGGCCCCGGCCGGCCGGCTGCCGCGATACGCACCCACGTCTCAAGGAGTGCTCATGGACTGGTCCTCGTACCGTCACCTCACCTTCGACTACCCGGACGACGGTGTCCTGCTGATCAAGATCAACCGTCCGGACCGGCTGAACGCGATGAACGCGCCGCTGCACACGGAGCTCAGCCAGGTGTGGCTGGACGTCGACAAGGACGACGACTGCCGCGCCGTCGTCATCACCGGGGAGGGCAAGGCCTTCTCGGCGGGCGGCGACTTCGAGATGGTCGAGGCGACGCTGGGCAGCTACCAGGTCGTCTCCCGGCTGTTCAAGGAAGCGGCCGACCTCGTCCACAACATCACCGACATCAGCAAGCCGGTGATCTCCGCGATCAATGGCACCGCCGTGGGTGCGGGTCTCGCCGTCGCGCTCACCGCGGACATCAGCATCATGTCGGAGACCGCCCGGTTCACCGACGGCCACCACAAGATCGGCGTGGCCGCCGGCGACCACGCGGCCTTCATCTGGCCGCTGCTGTGCGGCATGGCCAAGGCCCGCTACTACCTGCTGACCAACGACTTCGTCGACGGCATCGAGGCCGAACGCATCGGCCTGGTCAGCAAGTGCGCCCCGGCCGACGAGGTACTGCCCGAGGCGCTGCGGGTCGCCGCCAAGCTGGCCGCCGGCCCCCGGCACGCCACCGCCGCCACCAAGCGCACCCTCAACCACTGGATCCGGCACGCCACGCCGATCTTCGAGAACGCCCTGGCGCTGGAGATGCTGCAGTTCTTCAGCGACGACGCCCGCGAGGGCTACCAGGCGATGCGGGAGAAGCGCGCGCCGAAGTTCCCGTCGAACCGCGGGACGCAGGTATGAGCCCGGAGGAGCACGCCGGTCTCGTCGGCGACGACCGTCTCTACTTCGAGGACGTGCCGCTCGACCGGACGTTCGTCACGTCCGGCCGGACCGTCACCGAGGCCGACGTCGTCGGCTTCGCCGGCCTGTCGGGCGACTGGAACGCGCTGCACGTCGACGCCCACGCCGCGGCCGCGACGTCGTTCGGCGGGCGCATCGCGCACGGGCTGCTCGTGCTGTCGATGGCGTCCGGCATGACGACCCGGCTGCCGGTGCTGCAGGGCCTGCAGCCCTCCCTGCTCGGCATGACCGGCATGTCGTGCCGCTGGCCCGCCCCGACCCGGATCGGCGACACGCTCCGCATCGAGCTGACCTTCGTCAAGGCCGAGTACACCGCGAGCCGCACCCGCGGCCTGGTCACCGAGCGGCGGCGCGCGGTCAACCAGGACGACGTCGTCGTACTGGACAGCGAGTGGGCGCTGCTCGTCGCGGCCCGGCCCAGGGACGCCTCATGAGCGATGTCCATGTCGACACCGGGGACCACGTCGCGGTGATGACCCTGGACCGCGCCCCGGTCAACGCCCTGTCGTCCGCCTTCTACGGGGAGATCGCCGCCGCGCTGGAGCAGGTGGCCGGCGACGACACGGTGAACGTGCTCGTCCTGCGGTCCGCGAGCGGCAGGGCGTTCTGTGCCGGCGCGGACGTCACGGAGCTGGCCGGCCTCACCGGTCCGGCAGCGGAGGAGGCCGACGTACGGCGCCAGGAGCTGGCCCGCCGCGTCTTCGGGCAGCTGCTGGCGCTGCCGCAGCCGAGCATCGCCGTGGTGGACGGCCCGGCGATCGGCGCCGGAGCGGTCATCGCGTCCTGCTGCGACATGCGGATTGGATCGCGGCGGGCCGCCTTCGTCCTGCCCGAGGTGGACGTCGGGCGGTGTGGCGGCGGCCGGCACCTGATGCGGCATCTGCCGCAGGGCGTCGTCCGTCGGATGTTCTTCACCGCCGCACCGCTGACCAGCGAGGAAGCCCTGCGCTACGGCTTCCTCGACGCCGTGTACGACACCGGTGCGGAGCTGGCTCGGGCCGCGCTGGAGCGCGCCCGGGGCATCGCGGCCAAGAGTCCCGTGGCGCTGCGCCTGGGCAAGGCCGCCCTGGACGCCGCCGAACCGCTACCGGTGCAGGAGGGATACGCGGTCGAGCAGCAGTACACGCTGCGCCTCGCGCGCACCGACGATGCCCGCGAGGCGCTGGCCGCGCGCCGGGAGAAGCGCCCGCCGGTGTTCACCGGCAGCTGAGCAGGCTGTGCGGGCGGCGGCCAGGTGCTGTTCTCAGCGCCCGCTGTTCCTGTCCCGCAGCCAGCTGTCGAATTCGGCGGCGACGATGCGCTCGTCGTGCACGTCGGCCGCGTCGTCGGACGCCAGCCAGACGATGGGCGGGCCCATCACCGAGGACTCCAGGAGCGTATGTCCCTCGGGCACCGCGCCGGAAGGGATCATCCCCGTGTGCGTCCCCCCGCCGGGCAGCAGCAGGTTGACCCGGATGTCCGTGTCCCGCAGGTCGGCGGCCATGATCCGGGAGAGCGCCTCGCTGCCGGCCCGCGACGGCCCGTACGGGACGAACCCGGGCAGTCGCATGGTCGTATGGTTCATCGAGATGTTGACGATGCGGCCGTGACCGCCGGCGGCCAGCATCCGCTTCGTGACCGCCTTCGCCATCAGGAAGTAGCCGGTCAGGTTGGTCTCGATGACCGCGCGGAAGCCGTCGGCCGGCACCTCCCAGAAGCCCTGGGGGTCCGTCATGAAGCGCGGGTTGACCGTGCGCATGCCGATCCCGGCGTTGTTCACCAGCAGGTCGACGCCGCCGAGCCGCTGCCAGGCCTCGTCGACGGCCTTCTCCACCGACGCTTCGTCCCGCACGTCCAGCCCGATGCCGGTCGCGCCCGGGAGGCCGGCGGCGACCTCGCTCGCACGCTCGCCGGAACGGCCGGTCAGCACGACCGTCGCTCCCGACGTCGCCAGGGCGGAGGCCATGGCCAACCCCAGCCCGCTCGTCCCACCGGTCACCAGCGCCTTCATCGGACCACCTCCATCGTGCGAACCACCCGCTCGCGCTCGCGGGCCGTGGTCCGCGACAGCCCCGGGGACCACATGAGCACCACACTAGGCCTCGCAAGCCGGGCGAAATCGACGCGGGTCCGCCGTGCGGTCCGCTCCCCCGCGCCTGCGGTCCGGCTCGGGCCGGACCGCCACGAGCCGCCGGCGGGTCAGGTGACGGCGCCCGCCTCGCGCAGTGCGCGGATCGCCTCCGCGTCATAGCCGAGTTCGGTGAGTACTTCGTCGCTGTGCTCCCCGACGGCGGGCGGATAGCCCCACGGCCGGGCCGGTGTGCGGGAGAGGTGGACGGGGTTGTTCACGGTGACGATCTCGCCGTGGACCGGATGGTCGAGGACCAGCCGCATGTCGTTGTTCACCACCTGGGGATCCTCGAACACCTCCTCCAGCCGGTTCACCGGACTGCACGGCACGTCCCCGGCGTCCAGCAGCGGGACCCAGTACGCGGTCGGCCGCGCGGCGAAGGCCCGTTCGAGTTCGGGGACCAGGTCGTTCCGGTTGCGCACGCGGTCGGCGTTGGTCGCGTACCGAGGGTCGGCCCGCAGGTCCTCGCGCGCGAGCGCGTGGCAGAGGTTGATCCAGAACTTCTCGGTCAGGCACGCCACGACCATCCAGCCGTCGGCCGTCGCGAACACCTGGTAGGGCACGATGTTGGTCTGGGCGCCGCCCATCGGCCGGTAGGGCACCCCGGTGCGGTGGTAGGCCACGGACAGGTTCGCCAGCAGGGACACCTGCCCGTCGAGGAGGTTGACGCTCACCTGCTGGCCGGTTCCGTCCCGGTCGCGGACCCTGAGTCCCAGCAGGATCGCGTTCATCGCGAGGTAGGAGCACAGGAAGTCGCCGACCGCTGGGCCCACTTTCACCGGGGTGCGCCCCGGTTCGCCCGAGGTGCCCATGACGCCGCCGCGGGCCTGGGCGATCAGGTCCATGCCGGGCCGGCCGGCCAGCGGGCCGCTCTCGCCGTACCCGGTGATCGAGCAGTAGACCAGCCTCGGGTGGAGTTCGGCCAACGACGCGTAGTCGACGCCGAGCCGGGCCGCGGCGGAGGGGCGCATCGACACGGCGAGCACGTCCGCGTCTGCCAGCATCCGTTCCAGGACGCCGAATCCGGCGGCGGTCTTGAGGTCGAGGGCCATCGCGCGTTTGCTGCGGTTGACACTGTACGCGTAGGCACTCTCCCCCGGCCCGAACGTGTTGTCGATGCGGCGCAGCGGGTCGCCCGACGGGGGTTCGATCTTGATGACGTCCGCGCCGAAGTCGCCGAGCATCGAGGTCGCGTAGGGGCCGGAGGCGATCTGTGTCAGGTCGACGACCTTGATGCCGTCCAGGGGTTGTGTCATAGGGAGCTGCCTCAGTGCTGTCGGCGGTTCGAAAGGGCCGGGGGCGCCGGTGCGTGGACGGTCAGGTGTGCAGGTGGTAGCCGCCCGAGACGCACAGGACCTCACCGGTGATGAAGCCGGCCTTCTCGCCGGCGAGGAACGCGACGGCGTTGGCGATGTCCTGGGGCTGTCCGACGCGGCCCAGCGGGGTCTGGCGGGCCATCTCGTCCACGTACTCGTCGCCGTAGATCTTGCCGAGGAACGGGTTCCAGGCAAGGCCGGGGGCGACCGCGTTGACGCGGATCCCGTGGGGCGCGGCCTCCATCGCCGCGGCACGGGTGAAGCCCATGATGCCCGCCTTCGCCGACGCGTAGTGCGCCTCGCCCTCCGCGGTACGCATCCAGCCGGCGATCGAGGACATGTTGACGATGGCGCCGCCGGTGCCCTGGGCACGCATGATGTTCAGGGCGCGCCGGGTCACGAGGAACGGCCCGGTGAGGGTCACGTCCAGCACGGTCTGCCAGGTCTCGGTGGGCATCTCGTGCAGCGGCGCCAGCATGTTGATGCCGCTGTTGTTCACGACGATGTCGAGCTTGCCGTGCTGCTCCACGACGCCGTTCATGACCTCGTCGATCCGGCTTTCGTCCCGTACGTCGAGCGGGACGCCCGTGACGTCGGCGCCGGTGTCCTCGGCGATGTCGGCGGCGACCGACTCGGTGCGGCCGGCGTGCTGGTCGCTGATCACGACCTTCGCGCCCTCGCGGGCGAACGTGCGGGCGACGGCCTGGCCGATCCCGGCGCCGGCGGCGGCCGTGACGAAGACGACCTTGTCGGAGAACTCCATGGGGTCTGCGCTCCCTGTCTGGTGGGGTGTGCGGGTGGTGGGACGGTCAGATCCCGGTGATCAGCTGCCACGCGGCGAGGTCGCCGGAGACCGCCTGGGCGCCGAGACGGCCGGCCCAGTGGGCGGAGGTGCCGTCGGCGGCCGACCATTCCCACAGGCGGCGGGTGTAGCGCTGCAGCGCGTACTCCATCGTCACGCCGATCGCGCCGTGCACCTGGTGTGCGGTCCGGCCGGCCGTCATGGCCGCGGTGCCGCTGAGGGTGCGGGCGGCCGCGACGAGGGCGAGGTCGAGCGCCGGGTCGCTGTCCTCGCCGAGGGCCGCGTGGGCGGCGTCCACGAGGACGGCGACGCGCTGTGCCTCCGACGCCAGGCGGGTCAGGTGGGCCTGCACCGCCTGGAACCTGTTGATGGGCCGGCCGAACTGGCTGCGCTGGGCGGCGTACTCGATCGCGATCTCTGCGGTGCGCTGCAGGGCACGGGAGAGTGCGACCGACCGGGCGAGTGCGGCGCGGCGGCCCAGGGTCTCCATACCCGCCGCGTGGTCGAGGCCGGTGGGCACCAACTGCCGTACCGGGACGCCGTCGAGGTGCACGGCGCGCACCAGCGGTTCGCCCGCGGTGTCGGCTCCGGTGGCGGGCCGGGCGAGGCCGGCCAGCGCCACCGTGGCGACGTGCAGCTTCCCGTCCTGCTCGACGGGCACGACGAGGGTGGTGGCCTGGTCGGGCCAGCGGATCTCGTCGACGGTGCCGGTGAGCGTCGTCCCGTCGTCGGTGACGCGTACGGTTCCCGTGCCCACGACGGCCAGTTCGTCCGCCCAGGGGAAGGTGATGCCCGCCCGGGCCAGCAGCCATCCCGCCTGGACCGGGCCCTCGATGACGGGTGTGCTCGTCCCCGCGTAGGCGGTTCCCCGTACGATCTCCAACGCGTCGGAGAGGGAGCCGCCGCTGCCTCCGAGGTCCTCCGGCACCGAGACGCCGAGGTAGCCCGTCGTCCGCAACTCGTCGGACACGCGCAGCGATACGGGGTCGGCCCGGTCGCGCGGCACCGACCGGACGGCCGGATCGGGGTCGGCCGCGATGCGGGACGCCTGCTCGTACACGGTCTCGGCGAGCGGCGAGCCGAGCGCCCGGGTCCGGCCCGAGCGGGCCCACGAGCCGAGCTGCCTGCTCACCAGGAGGCGCAGCACCTCGTTGGTGCCGCCGGCCGTGGTGAACACCGCCGAGCGCAGCCGGTTGATGTCGAGGAACTCGTGGAGGCGGTCGGCGGCGGGTCCCGGCTCGATCCGCTCGTACCGGTAGACCCACAGCTGGTCGACCAGGAGCTGTTCCAGTTCCGTCCCGAGGTCCTTGGCCATCGCCGCCTCGGCGACGGGGGAACGGCCGTCGTCGACCATGCGTGCGATCGACAGGGACATGAGCCGCAGGCCCATCTGCTGGGCGATCACACTGCCGATGAGGTCGTGGCTGTGCTCCGGTGCGGCGACGTGCCGCCGCGACCGCACGAAGGCCTCGAACAACGGGAACGTCGACAGGTAGCGCTCCGGGCCGGCGCGCTCCAGGGCGAGTTCGGCGGTCAGCTGCTCCCAGCCGGAGCCCTCCTTGCCGATCAGCCGGTCGTCGGCGGCGAAGACGTTGTCGATGACGACCTCGTTGAAGTGCCGTTCCCCGTCCATGCCCTCGATCGGGTGGACGGTCAGGCCCTCGGCGTCCATCGGCACGACGATCAGGCTGAGGCCGTCGTGCTTGACGGCCGAGTCGCTCGTGCGGCACAGGATCTCGATGTAGTCGGCCTTGTCGGCGTCCGTGGTCCAGATCTTGCGCCCGGTGATCCGCCAGCCGCCGTCGACCTTCTGGGCGCGGGTACGGACCGAGGCGAGGTCGGAGCCCGACTCCGGTTCGCTGAACCCCCCCGCGATCAGACATCGTCCCGAGGCGATCAGCGGCAGGAGTTCACGGCGCAGCGTCTCGGGGCCGTTGGCCAGGAGGCTGGGGGCGGTCTGCCGGTCGGCGGTCCAGTGGGCGCCGAGCGGGGCGCCTGCGGCCAGCAGCTCGGAGATGACCAGGCAGCGCTCCACACCCGAGCGGGCCGCTCCCCCGTACTCGGCCGGGATGGTCATCCCCACCCATCCGCGACGGGCGAGCTCTGCGCTGAACTCGCGCGAGAAACCGCCGCGTGTCGGGCTCTCGGCGGACGGCGGGAAGGGCGCGGCCCGGGCGAACGCGCGTACCTCGGTGACGAGGGCGCGTTCGGTGCCGGTGAGTGCGATCGGTTCGAAGCCGAGGGGCTTGCCGTGATCACTCATGTCTCTCGGATGCTCCCTGCCGTGGGTGAGGTGTCGGTGCGCCGGGGACCGGTTGCCGCGACGTCCGGTCGTGTCAGTGGTCCGCGAGCAGCCCGCCGGGGTCGACCGAGCCGCGCAGCAGCGCGATCTCCTCGGTGGTCGGGGTGAAGGCCGCGGGCGGTGTAGCGGGCAGCGGCCATCCGGTGCGCTGCCCGACGTCGTGCCAGTCGACCGGGTGCAGCGCCAGGTCGGGGGTGAGCGTCCCGTCGTCGGCGGGCCTGAACAGGAGGTCGGGGGTGAGCAGGGCCGTCGGTCCCGCGTTGGGCAACCCGAGTTCCGTCCGGCCGCGGCCGCGGTAGGAGTGGCCGATGACGGAGGCGTAGTCGACCCGGTCGACCAGGGTGCGCCGGTCGTGGCGCTCGGTGTAGAGGATCGTGCTGCGGGCGGTGTGCCCCAGGCCGGTGTTGGCGAGCCCCGGTCCGCGCAGGCGTCCCGACGGGGTGTTCACCCAGTGCAGGTTCACACAGCCGTACCGGTCGATCTGCATGCCCCCGTAGAACATGACGTCGATGCCGAGTTCGGTGAGGGCGAAGACGTCGCTCATGTCGCCGATCGCGACCGGCTTGCAGTCCCAGCCGGCGGTGAACTCCGGGACCAGGCGGCGCGGATTGACATAGACGCCGGCTCCGAGCACGGTCAGCCGCGGCGCGTGCGTGGCCTGGGCCAGCAGGCAGGCCGCGAGCGGTACGGCGGAGGCGGCGCCGGTCAGGACGGTCGTGGCGTCCTTGAGTTCGCGCGAGATCGCGATGCTGATGCGCTCCCGGGGCGACAGTTCGGTGGTGTCCGTCATCTCAGCACGCCGCCCGTTCGAGTTCCCGCAGCCGGGCTGCGGGCAGCCCGGCCACATAGGTGTGGTGATCGACGTCGCAGTGCTGTGCGACGTAGTCGGAGAAGCCGCCCGACCTGACCTGTGCCTGGTAGCTGCGCAGATGTTCGAGGTCGGCGGTGTAGGAGCCGACGCTGCCCAGCGGATGCGCTCCGAACGGGGTCTCCACCACGTCGTCGACGAGGTACCCGGGGACGGAGACTCCGAGCCGCGCGGCTTCCGCGGTGCTGATCACCCTGTCGACCTGGGCGACGACATACCGGGCCGCGCGGGCGATGAGCACATCGGCCCAGCGGCTGCCGAAGTGGACCAGGTTGCCGTTCTCGTCCCCGAGCGGGGCGTGCAGCAGCGCCACGTCGACCCGCAGCGGTGCGGCGCCGGTGAGGCCGCCGGATGTCACGGTCAACGGGTTGTCGTCGACGAGGTCGTTGGTGCCCATGTGGTCGAGGACTTGGAGGGCGGCGTCGTGGTCGGCCGCGAGGTACCCGCCGAGGAGGAGTGCCTCGTCGCAGTCCTCGAACGTGACGGAGCCGTCCTCCGCGGCCCGCCGTGTGCACGGTGCCAGTCCCAGGCTCGCCAGGGAGATGTGCGGGATACGTACCGTGCTCACGCGGCCCGCCCCGATCAGGACGTCGGCGTCCCAGGAGGCGGCGGGCGCGGAGCACAGGAACAGGCCGGTGGTGCCGGCCCGGAGCAGGGCGCGCACCAGGGTGCCGGGGCGGTTCTCCAGCAGCATCCCGCCGAGCGCGACGCTGCTGACGTCGCGCAGACGGTGCTCCACATCGGGCAGGCTGATGATCGACATTGGATGCGGTGCAGCCCTTCGGTCCGGGCCGGGTCACTGCCGGCCTTCGTCTCACCCGTCGGCCGAAACGGCGGGATACAGAGCGCCCGTGCCCCCAGCGGCATGCCGGAGGCTTGGAACCTTCGGCAAATCTGCATTCATTTTAGGCGACATTCCAGATGACGGGAAGGGCCGCGACCGACAGATCGACGCGGCACAGGAACTCCAGTGAGGCACAGAAAGGGATCGAGTCTTCGCTGGTCAGCGAGGAATTTCCCGTCAAGCGCGCCGGGCGGGACCGGTACGACACACAGCCGGGGTAGGCGACGCGAGGCGCAATGGACTCGTTTCTGTATGCAGTACAGGCGGTCCGAGCCACTGACCGCGCCGCGCGGACACAGGTCCCGCGCCCCGGGGCGGGATCTGCCTCAGGTCCGGGGCGGCGCCGCCAGCCGCTCCCGCGCCTGGTCCAGGCTCGCCCCCTCGGCGATCATCCGGCGGCACTGGAGCAGCGCCTTCGGCCAGTTGACCACCGCCGCTGCACACAGTCTCCCGGCGGCGTCGGTGTGCAGGAGGGCGGCCCGGGGCCGCTGCGCCTCCAGGTCTCCGACCAGGGCCTCCTGGCCGCCGTCCAGAGGCCGTCCGATGAGCTGGAGCTTCCAGTCGTACTGGTCGGACCAGACGTAGTCGCTCGGTTGGTACGGCACCCGGGCATCGGGATGAGTGATGTTGAGCGCGGCACAGCGGGCCTGGTCGATGGCGTTCGTCCAGTGCTC
Source organism: Streptomyces sp. NPDC058683 (assembly GCF_042716195.1). Taxonomy (NCBI): domain Bacteria; kingdom Bacillati; phylum Actinomycetota; class Actinomycetes; order Kitasatosporales; family Streptomycetaceae; genus Streptomyces; species Streptomyces sp. NPDC058683. The sequence goes on from NZ_JBHXSK010000039.1 coordinate 99,283, forward strand.
GGAGCGCACCAGCGTGCCGAGCACCGGATGCGGCCAACGGGCCACGTCTCCGACCGCGTACACGCCGGGCGCACCGACCGCCGCCAGGTACTCGTCGCACACCACACCGTCGTCGATGGTCAGGCCGCTGTCCGCGAGCCATCCGACGTTGGGTGTCGCGCCGATACCGACGACCACCGTCGCGGCCCGCAGCCGCGTGCCGTCGTCCAGGGCCACGGTGAGATCGCCGGCCGCGCCTGTCACCGAGCGGACCCCGACCCCGAAGCGGGCGTCCACCCCGTGTCGCGCGTGCACCTGCGACAGGAGTCCGCCGAGCACGGGCCCGGCGACCCGGGCCATCGGGACCGCCACGGGGTCCACCACGGTCACCTCGCATCCGGCGGTGCGTGCGGCGGCCGCCGCCTCCGCCCCGATGAACCCGCCGCCGATCACGACGACGGAAGAGCCCGGCAGGAGGTGCTGCTTCAGGTTCGTGCTGTCCGCGAGCGTGCGCAGCAGATGTACACCCGACTCCGGTCGCCAGGGCGAAGGGCGGGCGGAGAGGCCGGTCGCGATCACGAGCGTGTCGTAGCCGACGACGCTGCCGTCGGCCAGTTTCACCCTGCGCGCGGTCGTGTCCAGGCCCGCCGCCGCCACGCCGAGCCGCAGCTCGATCCCGGCCGCCGTCGCGTCCGCCTCGCCGAGCAGGGCGATGCGTTCACGGTCCCACGCCCCGGCGAGTATCTGCTTGGAGAGCGGCGGGCGGTCGTACGGCCACTCCGCCTCCTCGCCTATCACGGTGACGGCGACATCGGCGTCCGCTTCGGCCGTCAGGGCCTGCGCCGTGCGGATGCCCGCCACCGACGAGCCCACGACAACCACCTTGTGCGCCACGACGACCTCCCTCACCTCGACCGGCGGCTGGGTTGTTGACGCGTCCCGGCCCGCCGCATACCGTAACTCGTGAAAACATTTTTGCATACATAAAGGAGGATGCCGTGCCCTTCACCGCACGAATCGACCGTGACGCCTGCGAAGGCCATGGCCTGTGCATCCTCGACAACCCGGCCGTCTTCGAGATGGACGACGACGGCTGCGCGACCGTCGCCGTTCACGAGGTGCCCGACGAGCGCCGCGCGAAGGTCGAAGGGTCCGTCCGCGGCTGTCCGGCGGGGGCCATCAGCATCGATTCCTGATGCTGTTCGTCGAGCCGTTCCGGTCGGGTTCAAGAGGTCAGGTGGGTGACGGCGTGAGGTCACGTCCGCTCGCACCTCCTGCCGGAACAGAGCGCGGTACTCCTGGGGCGAGGTGCCGACACGTCGGTGGAAGGCTGCGCGCACAGACGCCGGATTCCCGAGTCCGGTCAGTCGCCCGATCCGCTCGATGGGCTCTGTGGTGGCTTCCAGCGGTTCGCGCGCGCGGTCGATGCGTGCGTCGGTCAGCCAGGCCATGGGTGAGGTCCCGGTCTCGTTGCGAAAGCGGCGGACCAAGGTGCGCCGAGCCATGTGGGCACGTGCGGCGAGATCGTCGACGGTGATCGTCGCTGCCATGTTGTCGAGCATCCAGTCCCGGACGGTGGCGAGTTCCTGGCTGCTGGGCCGGCCGCACCGGTGGCGGAGAACCCTGTGCGGGCCACGGGCACGACCTGCTCGTACGTCGAAACCGTCAGCTCGTAGTTCGGGTCCATCGAGAAGATCTGCGCCGCGATGCCCAGCTCGAGCGGCAGCACACCGGGCAGGCTCAGTACGCAACGTGGTGACGCAGAGACACGGCCGCATCATCGGAGATGATGGCCCAATCGTAGCGGAGCAAGGCCCACGGGCCACTGTCTGTGGACGGCGGCGGCAGCTTAGGTTCTGACCATGAACGATCCTCTGGTTGTACCAACCGGCGACATCGCCGAGGCAGCCCTCGCGATCCTGCACGAGACGGTGGACCAGCAGATTGCCGAACACAGCCTGCGCAGTTTCTACTTCGCACGGCTGACCGCTCAGCAAGAAGGCCTGCTGACCGATGCGGCATACGACGAGGACCTGCTGTTCGCAGCCACGGTCATGCACGACCTCGGGCTGGGGACGCTTGCCGGGGGCCATGCCCGATTCGAGGTCGAAGGCGCGGACCTCGCCGCAAAGCTGCTGGCTGAGCACGGGGTCCCTGACGGTGACATCAGCCGGGTCTGGGAAGCCATCGCCCTGCACAGCTCGCTCGGCCTCGCCGACCGCATGGGCCTGCTGACCTACCTGACCCACAAGGGCGTCTTCACCGACGGTGGCCGCTTCACCGAGCTTTCCCCCGAACTGCAGGAGCCCGTGCGTCTCGCCTACCCGCGGTCGCCCGATGACCGCTCGCTTCAGGCGGCCATCGTCAAGCACGCCCGAAAGTCTCCGAAGGCGGCGCCGCCCTTCTCCATCGCGGCTGACCTGCTCAGGCAAGCAGGCGGCTGACGAGAGCCAGAGGCAGCCCGGCGGTACACACGAGTCGACCGAGAGCCGGGCGCTTCGATCGGTCGTGGCCGGACTCAACGCCAAGCCCCGAATCAACTCCGCCGCCCGGGCCCACGGCGCCGACCGCGGCGCCGCCTGGGCCGGACCGGCCAGGGCGGTTGCGCCGGCAGGACCGGCCAAGGCCATTGCGTCGGCCCGCACCGGTGGTGGGGTTCGCGCCCTGGTCGCCGGCCCCGGACGACGGTGAGCGGTCGCGCTGCCGTGTGTCCACCGTCGTCCCGGCTTCCGGCCTTCTGTTCCCGGCCTCCTGACCGTCCGGGAGGACGTCCTCGTCAGGCGGTCTCCGCCACCGGCTCCCTGTCCTGGCCGGTGTTGCCGAGATAGTGGTCGAAGACGTCTCCTCGCGCGTCGGCCGCGGCGCCGCTCCAGACGACTCGGCCCCTGCGCAGGATGTGGCACTCGTCGGCGATCTGCAGCGCGCGGTGGACGAACTGCTCGATGACGATGAGCGAGACACCCATGTCGATGGCCCGCTGCAGGCCCTCGAACACCTCGTCCACGACGAGCGGGGCGAGCCCCAGCGAGATCTCGTCGGCGATGACCAGGCGCGGCAGATGGGCGAGGATACGGGCCAGCGACAGCATCTGCTGCTGGCCTCCCGACATGGTGCCGGCGATTTGGGTGCGCCGGTCGGCGAGGATCGGGAACAGCTCCATCGCCCGGTCCGTCGCCTGCGCCCGTTCCGCCTTGGGCGCCGTCTGCACGGCGATGCGCAGGTTCTCCGCCACCGTCAGCGCGGGGAACACCCCTCGTCCCTCGGGCAGATGGGCCAAGCCGAGCCGCCGGATGCGGTGGGCGGGCAGGCCCGTGATGTCGGTGCCGTCGAAGACGATCCGGCCGGAGCGCGCGGGGACCAGTCCGCAGACCGCGCGGGCGAGCGTGCTCTTGCCGGCGCCGTTGGCCCCGAGCAGGGCCGTCACCGCGTTCCCCGGCACCGACAGGGATACTCCGCGGACGGCCGTGGCGTTGCCGTAGTCGACGGCGAGGTCCTCGATCCGCAGGACGGGCTCGCTGCTCGACGTCGTCCGGGCCCGTGCGGTGCCCGCCACGGGCTTCCTGGTGGTCGCCGCCGCCCGCGGGCCGGGTTCCGGGACGGCTTCGACCTCGCCCAGGTAGGCCGAGCGCACGGTCTCGTCCGCACGGATCTCGGCGGGCGTGCCCTGGGCGATCAGCTGCCCGAAGTCGAGGACGTAGACCCGGCTGGAGAGGCCGAACACGATCTCGACGTCGTGCTCGACGAGCAGCATCGATATGCCGCGCGTGGCGACGATCCGGGCGAGGGCCTCGGCCAGGACCCGCGACTCGCCCGCGTTGAGCCCCGAGAAGGGCTCGTCGAGCAGGACGGCCCGGGGGCCGGTGGCCAGGGCCCGGCCGATCTCCACGAGGCGGCACATGCCCAGCGGCAGTCCGGCCACCGGAAGGTCCGCCGCGTCGGCGAGGCCGAGCAGGCCGAGGATCTGTTCGACGGCGGTCAGCTCGCCGGGTTCGGTGCGCAGGTGGCGGCCGGTGAACGGGTCGCTCCAGGACCGCGAGGGCTTCTCGTCCAGGCGGTGGGCGAGCAGGAGGTGGTCGCGCACGGTGAGGTCACCGGAGAGTTCGGGATGCTGGAAGGTGCGGGCCAGCCCGTGGCGGACCCGGCCCTGCGGGGTCATGCCGGACACCTCTTCCCCGGCGAGCAGGACGGTGCCCTCCTGTGCGTGGACGTTGCCCGACAGCACGCCGAGCAGGGTCGACTTGCCCGCGCCGTTGGGGCCCAGCAGGCCCACGACCGTGCCGGCGGGCACGTCGATGTCCACGTTCTGCAGGGCCTTCAGGCCACCGAAACGGACCGACACGCCCCGCGCCGAGAGCACGGTCCGCGTCGGATCCGCCACGGCCATGGGCACGGGCGTGGGGGCAGGCTCCGCCGTGGGGAGGGCCGGCCGGGCCGCCGGGACGGCCGGTCGCGCCGTGTCGTCCTGCCGTGTCTGCGGGCGCAGCCTGCGCAGCAGTGCACGGCCGGCGCCCCGCAGCTGGCGGCCGTTGAGCGTGATGACGCCCTCGGGGTTGCGGGCCAGCAGCACGGCGCCGACGCCGAACAGCAGGTCGGGCACCGGGCCGAGACGGACCGGCAGATAGGAGCTGAAGATGTCCGGCAGGAAGACGAAGAACAGGCCGGAGGCGAGTGCGGCGTTGTTCGTACGGGTGCCGTTGGTGACCAGGACCGCGAACCACACGAGGCCGGCGATGGTGCTGTAGGAGCTCGGCAGCGCCGACCCGTTGTAGATGGCGAGGAAGCCGCCGCCGAAGCCGGCCAGCATGGCGGCCACCATGAAGACGGCGGTCTTCATCCGCAGGACGCTCACGCCCGTGGCGCGTGCGCCCGTCTCCGACGAGCGCAGTGCCCCGAGCGCCAGGCCGGTCGTCGAGCGGCGGACGGCGGCGATGACCAGGCCGGCCACGACGAACATGGCGAGCATGAAGTAGGAGAAGGCCCGGTCGTCCGAGGCGAATCCCGGCCGGTCGACCGTGACGCCGACGCCGAACTGGACGAACCGGTCGGCGGTGAAGACCACGGAGGACAGGAACAGGCCCACGGTGAGGGTGACCAGGGCGACGTAGAGGTTGCCCATCCGGACCGTCAGGGCGCCCACGACGAGGCCGCCCACGCCGGCCAGCAGACCGCCGATCAGCACGCCCAGCAGGACGGGGAGGTGGAAGACGGTCGCCACCTGGCCGGTGGTCAGCGCGCCGACGCCGGCGAAGCTGATCTGGCAGAGCGAGATCAGGCCGGCCTCGCCCGTGAGCAGCGTGTAGGAGAGGAAGACGATGCCCATGGCGAGGGCCTCGGCGACCAGTCCGACGCGGTAGCCGGTCAGGAGCAGGGGAAGGACGGCCGCGACGGTCAGGAACAGGTTCCGCGGGACGAGCCCGGCCAGGCCGGTGGCCGCGCGTACGGCGAGCGGTCCGCCGCGGCGGACCGTCCCGGCCGCTCCCGGGGCGGCGGTCCCCGGTGCCGTGGCGGTGGCGCGGTCCAGGCTGCCGCCCGTGCGTTCCCGGCCGACCGAGCCCCGCCAGGAGTAGACCAGCAGGAAGACGAGCACCATCGCGAAGGGGATGCTGGAGATGACGTCGGCGGTCCACTTGCTGGAGGCGGGCAGCAGCCACTGGAGCAGGGAGCCGACGATCCCCATGAGGACGCCGACGCCGACGGCGAGCGGCAGGCTGCGCAGCCTCGCGGCGACGACCGCGGCGAAGGCCGAGGCGGTGAGCAGCGTGTAGTTGTCGACGGAGCTGACGTTGAGGATCGGTGCGGCCAGCACGCCGGCCAGACCCGCGAGGAACGTGCTCGCCGTCCACACGCCGACGGCCACCCGTGCCGGGCTGATGCCGGACAGCGAGGTCAGGGCCTCGGAGTCGACGGTGGAACGCACCATCAGACCTACCCCGGTGCGGCGCAGCACGTAGGTGCCGACGGCGAGCACGACGACGATGCAGGCGTACGCGATGATCTGGTCGAGGGTGACCGTGGCACCGGCGAAGTGGTAGACCTGCACCGGCTTCGGGGCGAGGCCGGGCGAGGTGAGGATCGCCTTGTTCCCGAAGACGAGTTCGGAGGCGGCCGTGATGGCCACCGACAGGCCGATGGTCGAGGCGACCTTGGTCAGCGAGCTTGCCTGGGTGAGGAACCGGAACAGCAGGTAGTGGAACGCCACGCCGAGCAGCGGGCCGACCACGCAGATGGCCACGACGGCGGCCGGTGCGACCGGCCAGCCCTGCTGGACGTTGAGGAAGTAGTAGAACCGGGCGATGAAGAAGGCGATCGAGCCGAAGGCGAAGTTCAGCACGCCCGCGGAGACGTAGGTGACGACGATGCTGGCAGCCGAGATCGCGTAGATCCCTCCGAGCACCAGACCGGCGAATACGTAGCCCAACATTGATTGCTCCTGTGCCGAATGCTGCGGCGGCTGCCGACGGGTACCGTCAGTGGTGAAGCGAGACCGGCAGGGTGGCCGGGCCGTTCAGTTGCACGTGCGGGTAGCGGGTGGCCGGGCCGGTGCGGCGGACCTCGCCGAACCGGTCGAGGAGGTGGCGGAAGAGCGCCCGTGTCTCCATCCGGGCCAGGCCCGAGCCGAGGCAGAAGTGGGTGCCGAACCCGAAGGAGGCGTGGTTGGCGCGCTCGCGGGCGGGGTCGAACCGATCGGGCTCGGTGAAGTGGGCGGGGTCCCGGTTGGCCGCCGGGTAGAGCATGTACACGCGGTCGCCGGCCTTCAGTTCCTTGTCGGCGACGCTGGTGTCGGCGGTCAGGGTACGGACGAAGCCGCGGGCGGGCGGGGACAGCCGCAGGACCTCCTCCATCGCGGTGTCCAGCAGGGCGGGGTCCGCCCGCATCGCCTTGGTCTCCTCCGGGTGGTCGGCGAGGTGCCCGGCCATGGAGGAGAGCAGCAGACGGGTGGTGCCGCCGTTCGACATGAGGGTGGAGACGTGCGCCAGGACCACCGCGTCCGGCACGTCGCCGCCGTCCAGCCGCGACCTGAAGAACATCGAGATCATGTCGGTGCCGGGGTTCTCGCGCTTGGCGGCGATCCGGGCCCGCAGGAAGTCCTTGAGCTCGTCGAAGCGTTGGCCCGGTCCCTCCAGGTCGGCGATGCTCTCGACCCTGGTCAGGTCCTCCAGCGCCGTCACCCAGGTCATCATGCGCGAGATGTCGACCTCGGTGACGCCGAGGATCGCCGCGGCCACGTACAGGGGCAGCCGGGCCGCGATCCGCTCGACGAAGTCGAACGACGCTCCGGGCTCGACCTCGTCGACCAGTTGTCGGCAGAACGTGTCGAGCGCCTCCTGGAAACCGTCGAGGTAGCGCGGGGCGAGCGTCGGCGCCATCAGCCCGCGCAGTTGCTTCTGCCGGGGCGGGTCCTTGGTGATCACCAGTTCGCCGTCCGGTTCGTTGAACCGCTCGAACGCGGCCAGCGCGCCGTCACGGGCCATGCGCAGCTGGTTGAGCGTCAGGCCCCCGGTGTTGGAGAACAGTTCCGGGTGGGTGGAGACGTGCCGTACGTCGTCCATCCGGGTCAGCAGGTGCACGTCGAGGGGTTCGTAGTGGAACGCCGGGGCCTCCTGGCGCATCCTGGCGTACACCTCGAACTGGCGGTCGGTGTAGAAGTCGAAGTCCTCGACCTGGACGAGGTCCTTGAGTGGTGTGGTCATCCCAGTGCTCCGCCTGCGTCGAGCGTGAAGGTGCTGCCGGTGATGTAGCGCCCGCTGTCGGCGGCGAGGTAGAGCACCGCCGCCGAGACGTCCTGGGGACTCAGCGCGAAGATCCCCATGGCGTTGTGGGTGCGCGCGGACGCCTCGAAGTCCTCGCGGGTCGGGTCGGCCAGATCGGGCCGGAAGAGCCGGTACATCGGCTCGTTGAGGATCATCGGTGTCTCCACCCCGGTCGGGTGGATGGTGTTGACGCGGATGGCCTGCGGGGCGAGTTCCTTGGCCAGGACCTTCATCAGCCCGACCAGTCCGTACTTGGACGCGGTGTAGTGGGCGATGTTGCCCGAGATGATCTCGGTGGCCGCGGAGCTGGTGATGATCACCGAGCCGCCCCGGCCCCCGGCGCTGATGTGCGGGATCGTCGCGCGGCAGGTCTTCCAGACACCGGTGAGGTTGATGTCGATGGTGTCCTGCCAGGTCTGCTCGTCCATCGTGAGCGTCGGCGACGGCGTGCTGATGCCGGCGTTGGCGCAGACGATGTCGAGCCTGCCGAACCGGGCGACCGCGCCGTCGACCGCGCCGCGCAGCGCGGCCTCGTCGCGTACGTCGGCGACGGCGGTGACGACGGTTCCGCCGACGGCCTCGACGTCCTTGGCGGTCTGCCGCAGGTCGTCCTCGGTGGACAGCGGATACGGCACGCTGCCGATCGTGGTGCACGCGTCCAGGGCGATGATGTGCGCGCCCTCGCGTGCGAGAGCGACCGCGTGGCTCCTGCCCTGGCCGCGGGCCGCCCCGGTGATGCAGGCGACCTTGCCTTCCAACACGCCCATTGTCTCCGCCCTTCGGGGATGTCTCGGGGACGCGATCCGCTCACCGGGCCCGGTGAGCGGTCCCTCGTCAGCCGTTGCTGGTACCGGGAATCGCCTTGATCCGGATCTCGTCCCTGCCGGTGAGGGACACGAACTCCTTGCCCTTGACCTTGACCATGTAGGTGCAGTTGCCGGGGAACTGCTGCTGGGTGTCGGCGAAGGTGGAGTAGTTGACCGGGCAGGTCAGCCCGCCGTGGTCGTCGCTGGTCACCTTCCGCAGCGCGGCGATGAAGCCCTTGCCCGAGGTGTCCTTCGCCGCGGCGGCGGCCTTGAGGCCCGTGACCGCGGTGTCCGCGGTGAACCAGCCCCACTCGTGGCTGGCCGACGGGTACGGCTTGGTCCAGTTCGCGTATGTCTTCAGCGCGTTCATCATGCGGGTGACGCCGGGGGTCTTCAGCGAGGCGGGGGTGTAGCCGGCGGCCATGTCGATGCCCTGTGCCGCGGTGACGGACTCGGCGGAGTCGAACAGTTCCTGGCCGTACCCGCCCTGCACGAAGGAGGCCTTCAGCGTGACTCCGGCGTTCTTCAGTGCGGTGAACAGCGAAAGGCTGTCCCCGACCTGCATCTGGGTGCCGACCACGTCGCAGCCCGCGTTCTTGATCGACAGGGCGATCGCGCTGAAGTTGGCCTGGCCCGGGTCGAAGGAGAAGTTGGTGTAGGGCACCGGCATGCCGGAGGCCTTCACCGATCCGGCCATCGCCTTGCCGTTGGAGACCGTGGAGGGGGAGTTGTAGCCGATCCCGCAGTACTTCGTGCCGCCCTGCTGCTTGAAGAACTCGGGGATTCCCGTGTAGTTGGGGAAGTTGTTGTCCGAACTGCCGAACGCGGCGAAGATGTTCGTGTTCTTGGGGTCGCCGCACTCCGGGCCGTCGATGCAGTCGCCGACCACCGGGATGTTCTTCTGCACCGCGTAGCGGTACGAACCGAAGAAGAAGGCGCCCGCCGCGAGCACGATGTCCGCGTGGTCCTGCTCCGACAGGCGCTGCAGCGCCGCCAGTGACGTCTGCGGGCTGACGCCCTCGTCCTCGCTCACGACCTTGAGCGTGACGCCGGGGATCTCGTGCGTGGCGTTGGCGAGTTCGATCCGCGCCTTGGCCGCGTCCACGGTCTTCTGTCCGAACGAGGACGCGGCCGGGCCGTTCAGCGGGGTCAGTACCCCGATCGTGATGGTGTCGGACCCGGACTTGCCGTCCACGGCGTCCGCGCCGGAACCACAGGCCGAGAGTGAGGCCGAGAGCGTGGCCGCGACGGCCAGGCCTGCGAGGGAGTTGCGGTAAAGGCTCATCGTTGAGCACCTTTCGCTGGCGTCCAGAGGGAGAACAGCGCGGAATGGTTTCTCCACTGCGACGGCGCGGGTCCGCCCCGGAGGCAGGGCTGTCGGTCCGTGCGTGGCACTTCCGGTCCGCACGGGCAGCGTCTGCCTGTGCTTCACCAGGAGGCGTCTGCGGCGTGGCTGCGCAGACGGGAATCAGCTTCGATCAGCCGATATTCACTACTAGAGTAGGTAGGTGCAGGGGAAGCTAGCACCGGGCCCAGGGGGTGTCAACGACTCGGAAGGACCAGGCGACGGCAGGGTGTCGCCCCGGTCCGCGCGCGACTCCGCAGCGCCGACGACGGCACGGTGAGCGGGGAGGCGTCCAGCCGGCGGCGCGGACCTCCCGGCTCCGCGTCAACGCGGGCGCCGTCGGGGCGGGGTGAGGCGGGGCAGGGAGGAGAGCGGTCACCCTCGCGCCGGGCGAGGGGACCGTGACCTGGGACGGCACACAGCCGAAGGGCCGGCGAACCAGCGGAACGGAGGGTCGCAGGGCTGGAGTCAGCCCGACCCTGGAGACGTGAAAGGGCCCGCACGGCACAGGCTTCCCGCCTGGTCGTGCGGGCCGGGCCGCACCCAGCGGCGGGCCGGCCCTCCCCCGCGCGCCCGTATGCGGAGATCCTGGCGCCGCCGGTCCGCCCCGTGGGCGTCCGCGGGCGGCGCGGCCGGTCTACTCGGCCGTGTCGAACTCGATCGGCAGGTACTCGTGGGTCAGCACGATGCCGGTGGCCGACTTGACCTGCTCGCCGGCGGGCACGCGGATACGGGTGACGCGCCTGAACAACTCCTGGAAGCCGATCTCGATCTGCAGACGGGCGAAGTGCAGTCCGATACACCGGTGCGGCCCGAGACCGAACGCGGCGTGCGGATTGCGCCCGCGGTCGAAGCGCAGCTCGGCCGGGTCCTCGAAGCGGGTCTCGTCACGGTTCGCCGAGGCGTAGTGGATGGCCACCCGGTCACCGGCGTGCAGGGGACAGCCCCCGACCTCGGTGTCCCGGGTCACGGTCCTGGCCATGAAGGTGATGGGCGACTCGAGGCGCAGGAACTCGTCGAGGTCGCCCTTGACCCAGTCGGGATTCCTCAGGCGGCTCTCCAGTGCCGGTTCGTCGGCGAGATGCCTGACGATGTTCCCGAGGGCGGCCTTGGTGGTGTCGAGGCCGCCCGTGAACAGGATCGTGGTGGCACCGACCCGTTCCTCCATGGTGAGCGGCCGGCCCTGGACCGTCGCCCGGATGATCGCGGACAGCACGTCGTCGCGCTCGCTGCCGGACTCGGCCCGCTCGTGCAGCAGTTCCTCCGCCAGCGCGGCGAGTTCGAAGAAGGCCTCGTGCCGGCCCTCGCTGCTGATCTCCGTGGCCAGGCGGATGGCCCGGGCGAGGCGCTCCTCGTTGTCGTCGTCGAGGATCACCTTCGCCAGGTTGCCCGAGGTGAACGGGACCGCGAACTCGGTCATGAACTCGAACCGCCCCTTGGGAACGAGTTCGTCGAGCAATTCGCGGGCGTGCTGGCGGATGTCGTCCTCGTAGCGGGCGAGGAACGACCGGGACAGATACGGGTTGAGCGCCCTTCGGTACTCGAGATGGTTCGGCGGGTCCTCCGTCAGCGGCGGCTGCGGGATCGGCACACCGCGCAGCCCGGCCTGCACCGAGCTGAAGGTGGCCGCGTCCTCGAGTACGGCCCGCACGTCGTCGTAGCGCGTGACGATGTGGTACCCGTCGTCGGCATCCGTCTTCACCACAGGACAGGACGAGCGCGCGTAGGACAGGACCTCCCACAGACGCTCGCTGTGCACCGGATCGAAAAGGTCGAAGTGCGCGGCGAGTTCATCGACCGGAATCTTCTCATTGTCCAGGCTGGTCATGTCGACCTCCGTCGAGGCGGCCCAGGGCGCCGTCCAGGTGCGGGCGGCAGAAGGGAAGGGAACCCTCGGCGCGCGGCCGGGGCGACGCGCCAATCATCCGGAAACTACACACGGGGTAGTACCTCCGCAAGTAGTGAGGCAAAAGACGTCAGTCGGCCGGGCCGGCCGCCGCACGGATCGCCATCTCGGGGCAGTTGTCGACCGCCGCGGCGACGTCGGCCGCGTGCTCGGGGCCGGGCTCGGGCACCAGGACGACACCCAGCCCCTCGTCGCTGACGTCGAACAGCGCGGAACTGATCAGAGCGCAGCGGCCGTGCCCCTGGCACCGCTGCGGGTCTATCGACAAGGCCATCACGAGCTCCGAAAGGTAGGCGACACCGGCACGCCGGGCGCGACTGGCGCATGCGGCGGACCAGCGGCCCGCCTGGCGACCGCACCCGTGCCGCGCGGTCGTTCCCGCACCCGCCGACAGAGCCGAACGACCATCGACAGGGACAGTTATGCATGCAGAATGACGTGGCCACACCATCCGGGGGACGTCCTCGCGCGATCGTGCGGCTCACCCCCACGCTACGCAGATCTCAAGGTCGGCGCCATGTTCTGGCGTGGATGATCTCCGAGGCGAACGGAACTCCTGCGCGATCCTTGACGGATCGGCGAAGAGCGATCTAGCGTTTCGGGCGTGTAAAACTGCACACATTTTTCTTCTCTGTACGTGATCCCGTGCCTCAGCCGACGCCTGCTCGACACGTAAGGAGTCAACCCGTGACGATGCACATCGACGTCACCGCCGCACCGGTTCCCGAATTCATCGCCGGACCCGGCGCCAGGCCGATGCTGATCGACGGTGACTGGACCGGTGCACAGTCGGGTGAGACGTTCGAGACGATCAATCCGGCGACCGGAACGGCCCTGACCTCCGTGGCCTCGGGCGGAGCGTCCGACGTCGACCGGGCCGTGAGCGCCGCCCGCCGTGCCTTCGAGGACCGGTCCTGGCCGGACCTGAACCCGCACGAGCGGACCATGGTCCTGCTGCGCATCGCCGACGCGATCGACGCCCATGCCGAAGAACTGGCCACCCTCGAGACGCTCGACGGCGGAATCCCGATCACGTTGACCCGCGGCATGGTCGCCGACGCGGCGAAGACCTTCCGCTACTACGCCGGCTGGCCGACGAAGATGACCGGCACGGTCAACCCGGTCGATGCCTCGGTGCACTGCTACACCGTGCGGGAACCCGTCGGCGTCTGCGCGGGAATCATCCCGTGGAACGGTCCGATCACGATGGCGGCCTGGAAGATCGCCCCCGCGCTCGCGTGCGGCAACACGGTCGTCCTGAAGCCGGCCGAGCAGACGCCGCTGACCGCGCTGCGGCTCGCGGAGATCATCACGGAGACGGGTCTGCCCCGCGGGGTCCTCAACGTCGTCACCGGCTTCGGTCACACCGCTGGCGCCGCGATCGCCGCCCACCCGGGTGTCGACAAGGTGTCGTTCACCGGCTCGACGGCCACCGGCAAGGCGATCCTGCAGGCCTCGCAGGGCAACCTCAAGAGGGTCACGCTGGAGCTGGGCGGCAAGTCACCGCACATCATCATGCCCGACGCGGACATCCCGGCGGCGGCACGGGCCGCCGCCGCCGGGTTCGCCATGCTCACCGGGCAGGTCTGCGTCGCGGGCACCCGCATCCTCGTCCACGAGGCCGTGCACGACGAGTTCTCCGAGGAACTGGCCAAGGCCCTCGAGCAGTTCCGGGTCGGCGATCCGCTCGCGGAGGACACGGTGCTGGGCCCCGTCGTCTCCGCCCAGCAGTTCGAACGGGTCACCTCCTATGTCGCCATCGGCCGCGAGCAGGGCGCCGAGGTCGCGATCGGCGGCGGGGAGTACGACGCACCCGGCTACTTCGTGCAGCCGACGGTCTTCACCGGTGTCGACAACAGCATGCGCCTGGCCCGAGAGGAGATCTTCGGCCCGGTCGCCGCACTCCTGACCTTCCGGGACGTGGACGAGGCCGTGAGCATCGCGAACGACACCGACTACGGACTGGCCGCCGCGGTCGCCACGTCCAGCGTGTCCACCGCGCACAGCGTGGCCCGCAGGCTGCGGGCCGGCGTGGTCTGGGTGAACACGTACTCGGAACTGGATCTCACCTTCCCGTTCGGCGGCTTCAAGCAGTCCGGCATCGGCCGCGAGCTGGGCGAGAAGTCACTCGACAACTTCACCGAGCTGAAGTCGGTCTTCATCCGGCTCTAGCCGGGGCGACACGCCCCCGCGGCCGTCCTCGCTTCACCCACGTCACCTCGAAGGAGAGGCCAAAGTGTCTACGCGTACCCGAGCCGCCGTGTGCTGGGAAGTCGGCCGCCCCTGGGAGATAGTCGACTGCACCCTCCCCGATCCCCGAGCGGGCGAGGTCCTCGTGAAACTGGAGTACGCCGGGCTGTGCCACAGCGACGATCACAACGTGACCGGTGACTTCCCCGCCAATCTGCCTGTGGTCGGGGGCCACGAGGGCGCGGGCGTCGTCGTGGCCGTCGGCGCGGGCGTCGACCGGGTCGCCGTCGGCGACCCGGTGATGCTGCTGCCCCTGCCCACGTGCGGCGCGTGCCGCTACTGCGCGGACGGACGCACACACCTGTGCGACAGGAACCTCGACGTCATGACCGGCGCCCGCGCGGACGGCACGTTCGCGTTCACCACCTCCGACGGCCGTGAGATCGGGGCGTACGGCCAGCTCGGCACCTTCTCCGAATACACCCTGGTGCAGGAGATCCGCGTCCAGCGCTACGAGCGCGACATCCCCGCGCAGGTCGCGGCGGTGACCAGCTGCGGGGTCATCACCGGATACGGCTCGGCGGTCCGCGCCGCCGGCATCCGGGACGGCGACACCGTGGTCGTCGTCGGCACCGGCGGGGTCGGGATGAGCGCGGTGATGGGCGCGGCCGTCTCGGGCGCCGCGAACATCGTGGCGGTGGACCCGGTCGCGTTCAAGCGGGAGCAGGCACTGAAGTTCGGTGCCTCCCACACCGCGGAGAGCGTCGAGGAGGCGCAGGGCATCGTCTCCGAGCTGACCCGCAACCGGATGGCCGACGCCGCGATCATCACGGTGGGGGTGCTGTACGGCTCCATGATCGGGCCCGTGAGCCGTCTGGTGAGCAAGGGAGGCAACGTCGTCGTCACGTCCGTCGCCCCTGTCACCGAGGACACGGTGAGTCTGCCGCTGGTCGAGTTCGCCATGTCGGCGAAGAACCTGATCGGCGTGGTGATGGGACTGACCCGCCCGCTCGCCGACATCGAGCGGATCTACGCCCTCTACCGGGCCGGACGGCTGCCGCTCGACGGCCTCGTCACCCGCACCTACGAACTCGACGACATCAACCGCGGTTACGAGGACATGCACAAGGGCCTGAACCTCCGAGGCGTCCTCGCCTTCTGAGTTCCGGGCGGCGCGGTCGCCGACGGCGCTCCGGCTCCGGACGTCCGCCGCGGCATCCAGGAAACCGCGAGGTCCTGGTGCCGCAGCTCGTCGTCGGCATGGTCAGGGCTTTCCGGCGGTCTCTGCGGCCGTGACCGGCGCCGCCGAGACCGTGGTCTCCGCGGTCGGCGTCTCCCGCCGGATCGTCACCAGCGCGACCACCGCGCAGACGGCCGCGACGACGGCTCCGATGCGCAGGATGTGATTGAGGCCGGAGGCGGTGGCCGCCCGGGCCGCCTCGACGACGGTTCGCCGCAGCGGGCCGGGGACGCCGGCCGCGGCCTGGGCGCCGGCGCCGGAGCCGACCGCCTCGGAGAGTGCGGCGATCGTGTCGTGCGGCAGGGGCACCGAGGCCAGTTGACCGCTGGTCGCGTCGGTGACCCGCCGTTGGAAGACCGAACCGAGCACGGCCACACCGGTGGCCAGGCCGATCTGGCGCATGGTGTTCACCATGCCGGTCGCCGTACCGGCCCGGGAGGGCTCGGCCAGGGAGAGGGCCGCGTTGGAGGTCGCGGCGCTCCCCGCGCCCAGCCCGATTCCGGCGACGACGAACCCGGCGACCAGCTCGGTCCATCGTGAGTCGGCGTCGAGGCGAGCGGTCAGTCCCAGCCCGGCCGCCGTCAGCAGGAGACTCCCGCCGACGGTCAGGCGCGGCGGGACGCGGTCGGCCAGTGCCGCCGTGACCGGCGCGGCCACGAAGGAGGCGATCGTGAGGGGCAGGAAGCGCAGGCCCGTGGCCGACGGCCCGTAGCCCAGGGTGTTCGCGACATACAGGGCCGTGTAGTTCATGGCCGCGACGAGCGTGGCCATCATGGCGAACACGGCCACCGCGACGCCCAGGAAGGACGGCTGGGCGAACAGGCGCAGGTCGAGCATGGGCTCGCCCGCACGCGACTCCCGCACGAACAGGGCCGCCAGCAGGATCGCCGCCGCCACGAACAGCGTGAGGATCGGCGCGGACGCCCAGCCCTCGTCATTGCCGCGGATGACCGCCAGCATCAGCGCGAACAGGCCCGCGGTGAGAAGTACGGCCCCCGGGACGTCGGTTCCGCGGGTGGCGGCACCGTGGGACTCCCGCAGCCGCAGCCGGCCCGCGGCCAGGGTCGCCAGCCCGATCGGCACGTTGATCAGGAAGATCCAGCGCCAGCCCGGACCCTGGACGAGGTAACCGCCGACGAGCGGGCCCACCGCGGTGGCGGCGGCCATGGTGGCGCCGAACGCGCCGATCGCACCGGCCCGCTCCCGTGCCTGCGGGAACGCCTCGCCGAGCAGCGGCAGCGCCACCCCGAACAGCAGGGCGCCACCGGCCCCTTGCCCGGCACGCATGATGTCGAGCGACAGGGACGACCAGGCCAGCGCGCAGCCGAGCGAGCCCGCGGTGAACAGGGTCATCCCGGCCAGGAAGACCCGGCGCCGGCCGATGCGGTCGCCCAGGGTGCCCGCGGTGAGCAGGAGTCCGGCGAGCGGAACCGTGTAGGCGTCGACGACCCACTGCAGGGAGCCCAGGTCGGAGTGGAAGTCCGTCTGGATGCTGCTGAGGGCCACGAAGACCACGGTGAGGTCGAGGAGGAGCATGAACGTCGCCGTGCAGACCACGGCGAGAGTCCAGCGTTTGACGTTCCAGGCGGGGGGAGGGTGGGACATGGCGGTCTCGTATCTTCCGTTTCCACGAACGCGCGGGATCGCTCCGCGGGGAGCCGGGACGGACAGGGTTTCTCCGGGCCGCAAGAGCCCGGGCTCGACGCCCGCGGGCGCGCGGGCCGCGGTGGCTAGGGGGTCTCTGCCGCCTGTCGCGGGTTCTGCCGGAGCGCGTAGAGGGCGATGCACAGCTCCGTGATCCCGTGCGGTTCGGAGGTCGAACGGCCGGTGTACTCGGTGATCCGGCGGAAGCGCTGGCGCACGGTGTTCGGATGGCAGTACATGCGTCTGGCCGTCTCCTCGGTCGAGCCCCCACAGGCCAGCCAGGTCTCCAAGGTGTCGAGCAGCACGTCCCGTTCGGCCGGCGGGAGCGGGTCGAGCGGGCCGAAGACGTTGCGCGCCAGACGCTGGGAGATCTCGGGCGCGGCCGCCGCGGCGACCGCCACCAGACTGTCGTCGAACACGGTGACCGCACAGCCGCCCGCACGCCCGCCCTGCATGGCGATCTTCGCGTACCACAGGCTCGTCCCGGTGTCGTACAGGTCCTCGTAGGCGGGACTGACGCCGGTCCTGCTGACCGCCTCGCCCTCCAGTACCTCGACGAGCTGGTCGTACTGCCCGGCCGTGGCGAGCTGGACGATGCCGACGTGGGTGTCCGGGCGCAGATGCCACACCGAGTGGATGCCGCTTGCACGCAGGGCCTGTTCCGTCCGCACGAGCGGGTGGCGCCCGAACGACGTCACCTCCGCCGCCACGACCGCGAACCTGCCGTACCGCGGCATGCGCAGGACGCCGATGGCCGCCAGGAGAGTGCCGGCATCGAGGCTCCGATTGGTCAACAGGGCTTCGAGCAGCGCGGAACGCTCCTGCTCCGCGTTCCGGAGCAGTTCGGTGGTGGCCTCGCGGTGGCCGGCGATCGTCGACTCGATCAGCGCGTCCTGGACGGCCCAGATCGAGGACACCGCCGTGACCAGACCTTCGTGGTCGACCAGGCCGGTGGTGGTCGCCTCGGCGATGAGCAGCTCCCAGACGAACCTGATACCCGACCGGTAGCTGGCGATCAGGGTGGTCTCCGGCACGTTCTGCCTGGCGCGCCTGCGCCCGGTGTCGGTGCCCAGCGAGGGGTCGAGCGGCGCCTGGCCGGCCAGCGCGCGCAGCACATTGCGCAACTCGACCCGGCAGGACTCGCGCAGTTCCTCCAGCGGGACGCAGTTGCCGCCGTGGTCGCTGGCCTCGGACCGGATGCGCTCGGCCATGGCGTCACCGAGTGCACCGACTCGCTCCAGGAGACCCGCCACGAGCTTGGCGAGACCCTCGGCGGATTCGTCCGTCACCTTCGCACCTCAGTCCTGCCTGCCGTCCCGGCCCCGGCCGGTCGCCGATCGCCGTGTCCAGGATGATCGCCCGCACGGCCGGCTGTCGATGTGCCCGGCAACAGGCTCGCCGCGCCCGCGCAGTGGATTCCCACTCCGGTCCGGGTTCCGGCGGCGCGGGCTTCCACCCTGCCGTGCGACCGTTGACAAGACTTGCTTTACAAAGCAAATATAAGCCTCCTAGTCTCTCGCCTGAGCGTCACACGACCCGGTGTGACGCCCGTTGCCATGGAGGTATCGAGGCGATGTACGACAACGACGAGACCGCCCGGCACTGGATCGGCGGGCAGTGGCGGAGCTCGGCCACCGTCTCCACGTCGCACAACCCGGCGAACGGCGCGGTCGTGGGCACGTACGCGGACGGCGGACGCGCGGAGGCGGAGGCGGCGGTGACCGCGGCCCGCCACGCCTTCGCCTCGACCGCCTGGCCGACGGACCGGAACCTGCGCCGCAGGGCGCTGACCGAGATGGCGGCCGCTTTCGAGGCACACGCGGACGAACTGGCCCAGCTCCTCACCGCGGAGAACGGCAAGCTGCTGCGCGAGGCCCGCCTGGAGGCCGGGTCCGCCGCCGGCGCGCTGACCTACGCGATCGCCAACCTGATCACCGACACCGGGACGTTCGCACAGACCGACTCGAACACCTGGTTCAGCAGCCTGCCCGAGCCGCTCGGGGTCGTGGCGGTCATCGTGCCGTGGCACTCGCCGGTCGCCCTGTTCCTGCGGGCGCTGGGCCCCGCCCTGGCCGCGGGCAACACCGTCGTGGTGAAGCTGCCGGGCCAGACGGCTCTGACCAACGCGCTGATGGCACGGATCATCTCCCAAGTGCCCTCGCTTCCGGCCGGGGTGGTCAACATGTTCACCGAGTCGGGCAACAGCGGCGCTCCGTACCTGGCCGCCTCTCCCGACGTGGACGCGGTCAGCTACACCGGCAGCACCGCGATCGGCCGGCTGGTCGTCGCCACCGGCGCGGTCACCCTGAAACGGATGACCGTGGAGCTGAGCGGCAGGACCCCCATGGTTCTGTTCGAGGACGCCGACCTCGACCACGCGCTGCCCCTGCTCACCCTGGCCCTCACGCTGGGGGCCGGGCAGCTCTGCACGGCCGGCAGCCGCATCCTCGTCCACCGCTCCCTCGCCGACCAGGTCCGCGAACGCCTCGGCGCCGCCCTCGAATCGGTCGTCGTCGGTCCCGGAGACGACGAACGCTCCCGGATGGGCCCGCTCATCGACCAGAACGCGGTACAGCGGGTCGACCACCTCGTCGAGGAGTCCCTGGCGCACGGCGGCAAGGCGATCGTGCGCGGCGGCCCGGTCACCGACGGCCCCCTCGCCGCGGGCGCGTTCTACCGTCCCAGCCTGATCGAGGTCACCGACCCCGACGCCGACCTGGTGCACGAGGAGATCTTCGCCCCGGTCGCCACCTTCGAGGTCTTCGACGACGAGGCCGAGGCGGTGGAGCGTGCGAACGCGACCCAGTACGGCCTGGCCGCCGCCGTCTTCACCCGCGACGGCGACCGCGCCCGGCGGGTCAGCCGCGCGATCCGGGCGGGCACCGTCTGGACCAACTCCTGGCACCTGCACGACGAGGGCTTCCCCGAGGGCGGCTTCAAGCAGAGCGGCATCGGCCGGCTGCGCGGACCGCTCTCCCTCGCCGAGTTCCAGGAGACCAAGACGTACGTCCATGTCACCCTGCCCGAAGCATTCTGAGCGCGGACATCCGCACGATGCCGGGCCGACAGTATTCATGTACGCGAACATCATGCACATGGGTGTACATGATTCGAGCGGGCATGCCAGACTCCTTCAACTCCCGTGCACCACATCCCAGTTGGAGAGGCAGGCAGTCATGTCCATCTCCCGGCGGGCCGTGCTGGCCACGGCAGGCGGCGCCGCGGCCGCCTACGCCAGCGCACCTCTGCCCGCACACGCCGAGGCCGGGCACGTGCCGGCCGCCACCACGCACGTCCTCAGAGCCGCCGCCGACTACGCGGTCGAGAAGGTCCGCACCGTCGCACCCGGCGTCACCGGCTTCCCGGTCTCGACGAAGTTCGAGAAGTGGACCTACTCCCAGAACGGCGACTGGGTCGGCGGGTTCTGGCCCGGCACCCTGTGGATGTGCTGGCTCCACACCGACGACGACCGGTTCCGCACCCTCGCCCTCGACTCCGCACGCAAACTCGCCCCCCGCCGCAACGACACCACCACCCACGACCTCGGCTTCCTGTTCACCCCCTCCTGGGTCACCGCCTGGCGCCTGACCGGAGACGACCAGTGGCGCACCGGCGCCATCCAGGCGGCCGACTCCCTCATCCGGCGCTACAACCCCCGCGGCCGGTTCCTGCGCGCCTGGGGCGCGCTGGACGACCCCGCCAACGCCGGGCGCATCATCATCGACACGATGATGAACCTCGACCTGCTCGTCTTCGCCACGCAGCAGACCGGCGACACCTCCTATCTCGACATCGCCGTCGCCCACGCCGAGACCGCCCAGCGCCTCTTCCCGCGGGCCGACGGTTCCACCCCGCACGTCTGGGACCTCGACCCGGCCACCGGCGCCCCCATCGGCCCCAACACCGTCCAGGGCTACAGCCCCACCTCCTGCTGGTCCCGTGGACAGGCCTGGGGGATCTACGGATTCACCACCCTCTACCGCCGCACCGCCGACACCCGGTTCCTCGCCACGGCGACGCGCCTGGCCGAGTACGCCATCGGCGTGCTCACCCCCGACCACGTCCCCGTCTGGGACTATCGGGCTCCCCAGCACCCCCATGACATCAAGGACGCGTCGGCCGGAGCCGTCATGGCCTGCGGGCTCCTCGACCTGGCCGCCGCGACCGGCCGCGAGAAGTACCGCGACGTCGCCCTGCGGCTGCTGACCGCACTCGCGGGGACCTGCCTGACCAGGGCTTCCACCCGAGCGGACGCCGTCGTCGCCCGCTGCACCCGCAACCGGCCGGCCGAGGACGGCATCGAGGTCTCCCTCCCCTACGCCGACTACTACCTCCTGGAAGGCATCCACCGGGTCCTCCACCCCCAGGCCCTCGACCGTGCCATCGACCTCACGATGCCCTGACCGACGGCGGAGGTGCGCTGACGCGCAATCGCGGCGTCCGGCCGCCGGGCCGGAACCGGGCGGCTTCCCGCAGTTCAGTGGCTGTTACATGGACCGCTGTCCGCCGCGCCGACGCGTGGTGAGATGATCACACCATGGGGACGGAAGAACTCGTTCGGCGCCGGACGCGCCGAGCCGTCACGCCGGCACCCGGCGTCCCAGACCACCGAGTCGACCTTCCGCACCCCGAAAGGGGAAGTACCGTGTCCGTGTTCCAGCGCATCCTCATCGCCGTCGATCCCAGCCCCGCCCGCCGCTCCGCCGTACGGCTGGCCGGCGAGCTGGCGCAGCTCACGAACGCCGAGGTCCGCGTCGTACACGTCATCGCCTCCGCCGCCTCCGTCGCGGCGATCGTCCCGCTGGAGGAGGACACCGAGGCCCAGGCCGTTCTGGACGAGGCGCTCGCCGCCCTCCGGGACAAGGGCATCAAGGCCGAGGGAACCCTCCTGAGGGGGCTCACCACCCAGGTCGCGGCCGCCATCTCGGAGACCGCCAAGGAGTTCGACGCCGATCTCATCGTGCTGAGCCCGCACCACCGCAGCGCCGCTCAGGCGCTGTTCGACCCGCGGGTCAGCGATGCCGTCGCGCACCACACCCACACCGCGATCCTGCTCGCCCCGGAGAGCCAGGACCAGGGC
>NZ_JBHXSK010000040.1:0-120924 GCF_042716195.1 Streptomyces sp. NPDC058683
GGCGTCCCGGGTCCTCCGCGGGGCGGCGGCGTCTCGGTGGTCCCCCCGCCCCCCCACGGCTGTGACACTGCCGGAATGACGAGTCACGGGGGACGGCGCGGTCAGGCCGAGCGGGACGCGATCACCGTCGAGATCGGATACGCGCTGTGCAGCGCGGTGTTCGCGGCGGCGGTGGTCTTCGGAGCGGTGGCGGGACCGGCGCTGTTCTTCGATCTGCCCGGCCGTCTCGAACGGGCGCTGCCGCTGGTGGGTGTGGCGCTCGCCACCGTGGTGTTCCTCGCCCGGGTCGTCAGCGTGCTGGTCCGCTTCCAGCGGTCGTCTCAGCCCAGCCAGCCCGGCCGGACCAGCCCCGACTCATAGGCCAGGACGACCAGTTGGGCCCGGTCGCGGGCGCCCAGCTTCACCATCGTGCGGCTCACATGGGTCTTTGCGGTGAGGGGACTGACCACCAGGCGGCGGGCGATCTCCTCGTTGGACAGTCCGATGCCGACCAGGGCCATCACCTCCCTTTCCCGTTCCGTGAGCTGGGCGAGGGCGTCGGCGGCGGCAGGCTCCTTGGAACGGGCCGCGAACTCCGCGATCAGCCGCCGCGTCACACCCGGCGACAGCAGTGCGTCCCCGCCCACCACCGCCCGGACCGCGCGCACGAGTTCCTCCGGCTCGGTGTCCTTGACCAGAAACCCGGAGGCGCCGGAGCGGATCGCCTCGAAGACGTACTCGTCCAGTTCGAACGTCGTCAGCATCACCACCTTGACGTCCGTCAACTCCTTCTCCCCGGTGATACGGCGGGTCGCGGCCAGGCCGTCGAGATGCGGCATGCGGATGTCCATCAGGACGACGTCGGGGCGCAGTTCGCGCACCTTGCGCAGCGCCTCCTCGCCGTCAGCCGCCTCCCCGGCCACCTCGATGTCCGGCTGCGCGTCGAGCAGCGCCCGGAAACCGGCCCGCACCAGCGACTGGTCATCGGCGAGCAGTACCCGGATCATCGGTCCTCCCGGTCGGTCTTGGGCAGTACGGAGTCGGTCGCGGGCGGCACGACGTCCGTCGCGGGCGGCACGGCATCGGCCGGGGACGGCGCGACGCCGGTCGAGGACGGCACGGCATCGGTCGAGGACGGCACCGCATCTGCCGAAGGCAGCACGGCCTCGGTCAGAGGCAGCACGGCCAGCACCCGGAAGCCGCCGTCGGCGCGCGGTCCCGCCTCGATCGTGCCACCCAGCGCGGCCGCCCGTTCCCGCATCCCGGCCAGCCCGTTCCCGCTGCCTCCCGCGTCCGCGCCGGTCGCGGGACCGTCGTCATCGATCCGCAGCCGCAGCTCCCCGCCCCCGTGGTCGAGCCGTACGCGCGCGTGCCGTGAACCCGAGTGCCGTACGACATTGGTGAGCGCCTCCTGCACGATCCGGAAGGCGGCCAGGTCGGCGCCGGGCGGCAGCCGCGGCGGCTCTCCCTCCACGGCCACGGTGAGTCCGGCGCTCGCCGCCTGTTCGGCCAGTTCCGGCAGCCGCCCGAGGCCGGGTGCGGGCGCGCGCGGCGCGGCTCCCGGGGCGCGCAGGGTGTCGAGCACCTGACGGACCTCACCGAGCGCCTCCTTGCTGGCGGCCTTGATGGTGGTGAGCGCGGACCGGGCCTGCTCGGGGTCGGAGTCCAGCAGCGCGAGGCCCATGGCCGCCTGGACGTTGATGACCGAGATGCTGTGCGCCAGCACATCGTGCAGCTCACGGGCGATCCGCAGCCGTTCCGCGTCCGCCCGCCGCCGGGCCGCCTGGGCGCGGTCGGCCCGTTCCCGCGCCCACTGCTCGCGCCGCAGCCGGACCAGCTCGGCCACCGAGACGATGATCAGCACCCAGGTGGCGATGATCACCTCCTGGCCGGGATTCGCCCCCGTGCCACCCGGCGGCGGCAGCCAGCGGTAGAGCCAGAGCGAGATCAGCAGGTGGCCGCCCCACAGCATCCCGACGGCCGCCCAGGCGGCCCGGCGGCGCCCGGCGACCACAGCGCTGAAGCAGGCCACGGCGACGGCCGCGAAGACCGGCCCGTACGGGTATCCGGCCGCGAGGTAGATGAGGGCGAGCCCCGCCGTGCCGAACACGACGGGCACCGGGTGCCGGTGCCGCCACAGCAGCAGTGCGCAGGTGGCGAGGAGCAGCAGGCGGGCGTACACGTCGAGGGGTTCGCGGTGCGGCTGCTGGTGGGCGGCGAAGTTCGAGCCCACCAGCACGAGCGCGGTGAGCGGGACGGTGGTGCGCCACGGCAGCCGGCCGCGCGACGGCTTGTCCGCTCCGTCGTCGGCGTGCTGCCACCACGGGGGCCCGTAGCGCCACCAGTGCGCGGGGCCGCGCTCCCGTACCCGCTGCTCGTCCATGTCCGCCACGCTAGACGGCGTCGGCCCGCGCGAGCGTCAGCCCGGCGAGGTGATCACGCGTACTCCCCGGGAAGTAGGCCGCCGGGCGCGGTGCGACACGATGCGGTGCGGTGGGATGCGGTGCAGTGAGCGTCCGCCAACTTGAAGTCGCTGGTCAAAGGGCTGGTGTGCTGGTCTGTCGAGGTGCTCACGCTGGTCGTGGGCGGCAGTCCACGGAGAAGATCGTCTGGCGGGGCGGCCGGTTCGCTGGTCCCTGCTCGCTGCGGCCGGACGGCCTTCCACGATCCTGCGCGTGCTGGGATGTCAGGCGTCTAAGGTCGCGTCCATGACGAGGACCACGCCCTCGCGCCCTCTCGATGTCGAGGCGCTCTTCCCGGAACTGGCGGCCTTTCGGGGGACGACAACTCGGCTCCATCCGCGGCCGGGCAGACCAGACCATTCGGCCAGCTCCGTGGGCGGTCCTATGCTGTGGCCGGCGGACGAGCCGTGGCCGGTGTGCAGCGAGGCCCACGGCCGTGGGCGTGGTCGACGCCCGGCCGACATCCGCCGCTATCGGCAGGTTCTGGCTTCCGCGTGGGCCCGCGAACAGGCTCCCGGCCCGACGGACGAGGAACGGGAACTCCTGGGCGAGCTGCACCGAGAGCACCGGATCCCCGGGGCATCCGAGACCGACCCGTTGCCGATGATCGGCCTCACGCAGCTGTACCGGCGGGATGTGCCCGACCTGCCGGCCGGGCCGGGCGACTGCGACCTGCTTCAAGTGTTCTGGTGTCCCTTCAACGCGCACGGCCCGGGCCGGTACGACCTGGAGCTGCACCTGCGCTGGCGGCGGTCGTGGGAGGTCAGCGAGGTGCTGACCGCGCCGCCGCAGCCGCTGGTCGTCGGGTCCGACGGTTTCGTGCCCGAGCCCTGTGTGCTGCACCCGGAGCGGGTGGTCACCTACCCGTTTGCCGGCCTTCTGCCCGAGGAACTGTGCGCCCGGATCGATGCCTGGGAGGAAGCCCTTGAAGAGGAAGCCGAGGAGTCGGCGGACGAAAGCACGACAGAGCCGCTCGGCTACCAGTACGACCTGTCCATCCCGCCCGGCTGGCGTGTGGGCGGCTTCGCCTCCTGGCACGCGACAGACCCGTATCCCATGGACTGCCTGACCTGCACGACGCCGATGCACCTGCTGCTGACCATCGACAGCTCGGAATGGGACGGCGGCAGCGGCAGCTGGAAACCGGTGGAGGACCAGAACCGGCCCACTCACCGTTGCGCCACTCCCACGGAGGTCACTGTGGGCCGCTGGGGTGAACTCAACGTATTCGCCTGTCCCAACGAGCCCGAGCATCCGCACCGCTGGAGCATCCAGTAGCTTGTCGCGCCCCTGGGGAAGCGCAGCGCGCGCGTAACCGCGGTGTCCCCCAGCGGCCGTGGGAATTGTGTGACGAAGACCAAATTCCGTGCCAAGGACACCTGCTCGCTTGTCCACCAGTGCTGGCGCCGTGGCCCGCCGACTGGCCCGGCGCCACCTCGCCGGCCAACCAGGACTGACCTCGCGTACACCTCGCAGTCCTCGCCCGGCCGACCGGCCGGGACCACGCCACCCCCGTGGAGTTCTCGCATGCCGCCAGCGTGGCCATCAACCTCATGATCGCCGCTGAGGCACCCGAAGGCGTCCCCCGCCGCGCGCCCGACGAGATCGCCCTCGACTACTGGAACCTGCACGCCGGCCGTGACCAGGCCGAGCATTTCATCGGCGGCTGACCCCAGCACCCCGACCACGGGCACCTCACGGCCACGCTGTCGCCGCCACGGCGCCCGCCCTTTCCCGCTCTCCCCTGGAGCATCATGAAGACCATCCTCATCGCCGGCGGCAACAGCGGCATCGGCCTCCAGGCCGCCCGCGACCACCTCAGCCACGGCCACCGGCTCATCTTGCTGGGCCGTGACCCGCGCAAGGGCGAGGCCGCCCTCGCCTCCTTCGGCGCCGGCGCCGACCGGGCGTCCTTCGTCGCCGCCGACTTGTCCACCCACGACGGCGTCCGTGACGCCGCGAGCCGTGTCCTCGCCCAGCACGACCGCATGGACGCCCTCGTCCACACCACCGGCGTGTTCACCTTCGAGGAGAGCCGCACGGCCGACGGTCTCCACCCGTTCTTCGCGGTCAACTACCTCAGCCGCTACCACCTCACACAGCTTCTGCTGCCCGCCCTGCGCCAGGCCGAGCGGCCGGTCGTGCTCATGATGACGGCCGCGATCCCGCCGACCGACGAGATGGACTTCGCCCGGTTCCCCGAGTTCACTCCCTTCTCCCTCAGCCGTGACCGCAAGCCGATCCAGCTCGCCAACCACCACTACGCCGCCCACCTCACCCACGCTGAACCCGGCCTCACCGCCGGCGTCGTCAACGCGGGCTCCGCCAAGACCGACATCATGCGCATCGCCCCCTGGTAATGCGGGCCGCCATGACCGTCCTCGGACCGCTCGTCCTCGACTCCGTCGAGACCTCCGCGCGCAACGTCGTCGAAGCCGTCCGCCACGACGACTGGCACAGCACCCCTGTCTACTGGGGCAAGCCGGGCCGCTTCGATCAGCGCACCTCGATCGCCCTGGACGCCACGCCCACGCAGCACCTCATGAACGCCTCCCGCAAACTCACCGGCGCCTGACGCCGCGCCCTCAAGCCCGAACCCGCGCGCTCACGGTTCTCAACAGGCCGATCTGCGCGCGGGTTTTGCTGTTTCGCCGTTGGAATTCTCACGAGCCCGCGTGTCTTCCCACGCAGAACCGGAAAGCCTCATGCCTCAAGGAGTCGCCCGACCCCGAACGCGACGCCAAGCTCGACCGGATCGAGCAGGTGCTGGAACGCTTCCCGGACCGGACCTTTGCCTTCGACGAATTCGGGCCGCTCGGGATCCGGCCCACCGCCGGCTCCTGCTGGGCGAAGCAGGGCAAGCCCAACCGCCTGCCGGTCACCTACCACCGCACCCACGGCGTGACCTACTTCCGCGACTGCTACTCCGTCGGCGACGACCGTCTGTGGGGCGTCAACCGGCGCCGCAAGGGCACCGCCAACAGCCCTGCCGTGCTGAAGTCGATCCGCGCCGCCCGACCCGACGGCGCCCCGATCTACATCGTCATGGACAACCTCTCCGCACACACCGGCTCCGACATCCGCTGCTGGGTGAAGAAGCACAAGGCCGAACTCTGCTTCACCCCGACCTCCGCCTCCTGGGCCAACCCGATCGAGGCGCACTTCGGCCCGCTGCGACAGTTCACCCTCGCCAACTCCCACCACCCCAACCACACCCTCCAGACCAAGGCCCTGCACCGCTACCTCCGCTGGCGCAACACCCATGCCCGCCACCCCGACGTGCTCGCCGCCCAACGCCGCGAACGCGCCCGCATCCGCAGCGAGAAAGGCATCCGCTGGGGCGGACGTCCCTTTGCCGAAGCAGCCTGACCACACGGTTAGTCCTGCTCAGCGCATCAGAAGGGCAGGCCCCGCAGGTCCGCACCGATGGTTGGATGAGGCAGGCCGGCCAGATCGTAGACCATGGTGATCAGTGGCGAGATCCGCGCGCCGTCGGGCTGCTGGACGGTGACGGGCACCGAGAGCCGGCTCCATCCCAGCTGCGTGTAGAGCGGAACCAGGTCAGGACGGCAGAGCAGAATCATCGTCTCGGCCCCGGCCGCTCGTGCGTGTTCGACCGCCACGCTGATCACCGTCCGGGCGATGCCCCGGCCTCGATAAGCGGGGTGCACCAGCACACCACCCAAACCCGCGACACGGCGCGGCAATCCATCGAAGGCCATGTCCCGCAGCAGCCATCCCCCGGATGCCACCGGCCGGCCTTCGGAGACGGCGGTGAGGGTGTGCTGCTTGTCAGCCCACACCAGACCGAGCCCATTCGTCCCGAAGGGATCGGACAGGCCATCGCGGAGTGCAGCTCTGTCATCACAAGAACCGGAGCCCGGCGCATGGACCAGCTGGAGGTCCGTACCACCGTCGTCCACCACATGCTCCGCGGCGGCCATGGCAGCGGGGACAAACCGGTAGCGCAGACAATGCAGGCCACTGGACTGGACAGTCCCGTCCGCCTGCGCGCCCAGACGGCGCAGTACCGAGATCGAGGCCGTGTTGCCGGGCAGGACGAACGCGAAAACAACAGGGAGCGAGAGACGGCGAAATGCCAGGTCCAGGCACGCGCGGCCCGCCTCGCCGGCGATCCCACGCCCCTGCGCCCGTGGGTGCAGGGCGAAACCGAGGTCGACTCCGTGCCGGGCCCGATTACGCAGTCCCACCCGGCCGAGAAACGCCTGCGTTGCGGCATCCCTGACCGCGAAGTCACCGTAGCCGTGTCTGGTCCAGTGGACGACGTGGTCGTCGCACATGGCCTCGGCCGCGGATCGGCTGTCCGCCCGGCCAGTCGCCAGCCACCGCATGACACTGTCCTGACTGACCACAGCCGCAAAGAGATCGTCGCTGTCCTCACGGCGGATCGGCTCCATCACAAGCCTCTGGGTACGCAGAACGGGTCCACCTAACCGGGCCACTCAGCAACTCCTCTCGACCAAGGACCGAAGGAGCCTACCCGGCGACTCTTTGGAACGATCACCAGGCAGCCGGTGAAGCTTTCCAGTCACGGCACTAGCTGCTTGGGATCAATCCCGCTACCATGCAGCGCGTCCTCACGGGCTATCGGCCCGCCCGTCTCACCCACCTCGACCGCACGACGGGCCGCCCCATCGGACGCTACGAGCACCATGCCCCGGGCAAGTTGGTGCACGTCGACATCAAGAAGCTCGGAAACCTCCCCGACGGGGGTGGACACCAGGCCCTGGGCCGCCAGGCCGGCCGCAAGAACCGCGTTCGTGGCGACTACAGCTACCTCCACAACGCCGTTGACGACCACCCCAGGCTGACCTAGCAGCGAGATCCTGGCCGACGAGAGACAGCAGACCGCCGCCGCGTTCTGGATCCGGGCCCAGGATCACTTCACGCAGGCCGGGATCACCGTCCGCCGAGTCCTCACCGACAACGGCTCCTGCTGTCGCTCGCGCATCTGGCGCGAAACGCTGCTTGCCTCAGGAATCACTCACAAGCGCACCCGGCCCTGTCGCACCGAGCAGGAACGCCGCGACGCCTTCGGCATATGCCTACACCACTACAACCACCATCGCGGCCACACCGCGTTGAAGGGCCGGCCACCAGCCAGCCGCGTTCCCAACCTCACGGGGAGATACACCTAGGCAGTTTCGTTTGGATCAGTGGGAAGTTGATCTGGGCATGTCGTTGACTGACGCCCGGTGGGCTCGGATCGAGCCGTTACTTCCGGACCGGAAGCCGAGGAGGGGTGGCCGTTGGCGGGATCACCGTGAGGTGATCGACGCGATCGCCTTCAAGTTCCGGACGGGAACGCAGTGGGTCCATCTGCCGGAGAAGTACGGGAACTGGCGAGGCGTCTACAACCGACTGCGGATGTGGGCCGTCGATGGCACTTGGGAGCGGGTGTTCACGGCGCTGATGGCCCAGGCCGACGCCGACAAGGAGCTTGACTGGGTCGTCTCGGTGGACTCGACAATCGTGCGCGCTCATCAATACGCCGCCGGGGCCCGCAAAAAGGGGCCCCGGCGGCCGAGCCGCACGACCACGCCATCGGACGGACGCGCGGGGGGACTTACCACGAAGATCCATCTTGCTGCCGACGGCCGCTGTCGTCCCCTCTCGTTTGTCCTGACCGGCGGTCAAGCGGGCGACGCACCGACCTTCATGGACGTCATGGCCGGCCTCCGTGTACCGCGTCGCCGCGGACGGCCTCGAACCAGGCCTGACGTAGTCATGGCCGACAAGGCGTATTCCTCCCGCGCGATCCGCGACCACCTGAGCAAGCGCGGCATCCGCGCGGTGATCCCCGTGCCAGCAGATCAACGTGGCCATCGGCTGCGGAGAGGCAGCCGGGGCGGGAGACCGTCGGCGTTCGACCGCGAGACCTACAAACAGCGCAACACCGTCGAACGGTGCATCAACCCGCCTGAAGCAGTGGCGCGGCATCGCCACGCGCTACGAGAAGACCGCGACCATCTACCTGGCCGGACTCCACATCGCTGGCATCTTCCTCTGGTCCGCCTGCTGACATAGGGAAGCTGTGTGGTGTCAGCTGACGTGGATCGGTACGCCCATTGTCAGACGTTGCTGGCAGCATCCCTGCCATGAACGCCATCTTTACCACCCCACCGCGGCCGTTCGACATCACCGCGCTCTTCCCTCAACTGGCCCCGCTGGCACGCACGGCGACCCGGCTGCACCCGCGCCCCGGGTCCCCGACCGTGCACGACAGCTCCGTCGGCGGCCCGCTCCTCTGGCCAGCCGACGAGCCGTGGCCCCACTGCAAAGAGCCGCACGACAGTGAAGCGGCAGACGAGATGCACTCTGCGGACGAAATCCGGCTCCTGCGTCGCATCCGTGCAGCAGCGGCCGAGCGCCGGCTCCGCGACCCCCAGGCACCCGCGGTCACGCCCGAGGAACGGGAGATCGAGCAGCGGCTCCGCGGGGGCCACCCGTGGTTCGACGGCCCGATTCCCATGATTCCCGTGGCCCAGCTCTACACCCGCGACGTCCCTCTCCCGGTCAGCCCTCCCGGAGCCGACCTTCTCCAGGCCCTGTGGTGTCCCTCCGACCACTCGGAGTTTGCACACCCCCGAACCGCCCTCTTCTGGCGTTCCTCCGGCTCCGTCACCGACGTCCTCGATGCCCCGCCCGAGCCGCCCGTGATCCAGTTCGACTGGTACCTCCCGGAACCCTGCCTGCTCGCACCGGAACAGGTCACCGACTACCCCAGCCCCATGGAGCTGAGCAAGGAACTGCAACAGCAGCTGGGTGACGTGAACCGGTGGGAGACAGCCGGATTCGCATGGGACAGCACCGGCGCGCTGGACCCGCAGGAGTTCTACTTCCGCAACCTGTGCCACGCCCCCGGGTGGAAGACCGGCGGCTGGACCCGCTGGGGCCTCACCGACCCCATGCCCCGCCCTTGCCCCGAATGCGGCACCGAGACGACCCCGCTCCTCACCATCGCGTCCTCGGAATGGAACTCCGGCAGCAAGAGCTGGATGCCCGACGAGGAACGGACGAACCCGACTCCGCTCCTCATCGGCACCCCACCCTCGAACTTCACTCTCCTCGACATCGCCGGCGCCTACAGCCTGCAACTCCACGCCTGCCCAGCGTCCCCGGACCATCCGCACATCGAACTGGTCCAGTGAGCCCTCGCGGAAGTCCTCCGTGCCGACGTGTACGCCACAATCGGCACTGCGATCGACTCTTCAGTCAGCAGCCTTGGCCAACTACCAGGTGATCCAAACGACGAGCCCTAGCCGTCGGACGCGCACCGGTGGAACACGGCTTTGCCCACCTGCAGAACTGGCGGACCCTCACCAAGCGCCGCGCCGATCCCGCCCGCGCGACCCGCCTCCTACGCGCCCTGCTCGTCCTACTCGTCCTGACGAACCTCGAAGTCAACCGCTGACGGACGGTCTTCTCCGCAGACTGTCGGCCACAACCAGCCTGAGCACCCCGACAAGCCGGCACACCAGCTCTCTGACCAACGACTTCAAGTTGGCGGAGGCTCAGTGGGATCCGGTGCAGTGGGGTGCGGTGGGGTCAGCGGCCGGATGTCAGTTCCGCCACCTCGGCGTCGAACAGCCGCTCCGGGTCGAAGCCCATGCCCTCGAACTGCCCGGCCAGTTCGAGGGAGAGCACACCGTGCATCC
Organism: Streptomyces sp. NPDC058683; assembly: GCF_042716195.1. Classification (NCBI taxonomy): domain Bacteria; kingdom Bacillati; phylum Actinomycetota; class Actinomycetes; order Kitasatosporales; family Streptomycetaceae; genus Streptomyces; species Streptomyces sp. NPDC058683. Next base: position 10,121 of record NZ_JBHXSK010000040.1, read on the forward strand.
GGGTCCAGAACGCCAGCGCCCGGCGCAGCACCCCCGGCGACGCGGGATGACCGTCGGCCCACTGGCGGTGCTGGGCGAGATGGGCGGTGAAGCCGGCGGAGGCGGGCGCCTCGGGCTCGGCCGCCGCGCAGACGTCGAGCAGCGCGGCCATGATCTCCCGGGCAATGGCGGTGATGTCGTCGGGCGCGTGGTACCCGGGCACCGGCGTGCCGTAGACGAGGAAGTACCGCTGAGGGTCGTCGAGCGCCCAGCGGCGCAGGGCACGCGCGAGGCCTTCGATGCCGGCCCGGGAGTCGGCAGCGGCCCGGAAGGTGTCGGCCAGGCTGCGGTAGGCGTCCCGGATCAGTTCGGTGATCAGCTCGTCCCGGCTGCCGAAGTAGCGGTACAGGGCGGGACCGCTCATGCCCAGTTCCTTGGCGATCGCGTTCAGGGACAGGCCCGTCGCGCCGGACTTGGCGATCTGCTCCCAGGCGCGCGCCTTGATGTCGGCCCGCACCTGGCTCCGGTACCGCTCTCGGGGGCTCACCGCATCTGCCGCCATGACCTGCACGCTCCTCTCACTGCTGACGTCCGAGTCTCCCGGCGCCCGGGCGCGCGGACGTTCCCGAGCGCTTCAGGCTTCCGGGCTTCCGAGCCGCTGACCTTGCCTCTGATCTTCAGGGTTGTTTCGACTGTTTCAACCTATCACTTTCAAGATGGGTTCTAACGGAAGTTAGCACCCCCCGATACGAGAGAGCTTGACACTGACGCGAGCACCAGTCATGTTAGTTATAGCTTCTAACGCAAGCGAGTACCTCTCTCGATTGCGACTGCGTCCACAGGGAGATCGTCATGGAGGTCGTCATGGAGGTCGTCATGGAAACCGCAGGAACCGCCGCGCCCAAGGGCACCGCAGCCGACACCCAGCTCGTCGAGATCGTCCTGCCGGGCATCACGGAGCCCGAAGGTCTGCAGATCCGGCGCGGCGAGATCCCGGTCCCGGGCGCCGGCCAGATCGTCGTCCGCATGGAGGCCACCGGCGTCTCCTTCGCGGAGCAGCAGATGCGTCGCGGCCGCTACTACGACCAGCCGCCGTTCCCCTTCGTCCCGGGTTACGACCTGGTCGGTACGGTACTCACGGCCGGCGAGGGGGTCACGCCCGGGCTCGTCGGCCGGCGGGTGGCGTCCCTGGTCAAGGTGGGCGGCTGGGCCAGTCACGTCGTGCTCGACGCGGCCGACGCCGTGGAGGTGCCGGCCGGTGTCGGCGCGGCGGAGGCCGAGACGCTGGTCGTCAACGGCATCACCGCCTGGCAGATGCTGCACCGCAAGGCCAGGGTGCGGCAGGGCGGGACGATCCTGGTGCACGGCGCCAACGGCGGGGTCGGCACGGTCCTCGTCCAGCTCGCGCGTGCGGCGGGCCTGCACGTCATCGGGACGGCCTCCGCCCGGCACCACGACGCGCTGCGGGCCCTGGGCGTCACCCCGGTCGAATACCGCACCGAGGACGTCCCGGCCCGGGTCCGCGAACTGGCCCCCGGCGGTGTCGACGCCGTCTTCGACCACCTCGGCGGCCGCAGCGTCATCGACTCCTGGCGGCTCCTCGCCCCGGGCGGCACCCTGGTCGCCTACGGCAGTGCCACCACCCGGGACGACTCGGGCTCCAAGCAGTTGCCCGTGCTCAAGATCCTCGGCCGGGTGTGGCTGTGGAACACGCTGCCCAACGGCCGGCACGCGTACTTCTTCAACGTCTGGGCGGGCCGCGCCCTCGGCAAGGACCGCTTCCGGGCCCGGCTGAGCGCCGACCTCACCCAAGTGTTCGAGTCCCTCCGGCGCGGCGAGGTCACCGCCCGCATCGCCGCCCGGCTGCCCCTCACCCAGGCCGCCGAGGCCTTGCGGCTCGCCGAGTCCGGGACGGTGGCCGGCAAGGTCGTACTCGTCCCGGAAGACGGCGCCGGCACGTCGGCCGCCCAGACACAGTGACAACCGTCGGCCCCCTGACAACCGTCGGCTCGGCGACGGCCGTCGGCGCAGCGACCGCCCTTCGTGAACGCCCGGTCGTCCGCGAAGTCGGGCTCAGGTCGAGGCAACGGCGCATCCGTCACGCCGCCCGGTGGAGCCCACTACGGGAAGACCAGGCCCACCCCGTGGGCGAGCTGGGCGGCCGCATGCCGGAAGAACCGGTCACGCTCCTCCACGACCCCCTTGAACTGGCCGAACAGTTCGAACCCGACCAGCCCGAACAACTGCGCCCACGCCGCGGCCATGGCGACGGCCACCTCCGGCGGGAGGCCCGGCATGAGCTCGTCGGCCATCCGGCGGGCCTCGGGCGCGAGGTCGGCCGGCACGGGGGTACGAGCCAGACCCCGCTGCTCGAACGCATCGAGCAGGATGCCGATCAGGACGAGGGCGACCCGGGCGGCCGGCTGGATGGTCGTGTCCGGGGCCGAGTAGCCGGGCACCGGCGAGCCGTAGATCAGCGCGTACTCGTGGGGGTGCGTCAGCGCCCAGCCGCGCACCGCCTCGCACACGGTGACCCAGCGCCGCGCCGGGACGGCACCGGCGGCAAGGGCAGTGGCGTGCGCGGCCTCGGCGGCCTCGCCGAGGGAGTCGTAGGCGTCGATGATCAGCGCGGTGAGCAGCTCGTCGCGGCTGGGGAAGTAGCGGTAGAGCGCCGAGGAGACCATGCCGAGTTCGCGTGCGACCGCCCGCAGCGACAGCTTGGCCGCGCCCTCGGCCGCGAGCTGTCTGCGTGCCTCGTCCTTGATGGCCGCGGTGACTTCCATCCTGGCTCGCGCGCGGGCGCCCTGTGCGGTGGTCATGGGAAGCAGTCTGCCATGCATGCAGAGCGGTGCGCACAGTTCGGAGCAGTGCACTCGAAATAGAGCACCGAACTCCTTTCGGTGCGCCGACCTCAAACAAGTGCGCCGCACAAAAAAGAGAGCACTGCTCTTGCTTTGGATCGCCGATCTCCCCCACACTGGAGTCAAGCGAGAGCACCGCTCTCCCAAACTGTGGGGGTCCCCGTGTCGACACACGTCCAGAAGCCCGGCTGGTTCACCGTCAACATCCTCAACCGGGCCGTGTCCTGGCTCACCGGACGCGGTATCAGCATCTGGGGCTCCCGCGTCCTCGCCGTCCGAGGACGCAAGAGCGGCGAGTGGCGCACCACCCCCGTGAACCTGCTGACGGTGGACGGTCAGCAGTACCTGCTCGCGCCGCGCGGTCACGTCCAGTGGACCCACAACATGCGCGCCGTCGGCGGCGGCGAACTGCGGCTCGGCAAGGACGTGGACGTCTTCACCGCCACCGAGGTCGCCGACGACGACAAGGTCGAACTGCTGCGGGCCTACCTGAAGCGCTGGAAGGCCGAGGTCGGCGTCTTCTTCGACGGGGTCGGCCCCGAATCGCCCGACGCCGACCTGCGCCGCATCGCCCCCGACCACCCGGTCTTCCGGATCGCCGTCACGAAGTGACCGAGTCCTCCGTGTCCGCCTCGTCCGCGCCGTCCGCGTCCGCCTCGGCGGCCTTCCCCGAGGCCGCCGGCTCCGGAGCCAGTGTGGTGAGGGCGCGCTGGGCGAGCGGGTGGGAGCGGACGAGTTCGCCGAGCGAGGTCCGGCCCTGGGTGATCTCCTTGAACGCGCGCCACGCGGGGCGAATGCCGGTCAGGGCCGCGTGGAACAGGCCGGGCCGGCGCTCGAACACCGCCAGCATCCGCTTGCCGACGCTCATCTCGACGCCGAGACCCGCCTTGACGGCGAAGGCGTAGTTCAGCGCCTGACGGCGGGTGTCCACGGCGTCGTGGGCCTCGGCGATCCGCACCGCCCACTCCCCCGCGAGCCGCCCCGAGCGCAGTGCGAAGGAGATGCCCTCGCGGGTCCACGGCTCAAGGAGGCCGGCCGCGTCCCCGCACACGAGCACCCGGCCCCGGGACAGCGGAGAGTCGTCGGCGCGGCAGCGGGTCAGGTGGCCGGAGGAGATGCTCGGCTCGAAGCCGGCGAGGCCGAGCCGGGCGATGAAGTCCTCCAAGTACCGCTTGGTGGCAGCGCCTTCGCCACGCGCCGAGATCACGCCGACGGTCAGGGTGTCGCCCTTGGGGAAGACCCAGCCGTAACTTCCCGGCATCGGACCCCAGTCGATGAGGACCCGTCCCTTCCAGTCCTCGGCGACCGTCTCCGGCACCGGGATCTCCGCCTCCAGGCCGAGGTCCACCTGGTCGACCTTCACGCCGACGTGGGCGCCTATCCGGCTGGCGCTGCCGTCGGCGCCGACCACCGCACGGGCCAGCAGGATCTCGCCGCCCTGGAGGACGACGGCGACCGTGCGCCGGTCCGGGACGGCCGAGCCGTGCTGTTCGACGCGCTGCACGGCGGCGCCCGTGCGCAGTTCGGCGCCCGCCTTCTGGGCGTGCTCGACCAGCTGCTGGTCGAACTCGGGCCGGTTGATCAGCCCGAACATCATCTGCTTGGAGCGGCGGGTGCGCGTGAACCGTCCGTTGTTGGAGAAGGTGACCGCGTGCACCCGGTCCTTGAGGGGCAGCTCGAAGCCGGGCGGTAGCGCGTCGCGCGAGGGTCCGATGATGCCGCCGCCGCAGGTCTTGTAGCGGGGCAGCTCGGCTTTCTCCAGCAACAGCACGCGACGTCCCGCGACCGCCGCCGCATAGGCCGCCGAGGCCCCCGCGGGTCCCGCGCCCACCACGACGACGTCCCACACCCGCTGCACGTCGTCCGCCGAAGAATTCTCACCGCTCACGATGGTCCGCTGCTCCGATCAAGCCGTAGAAGCCGTAAGTGCCGTATGCCCTGTCAAGCCGTAGGTGCCGTACCAACCCGTGGGTCGGGCCTTGTCCGTCCGTAGCCGGGCACCTACCACCTGTCTCCCCGCATCCTACGGCGGAGATCGCCGCAGGCCGCTGTGGGAGGATCGGTGTACTCACCAGTTCAACGTCGCACCCACGAGGAGCGTGCCCATGTCGCCCAATCCGGTCGCCGAGACCGTCGCCGCCCTGCTGCCCAGGGCGAGGGCGGAGCTCGCCGAGCTGGTGGCCTTCAAGTCGGTGGCGGACTTCGCCCAGTTCCCGCGGAGCGAGAGCGAGGGCGCCGCGAACTGGATCGCCGACGCGCTGCGTGCCGAGGACTTCGTGGACGTCGCCGTGCTGGACACCCCGGACGGCACGCAGTCGGTGTACGGCTATCTGCCTGGGCCGGAAGGCGCCAAAACGATCCTGCTGTACGCGCACTACGATGTGCAGCCGCCGCTGGACGAGGCTGCCTGGACCTCCCCGCCGTTCGAGCTGACCGAGCGGGACGGCCGCTGGTACGGGCGCGGTGCTGCCGACTGCAAGGGCGGCGTGATCATGCACCTGCTGGCGCTGCGTGCGCTGAAGGCGAACGGCGGCGTCCCGGTCAACGTCAAGGTGATCGCCGAGGGCTCGGAGGAGATGGGCACCGGCGGCCTGGAGCGGTACGCCGAGCAGCACCCCGGGCTGCTGGCGGCGGACACGATCGTCATCGGCGACGCGGGCAACTTCCGTGTCGGCCTGCCGACGGTGACCACGACCCTGCGCGGCATGACCATGCTCCGGGTCCATATCGACACGCTTCAGGGCAATCTGCACTCCGGGCAGTTCGGCGGTGCCGCACCGGACGCGCTGGCCGCGCTGATCCGGGTGCTGGACTCGCTGCGCGCCGAGGACGGTTCGACGACGGTCGACGGGCTCGAGCCGGAGTCGGACTGGGCAGGGCTGGAGTACGAGGAGGAGCAGTTCCGCAAGGACGCCAAGGTGCTGGACGGCGTCGGTCTGATCGGTGACGGCTCGGTCGCGGACCGCATCTGGGCGCGTCCGGCGGTCACGGTGCTCGGCATCGACTGCCCGCCCGTGGTCGGCGCCACCCCGTCGGTGCAGGCGAGCGCCCGTGCCCTGGTCAGCCTGCGGGTGCCGCCGGGCGTGGACGCGGCCGAGGCGGGCAAGCTGCTCCAGGCCCATCTGGAGACGCACACGCCGTGGGGTGCCCGGGTGCGGACGGAGACGGTCGGCCAGGGTCAGCCGTTCCGCACCGACACCACCAGCCCGGCGTACCAGGCGATGACCGACGCGATGGAGGTCGCCTACCCGGGCGAGACGATGCAGTACGCAGGCCAGGGCGGCTCCATCCCGCTGTGCAACACCTTGGCGAGCCTCTACCCGGACGCCGAGATCCTGCTGATCGGTCTGAGCGAGCCGGAGGCGCAGATCCACGCGGCCAACGAGAGCGTGTCTCCCGAGGAGCTGGAGCGCCTGTCGGTGGCCGAGGCGCTGTTCCTGCGGAACTACGCGGCGGGCTGAACCGCTCTGCCCACGGCAGAGGGCCCTCGTCCGCGGACGGAGGCCCTCCTACGGTCGTGACATGGACGTCATCGAACTGCTCCCCCGGCTGCACCTGCTGCGCTTCCCGGTCGGCCAGGCATACCTCTGGCACGACCCGGACGCCGGCGCCTCGACGCTGATCGACGCCGGCCCGCTCGGCTCGGGCCGGCCGGTCGCCGAGGCGCTCACCGCGCTGGGCCGGTCCCCTTCGTCGGTACGCCGGATCGTCCTCACCCATTTCCACGAGGATCACGTCGGCGGGGCGGCGGAGTTCGCCGCCCTGAGCGGAGCGGAAGTGCTGGCCCACCGCCTGGACGCACCGGTGATCCGGGGTGACGTCCCGGGCCCGCCGCCGGTGTTCGAGGAGTGGGAGCGGCCGATCCGGGCCGAGGTCGCGAAACTGCTGCCGGCCGGTGATCCGGTCAGCCCGGACGAGGTGACGGAGTTGTCCGACGGTGACGTCCTGGACTTCGGCGGCGGCGCCCGGGTCGTCCACGTGCCGGGTCACACCGACGGCAGCATCGCGCTCCATCTCCCTGCGCACGGGGTGCTGTTCACCGGGGATGCGGTGGCGGTGTCCCCGGTCACCGGTGCGGTGATCCTCGGGGTGTTCAATCTCGACCGCGCCCGGGCCGTCGCGTCCTTCGGGCGGCTGGCCGATCTGGATACGGAGGTGGCCTGTTTCGGCCATGGTGATCCGGTGACCGCGAAGGCGTCCCGGGTGCTGCGGCAATCCGCGGACACCTACGGGCCGCCGCACTGACCATGGGGACATGACCGACACCGCGCACCGTATCGCCGCCCACACCGACGTCGCGACCTCGCTGGCCCTGCTGAGCGATGTCGAGCTGACCGGGCTGGTCGCGGCGGGTGAGCCGCTCGGCACCGGGATCGGCGGCAGAGCGGTGCGGATCACGATGGACGGCAGGCCGGTGTTCGTGAAGCGGATCCCCCTGACCGACCGGGAGCGGGACCCGCGGCACGCCCGCTCCACCGCGAACGTCTTCGGCCTGCCGCCGTACTGCCACTACGGCATCGGCGCCATCGGCGGACCGGGGTTCGGCGCGTGGCGGGAGCTGGCCGCACACGTGGCTACGACGAACTGGGTGCTGGCGGGCCGGTTCCCCGGGTTCCCGCTGCTCCACCACGGGCGGGTGCTGCCCGAGACGCCCGCCCCGCTGCCCGTCGAACTCGCCGACGTCGAGAGGGCGGTGGCCTACTGGGGCGGCTCCGCGGGCGTACGTGACCGCATCGAGGGCCTGCGGGACGCCTCCGCGAGCCTGACCCTGTTCCTGGAGCACTTCCCGTACACCCTGCACGACTGGCTGGACGCCGAACTGCGCACGGACCGCGCGGACTCGGCGTGCAACTCCACTGCCAAGGGTCTGGAGGAGCTGACCGCCTTCCTCGCGAGCGGCCGGCTCCTCCACCTGGACGCGCACTTCCGCAACATCCTCACCGACGGCCGGCGGCTGTACCTCACCGACTTCGGGCTCTCGCTCAGCCCCCGCTTCCGACTGACCCCACAGGAGCAGGACTTCCTCGACCGGCATCGGCACTACGACCGCGCCTACACCACCTACTACCTGGTGATCTGGCTGGTCACCGCGCTGTACGGGTACCGAGGCGAGGAACGCGCGGAGTTCGTGCGCGCCTGCGCCGGCGGGCGGTGGCCCGAGGGCATCCCCCGGGCCGCCGCCGAACTGCTGGTCCGGCACGCTCCCGTCGCCGTGACCATGGAGGTCTTCTGCCGGCGGCTGGAGCGGGAGAGCCGGCTGACACCGTTTCCGTACGAGGACGGCTACAGCAGTTGCACGCTCTCCGCGTAGTGGCAGGCGACCGGGTTGCCGCCGCCCCGGTCGACCAGGTCCGGCACCTGTTCGACGCAGAGGGTGCGTTCGCTGTCGGTGAGCTCGTTCGCGAACTTGGGGCAGCGGGTGCGGAACCGGCAGCCGCTGGGCGGGCGTACCGGGCTGGGGACGTCGCCCTGGACGGTGATCCGTCTGCGGGCGCGTTCCTTGCGCGGGTCGGGCAGCGGGATCGCGGAGACAAGGGCCTGGGTGTAGGGGTGTGCGGGGCGGGCGAAGAGCTGCCGGGCGGGGGCGATCTCCACCAGGCGGCCCAGGTACATCACCGCGACCCGGCGGGCGACGTGGCGCATCACGGAGAGGTCGTGCGCCACGAAGAGGAAGGACAGGCCCAGTTCGTTCTGGAGGTCCATCAGCAGGTTGAGGACGCCGGCCTGGATGGACACGTCCAGTGCGGAGACGGGCTCGTCCAGGACGATCACCTTGGGGCGGAGTGCCAGCGCCCGTGCGATGCCGATGCGTTGACGCTGGCCGCCGGAGAACTCGTGGGCGAAGCGGTTGCCGTGCTCGGGGTTGAGGCCGACCAGGCGCAGCAGTTCACGCACCTCGCCCGCGGCGCCGGAGTCGTAGCGTCCGTGGATGCGCAGGGGTTCGGCGACGATCTCGTGGACGGAGATCCGGGGGTCCAGGGAGGCGTACGGGTCCTGGAAGACGATCTGCAACTCGCGCCGTACCGGCCGCATCTGACGTCTGCTCAGATCGGTCAGCAGGCGGCCTCGGTAGTGCACGGTGCCCGAGGTCGCGTTCTCCAGGTTGAGCAGGGTGCGGGAGATCGTCGTCTTGCCGGAGCCTGACTCGCCGACGAGACCGAGCGTCTCGTTCTCGTACAGGTCGAAGGAGACCCCGCAGACGGCGTGGACGTCGCCGACCCGGCGGCGGACGACGCCCCGGGACATCACCGGGAAGTGTTTGACGAGGTCGCGGACCTGGAGGACGGGTTCGCCCGAGCCGCCGTGGCCGGGCAGCGGGGGCAGGGGGCCGGTCATCGGGCATCGTCCTCCAGGTCCGCGAACCGGGCGAGGGCCTCGGTGTCGGCGCCGACGGCGTCGAAGACCTCGTCGGCCGCCGTGTCGACGAGTTCGCCGGCGAAGTGGCAGGCGCTGCGGTGGGCGTCGGATCCGACCGGGCGCAGGGCGGGTTCCGTGCTGTCGCAGGGCTCCCGGCGCATCGGGCAGCGCGGGGCGAAGGGGCAGCCCGGGGGCAGGTTGAGCAGTGAGGGCGGGGAGCCGGTGATGGGGGTCAGGCGGTCCTCCTCGCGGTCCAGGCGGGGCAGGGAGCCGAGCAGGCCGAGGGTGTAGGGCATGCGCGGGGTGTAGAAGATGTCCTCGACCGAGCCGGTCTCCACGATCCGCCCGGCATACATGACGGCGACCCGGTCGGTGTGGCCCGCGACCACCCCGAGGTCGTGGGTGATGAGGACGAGCGCGGCGCCGGTCTCGGCGCGGGCGGTCTCCAGGGCCTCCAGGATCTGGGCCTGGACGGTGACGTCGAGGGCGGTGGTGGGCTCGTCGGCGATGATCACGTCCGGGTCGTTGGCGATCGCGATGGCGATGACGACCCGCTGGCGCATGCCGCCGGAGAGTTCGTGCGGGTAGCTGTCGACGCGCCGTTCGGGGCTGGGGATACCGACCGTGCCGAGGAGTTCCACGGCGCGCTCGCGGGCCGGGCGTCTGCCGAGCCGGGGGTTGTGCCGGAGCAGGGTCTCGGCGATCTGGTAGCCGACCGTGTAGACGGGGTTGAGGGAGGTCATGGGGTCCTGGAAGACCATGGCGATGCCGCTGCCGCGTACGTCCGAGAGGCGGGCGTCGGACATCCCGAGCAGCTCCGTGCCCTCGAACCGCACCGAGCCACGTACCCGGGCCGAGCCGGGCAGCAGCCCCATCACGGCCAGCGCGGTGACGGACTTGCCGGAGCCGGACTCGCCGACGATACCGAGCGCCTCGCCCCGCTCCAGCCGGTAGCCGACGCCGCGTACCGCCCGTACGACACCGTCCTCGGTCGGGAACTCCACGCTCAGTTCCTCGACTTCGAGCACGGCCCCGTCCCCCTCCCCCTTGGCGACGACTCCGCCGACACCCCGGCCGAGCCCATCGCTCATGCCGCTGCCGTTTCCCTTGTCGGTGGCCGTCACTGTCGCACCCTTTGCTGCCGGGGATCGAAGGCGTCACGGAGGCCGTCGCCGATGAAGTTGATGGTGAGGGCGATGGCGATGATGAAGGCGCCGGGGATGTAGAAGAGCCAGGGCCGGGTGTCCACCGCCGTCTGCGCCTGGGCGACCAGCAACCCGAGGGAGGTGTCGGGCGGTTGGACGCCGAAGCCGAGGAAGGACAGGGCGGTCTCGGTGAGGATGCCGGTGGCGACCAGGATCGTGGCGTTGACGATGATCGGGCCGAGCGCGTTGGGCAGCAGATGCCGGAAGATGATCCGGGTGTCGGAGGCGCCGAGCGCCCGGGCGGCCTCCACGAACTCCTTCTCGCGCAGCGAGAGCACGGACGAACGCACCACGCGTGACACATACGCCCAGGTGAGTCCGGCGACGACCACGGCGATCCAGTACCAGGAGCCGCCGCTGCGGGAGGAGATGACCAGCGCGATCGCGAACAGCGGGAGCGTCAGCACCAGATCTGCGATGCGCATCATCAGCGCGTCGACGAACCCCCGGTAGAAGCCGGCCACGGCACCCCATACGGCACCGACGAGAGTGGAGCCCAGAGCGATCAGGATGGCGATCTTCAGCGAGGTCTGGGTGCCGCGCATCACCTGGGCGTAGGCGTCGTACCCGGAGGAGTCGGTGCCGAACGGGTGCTTCCAGGAGGGGGGCTGGGAGTTGTCGGGGGTGTACTTGGTGTACGAGTAGTGCCAGAGGTGCGGGCCGGCGAAGGCCCACAGCACGATCAGCACGAACACGACCAGGCTGATCATCGCGGCCCGGTGGCGCAGGAAGCGGCGCACCACCAGCCGGGTCTGGCTGCGCTGCACGACGGTGAACTCGTGGTCGGCGCCCGGTGCCTGTGTGCCGGTCGGCCCGAGTGCCCCGATGTCAGTCATAGCGGATCCTCGGGTCGAGTACGGCGTAGAGCAGGTCGGCGAAGAGGTTGAAGACGATGACGACGACGGCGGAGAGCAGCAGCCAGGCCATGGTCCGGTAGACGTCGAGGGTGGTGGCGGCCTGCACGAGCATCTCGCCCATGCCGTGCCACTGGAAGATCGTCTCCGTGATGACCGCGCCGCCGAAGATGATCGCGATGTCGAGGGCGGTGACGGTGGCGAGCGGGATCAGCGCGGTACGCAGGGCGTGCCGGGTGAGGACCTTGCCGCGGCGCAGCCCCTTGGCCCGGGCGAGGCGGACGTAGTCGCTGTCCAGGACCTCCAGCATGGAGGCGCGGGTGTAGCGGGTCCAGGAGGCGAAGGAGACCAGGGCCAGGGTGATGGTGGGCAGGACCAGGTGGCCGATGCGGTCGGTGAACTCGTTCCAGGTGGTGTCCACTTCGAGGTACGGCGACTTCTCGCCGATGGTGCCGAGGAACTGGCTGCCGGTCTCCTGGTTGAACCAGATGCCGGCCTGTTTGAGCAGCACCGCGAACCAGAACACGGGCATGGCGAGGAAGAGGAAGCCGAAGAAGGTGATGGTGTAGTCGGCGGCGCTGTACTGGCGGATCGCGCTGAACACGCCGAAGACGACGGACATCACCAGGGCGAGCAGCATGGCGGCGGCGACCAGGGTGACGGTGACCCGGAAGCGGGTGAACAGGTCGTGTCCGATGTCCAGGTTGGCCTGTACGGACGGGCCCCAGTCACCGTGCAGGACGCCGGTGATCCAGTTCCAGTACCGCTCCACGGCGGGCTGGTCGGCGTGGATGTGCCGGGCGAACGCGGTCACGGCGGCCTTGCTGGGCGGCGGTTGCCGGGAGGTGGCGAAGTTGGCCACCGGGTCGCCGGAGTTGACGACGACAAGGAAGACGATGAACGTCGAGACGATCAGGACGGGCACGGAGACGAGGATGCGGCGCACGGTGTAGGCGAGCATGCGGGTCTTCTCTCGCGGAGGCCCGGCCCCGGGGTCGCCGGGGCCGGGAATCGGATCCGACTGGTCGCCGGGGCTACTTCTTGAGGCCCCACTCGCCGACGTTGTACGGCGGTCCGACAATGGTGGAGTTGTTGCGCATGTTGACGAACCGGGTCTGCACCGCGAGGAAGGTCGGCTTCTGGTACAGCGGCAGCACGTAGGCGTCCTTCACCATGATCTGGTCGGCCTGGTTGAGCAGCGTCGTGGCCTTGGTCTGGTCCGTCTCGCCGATGGCCGTACTGATCAGGGAGTCGACCTTCTTGTTGCTGTAGCCGCCGTAGTTGCCGCCGCTTCCGGTCGTCCACAGCTGCTGGGATCCACTGATCGGGAACGGTGAGGTGACCCAGGCGAAGACGATGATGTCGTACTGGTGGCCGGCCAGGACCGTGCCGAGGTCGGCGGCGCCGATCGGCTTGATCGTGACCTTGATCCCGAGGCCGGCGAGGTCGCTCTGCAGGATCTGGCACTCGCTCTGCCGGATCTGGTTGCCCGTGGTGTAGCGGCAGTTGAAGGGTCCGACGGCCTTGCCGTCCGGGGTCTTCAGGGCGGTCCCGACTCCGGTGAACTTGGCGTCGGTGAGGTACTTCTTGGCCTTGGTGAGGTCACCCGAGCCCTGGCCGCTCGCGCTGACCACGTCCTGGTAGCCGGCCTCCCCCGGCACGAAGTTGTGGCTGTAGAGCTGCTTCACGCCGGGATCGAACTGGGCGACGGTCTTGGCCATGATGTCCTTGACGTTGACGGCCGTGAACATCGCCTGCCTCAGGGCGAGGTACTTGCCGATCACCGGGTTGTGCAGGTTGAGGTCGAAGTGCTCCCAGGTCAGCCCGTTGCCGATGGTGTAGGTGACGTCGGGGATGGCCTTCACCTGGTTGACGAGGTCGACCTCGGGCTGCGGGTAGATGCCCTGGACCTCGTTGTTGCGCAGCGCGATCGGCTCCTGCGTGGCGTCCGAGATCACCTTGTAGATCAGCCGTTGCAGGGTCGCCTTCCTGCCCCACCACTTCGGGTCGGGTTCATAGGTGGCGTGGTCGTTGTCGACCCACTCGGTCATCTTGTACGGGCCCGCCGTCGCGTACTTGCTGGGCGGGTTCTTCTGGAAGTACTGCCATCCCTGCGTCATCTGAGCGGCCGTCATATGTGCCGCGTCGCCCGCCTTGGCGCCGGAGAGCTTCTCGGCGACGTGCGCCGGATAGAGCGGATAGCCCGCGCCGAACAGGGACTTCCAGTCCGCGTACGGCTTGGACATCACCATGGTGACGGTCTTGCCGTTGTCGGAACCGGTGATCGACTTGACGCGGTCGTAGCCGGCGGTGCTCTCCGGCAGACAGCCCTTGGTCTGGGTGGAGTCGTCGGCGGGCGGCGGCGGACAGTCCTTGCCGTCGTTGGTGCGCCAGTAGTAGACGAAGTCGTCGGCGGTGATCGGGGTCCCGTCGTTCCACGACGCCTTGGGGTTGATCTTGTAAACGATCGTCTGCGGGCTGGTACCGGTCTGCGCGGCCGAGGTCACCAGGTCGGTGTTGAGCCTGACGCTGAAGTCCGGCTGCGGGACGAAGACGGAGGGCAGCACGACACCGACGGTCTCGCCGTTCTCGAAGGTGTTGCCGTTGGTGTCCAGCACGTTCCACTGCTGGATGTTCTTCTCGATGACATAGGTGAACGTGCCGCCGGCCTTGGTGGCACCGGAGTTGCAGGTGTCGGCCTTGCCCTGGGCGGAGCAGGAGGCGAGACCCGCCGAGGTGCCCTTGCCGCCGCTGCCACCACCGCCGCTGCTGCAGGCGGCGAGCGCCAGGATGAGCCCGGCGGCGAGTGCGAGTCCCCTTGTGGGGGCCGAAGAGTGCGCGCGCATGTCCCTCCTTCGACCGGTGGATGTCCGGCCTGTGCACGGCGGCCAGCGGCCGCGAGGAAGTTGAGCTGCGCACCGACGTTAGAACGCTTGTGTACCTCCTTCATGCTCCCGTTCATACCGGGACGGCCTCAATTCACCCTCCATTACCCCTCGGAACCTTCCGCCCCGGGCAAAGTCCCCTACACAAGCCCGGGAAATGCCAAAGTCACCGTCAACCTCACCAAGAATGCGGAGACTTGACAGGCAGTCAGAGACTGTCAACCGACCGGGACACCGGCCTCCAGATAGAGCGCGGCGCCGCGCTCGCGGGCCCGCAGCGCCCAGCGCAGCCGTTCGTAGCGCACCGGGGGCAGCATCTCGGCGGCCTCCTGTTCGGTGACGAAGCGCCAGCCGCGCAGCTCGGGTCCCGGCAGTACCAGCCGCCCGGCCTCGGCGGAGTCCAGCCGGCCGCCGTCGAAGAGCAGCCGCAGGCCGCCGTAGCGGGGCGGTACGGGCTGCTCCCAGTCGATGACCAGCAGCCTCGGCACCTTCTCCAGCCGGATCCCGGTCTCCTCCTCGACCTCACGCACGCCCGCCTGCGCGGGGGCCTCCCCGGGCTCGACGACCCCGCCGGGGAACTCCCAGCCGGCCTTGTAGGTGGGGTCGACCAGCAGGACGCGGTCCTCCTCGTCGAAGAGGAGCACCCCGGCCGCGAGGGTCTCGGCGGTGGGCTCCGGGGTCTGCACGATGGCGCAGACGGGCGCGGTACCGGTGCCGACGGCGTCGGCGATGTACACGGCCGTCTCGTACGGGGTGAGGGCGCTGGTGTCGACGAGATGGGCGTCGGCGCCGATCCAGGAGGCGAGGGCGGCGCGGTAGGGCTCGATCTGGTCGTACGACCACTGCCGGACGCGTATCTCGCCGTCGGGCAGGTCGGGCGGGATCTCACGCCCGGCTATTCGCTCGCGCAGGATCGTTTCGGCCGGGGTGAGGCACAGATGCCGGACGGCGATCCGGCGAGCGGCGAGGCCCCCGAAGATCTCGTCGCGGTACTCCTGGCGCAGCAACGTCATGGGAACCACCAGGGTCCCGCCCAGCTCGGCCAGCATCGCGGCCGCCGTGTCGATCACCAGTCGTCGCCAGATCGGCAGATCCTGGAAGTCGCCGGCCTCGGCGAGGTGCTTGGCCGGCAGCAGATGTGTCAGTGCCCCGCCGATGATCTCGGGGTCGAAGAGCGTGCTGTTCGGGATCAGTTCGATCAGTTCACGTGCGGTGGTGCTCTTGCCCGCACCGAACGCGCCGTTGACCCAGACGATCACGGACTTCCCCCTCTTCTGTTGGCCCCCTGAGGCTTGCCCGCTCCACACTGCCACGGAAACCAGTTCCCGTTGAGGGCGCGCAGAACGGAGTGCCGGTGCTCCCTCCGCGGAACACCGGCACCCTCGTTCCCTGCCGCCCCGCCGGGCTACTCCTGGCCCAGGAAATCCCGATCGGTCTGGAAGCTGTCCTCGCCCACGAGGTGACCGACATGCTCCAGGGTGTCCGAGATGTACAGTTCGTCGAGCGGGCCGTCGTCGGCGGCGTGCGACGGGGTGATGGCGGCCACGACGAATCCGGTGGCCAGGCTGGCGATGGCGAGCATGCTGCGCTTCTTCATGCCCGTCTCAACTGTGCGCGGGGCCCGGGGTCACGGGCGAACCCACGAGGGGAGCAACGCGGCACGTCGGCACGGAAACCGGGTGGCCCGGACGATCACGGTGCGGCTAGCGTCGGGAGCCCGAACCGCCGCCCGCACAGGAAGCCGTACGCCATGACAAGCCCACGCCCGACCACGACCCTCTGGCGGCCCACCGGCCCCGTGGAGCTCGATCTGGTCCGGGAGCTCGCGTGGCGCGCCTGGCCGCCCCGGCTGCCCGCGCAGCCGATCTTCTACCCGGTGCTCAACGAGGACTACGCGATCAGGATCGCCCGGGACTGGAACGTCCGGCACGACGGCGCCGGTTTCGTCACCCGCTTCGAGGTCGACACGGACTTCGTCCGCCGCTATCCCGTCCAGCAGGCGGGCGGCAGCACGATCCTGGAGCTGTGGGTGCCGGCCGAGGAGCTGGACGAGTTCAACGCGCACATCGTCGGCACGATCGACGTGGTGCACGAGTTCCGGTGAGGCCCCGCGCCATCGCCGCGACAGGACATCGGATGTCCGGGTCAGGTCGCCCCACAGGCCGGACCCAGACATCTCATAGTCTCTCTCGGCGTCACCAGTCAACACAACCCAACGGACAGGACAGCACTTCCGCCCCAACCAGCCCTGCAACCAGGCCAATAGGGAAGCTGGAGCAACCTTCACCGCTTCCCTTCCAACACAGCCCAACAGCTCCTACCATAAGCGCGCACCGATGACGCCCACCTGCCGTCATCCCACCTTTCGCGAGTCGGAGGAGCGTAACGATGCGTCACCCTCACACCCGCACAACCCGCCGAAGAGTGGTCGGAGCACTGACCGCGGCACTGCTGTGCACGGCGGGCCTTGCCGCACCCGCCGCCGCCGGCGGGGCATCCGGCTCGCCCGCCCCCGCCGACGGTCTCGCCCTCACCCCGCCGATGGGCTTCAACAACTGGAACTCCACGCACTGCGGCACGGACTTCGACGAGGCCATGGTCGAGGGCATCGCTGACCTCTTCGTGACGAAGGGCCTGAAGGACGCCGGCTACCGGTACGTCAACCTCGACGACTGCTGGGCCCTGCCGAACCGCGACGCGGACGGCAAGCTGGTCCCGGACCCGGCCCGGTTCCCGCACGGCATCAAGGCGGTCGCCGACTACGTGCACGCCAAGGGCCTCAAGCTCGGCATCTACACCAGCGCGGGCACCAAGACCTGCAACGACGCGGGCTTCCCGGGCGCCCTCGGCCACGAGTACAGCGACGCCCAGCAGTTCGCCGACTGGGGTGTCGACTATCTCAAGTACGACAACTGCAACAACCAGGGCGTGGACGCCAAGCAGCGCTACCTCACCATGCGGGACGCGCTGAAGGCGACCGGGCGGCCCATCGTCTACAGCATCTGCGAATGGGGCGAGAACAAGCCCTGGGAGTGGGCGTCGGACGTGGGCCAGCTGTGGCGCACCACCGGGGACATCAGTGACAGCTGGGGCTCGATGGTGTCGATCCTGAAGCAGAACCTGCCGCTCGCGCCCTACGCGGGCCCCGGGCACTGGAACGACCCGGACATGCTGGAGGTCGGCAACGGCGGCATGACCGACACCGAGTACCGCTCGCACTTCTCGATGTGGTCGATGATGGCCGCCCCGCTGCTCATCGGCACCGACCTGCGCAAGGCCTCCCCGGCGACCTTCGACATCCTGGACAACAAGGAGGTCATCGCCGTCGACCAGGACCCGCTCGGCAAGCAGGGCACGGTGGTCTCCTCGGCCGGCGGACGCTGGGTCGTCGCCAAGGAGATGAAGGACGGCAGCCGCGCGGTCGCCCTCTTCAACGAGTCCAACTCCCCCCAGCGCATCGCGACCACCGCACAGGCGGTCGGCCTCTCGAACGCGCCCGCCTACACCCTGCGCGACCTGTGGCAGCACCGGAGCTACAACACCGCGGGCACCCTCTCCGCGGTCGTCCCGGCGCACGGCACCGTCCTGGTCCGGGTCGCCGCCGACCGGCGCTGGGCGGCCAACCCGCCGGCCGTCGAACTCGGCCTGAACGGCAGCCGGTTCATCGAGCCGGGCAGCGCAGCCGCGCTCACCACGTCCGTCACCGACCTCGGCCGCACGACGGCCCGCAAGGTCTCCGTGTCGCTCACCGGCCCGCACGGCTGGACCGTCACCCCGACCTCGCCGACCAAGGCCGCGGCACTGCCGACGGGCCGTGCCCTGCGCACCGGCTGGAAGGTGACCGCTCCCGCGGGGACGCCGAAGGGGTCGTACGACCTCGGGCTCAGGGCGAGCTACCGGTCGCCGGCCGGCGTGCGCGCCGAGAGCACGATGACGGTCACGATGACCGTCGCGGACCCGCCGCCCGCCGGAAGCTCCTATCTCAGCGACCTTCTCTGGCTGTCGGCCGGCAACGGCTGGGGACCCGTGGAGCGCGACACCAGCAACGGGGAGACCGCCGCGGGCGACGGACATCCGATCACCGTCAACGGGGTGGTGTACGCCAAGGGGCTCGGCACCCATGCCGAGAGCCAGGTCGACTACTACACCGGGAAGGCGTGCGAGAAGGTCACCGCCGAGGTCGGCGTGGACGACGAGGAAGGCGCCGACGGAAGCGTCTCCTTCGAGGTCTGGGCGGACGGCACGAAGGTCGCCTCGACCGGCGTACTGACCACGGACATGGCGGCCCAGCCGCTCACCGCCGACGTCACCGGCGCCGAGGTGGTCAGCCTCGTCGTCACCGACGGCGGGAACGGCATCACCTCCGACCACGGCGACTGGGCGGACGCGCGGATCACCTGCTGACGTCCCGCGCCTCGCACCGCCCAGCCGTTCCCGACCGGCCCGGTCGGCCGGACCTGAACCCCGGCCGACCGGGCCTGAACGTTACTGCTCCGTCCCGCGGCTGCCTCAGACCCCCGCCGCCGTCGCGTCCGTGCCCATCTGTGCCAGTGCGGCCGCCGCTGCGCCCACCAGGCCCGCGTCGGTGCCCATCTGGGCCGGCACGACCGTCAGACGCTGCACGAAGGAGAGGGTCGCGTAGTCGGTGAGGGCCTTGCGCAGCGGCGTGAAGAGGATGTCCCCCGCCTTGCCCACCCCGCCGCCGATCACCGCGATGTCGATCTCGACCAGGGTCGCGGTGGCCGCGATCCCGGCCGCCAGCGCCTGCGCGGCCCGCTCGAAGGACGCCACCGCGACCGGGTCGCCGGTCCGGGCCGCGGCCGCGACCGCCGCCGCCGAGGTGTCGCCGTCGGGACCCGGCTGCCAGCCGCCCTCCAGCGCGCGCCGGGCGATGTTGGGCCCGCTCGCGATGCGTTCCACGCAGCCGCGCGATCCGCAGGGGCAAGGGTCCCCGTCGAGGTCGACGCTGATGTGCCCGATGTGGCCCGCGTTGCCGGTCGGTCCGGGGTGCAGCCT
The DNA here is from genome assembly GCF_042716195.1 of Streptomyces sp. NPDC058683. Lineage (NCBI taxonomy): Bacteria > Bacillati > Actinomycetota > Actinomycetes > Kitasatosporales > Streptomycetaceae > Streptomyces > Streptomyces sp. NPDC058683. The sequence goes on from NZ_JBHXSK010000040.1 coordinate 29,278, forward strand.
GCCGCCGAGCACCAGGCCGCCGCCGACCCCCGTCGACACCACCATGCACAGCGCGTTGTCGTGGCCGCGGGCCGCGCCCTGCCAGTGTTCGGCGGCCGTGATGGCGACGCCGTCGCCGATCAGCTCGACCGGCAGCCCGCCGGTGGCCGCGCGCACCCGCTCCACGAGCGGGAAGTCCCGCCAGCCCGGCACGTTGACCGGGCTCACGGTGCCGGCGGAGGCGTCCACCGGGCCCGCGCTGCCGATCCCGAGCGAGCCGGCCCTTCCCCACAGGGGTGAAGCGGCGAGTTCGCCGACCACCTCCTCGACGGCCCCCATGACCGTCTCGCCGTCCTGCTGGGCGGGCGTCGCGCGCTGGGCGCGTGCCTGGATCCGTCCGTGACCGTCCACCAGTGCGCCGGCGATCTTGGTGCCGCCGATGTCGAGGGCCGCCACGAGGTCGGTGTGCATCAGAGTCAGATCTCCCCGTCAACCATGAGTAAGCGAGTGAAAGCGCAGCCGTCCAGCGGTGGGGGCGCGGGCCGGAGATTGCGGTGGACAGTCTCCCTCGCATCTGACAACGTTGTCCAGGCTCTATGCTCGACGCCACATCCTCATACAAACCCATGGACCTGTGCATCCCCCGTGGACAACAGGAATCCCACCGTGGACGACAGGACAGGACGCCGCATCGTGCCCGAGACCTCCCGCCGCGCAGACCGTCTTCCCGGCTCCCGTTACGGGACCCGGCCGACGATGAAGGACGTGGCTGCGCGCGCCGGTGTCGGTCTCAAGACGGTGTCCCGGGTGGTCAACGGCGAGCCCGGGGTGACCCCGGACACCGAGCGCCGGGTCCAGGAGGCGATCGACGCGCTCGGCTTCCGCCGCAACGACAGCGCGCGGGTGCTGCGCAAGGGCCGTACCGCGAGCATCGGTCTCGTCCTGGAGGACCTCGCCGACCCGTTCTACGGCCCGCTCAGCCGCGCGGTCGAGGAGGTGGCCCGGGCCCATGGCGCGCTGCTGATCAACGGCTCCAGCGCCGAGGACCCGGACCGGGAGCAGGAGTTGGCGCTGGCGCTGTGCGCGCGGCGGGTGGACGGGCTGGTGGTGATCCCGGCCGGGGACGACCACCGCTACCTGGAGCCGGAGATCAGGGCGGGCGTGGCCACGGTGTTCGTGGACCGCCCGGCCGGGAGGATCGACGCCGACGTGGTGCTGTCCGACAACTACGGCGGGGCCCGCGACGGGGTCGCCCATCTGATCGCGCACGGCCACCACCGGATCGGCTTCATCGGTGACATGCCCGGCATCCACACGGCGGCCGAGCGGCTGCGCGGTTACCGGGCCGCGATGGAGGACGCCGGGATATCCGTCGAGCCGGCGTGGACCTCCCTCGGCATGACGGACCCGGAGCGGGTGCGCCGGGCCGCCGAGGAGATGCTGTCCGGGCCGGCTCCGGTCACCGCGATCTTCACGGGCAACAACCGGGTGACCGTGACCGTGATCCGGGTCCTCGCCGAACAGCCACGCCCGGTCGCGCTCGTCGGCTTCGACGACATCGAGCTGGCCGATCTGCTGCACCCCGGCCTCACGGTCGTCGCCCAGGACGCGGCCCTGCTCGGCCGTACGGCCGCCGAGCGGCTCTTCCGCCAGCTGGACGGCACCCCCATGGCACCGGAGCGGATCGAGCTGCCGACCCGGCTGGTCACCCGCGGCTCGGGCGAGCTGCCGCCCTCGGAGTGAGCCGCGCATGACCGGCCGTACGCTCAAGGAACTGGGCCTGGACCAGGCACCGCGCGACCATCCGCTGACCTACCCCGGGGTCTGGCCCGCCGGCTCCGGACTCCTCGACGGCGACCGGCTGGTGCCGCTGGACCGGCTGGTGCACGACGACGGCCGGGTACCGGTGCTCGCGGTCGGCTCCAACGCCTCTCCCGCCCAACTCCAGCACAAGATGGCCGAGTCCGGGGTGACCGGGCCGATCCCCATGGTGCGCACCCGGGTGACCGGGCTCGACGTGGGCGTCTCCGCGCACGTCAGCCGGCTCGGCTACGTCTCGGCGTCCCCGGTCCGATCCCCGGCGACGGTACGGGAGTTGTTCGTCGTCTGGCTGGACGGGCCCCAGCTGGAGGTGATCGACGCGAGCGAGGGCGTACCACTGCCGGGCGGCAACTTCGGCCGGGCCTGGCTGCCCGCCCCGGACGTACGCGTCGCCCTCGCGGACGGCACGACGCTGCCCGGCGTCCACGCCTACGTCAACCGGCACGGCGTCCTGCACGACGGTACCGGCACCCCCCGACGCCACCCCGGCGAGCGCGCCCTCCTCACCGGACTCCTCGCGGAATCAGGTGAGTTGAGGAAACTGTTCGGTGCCACACCCGAGGAGTTCTGTGCCCGTGCACGGGCCGACGCCGAGCTGTGCCGGCGGGGCACCCGGCTGTTCGCCGAGCGGAGGTGGGCGGTCGCGTCGGGCCTGGAGCGGTACCTGCGCGCCCGGCGGACGGGAAGTCCGGGGACCGGCTCGTCGTCGCCCTTGATGTAGACGTCGCCGACGTTGGTCCACCTGCCGCAGGACTCCCGGCGGCCCGGATTTCCCGAACCCGAGGACACCTCGCGCCGCCCGGGACGGCGTGGCAGGGCCGCTACTTGCCGGAGGCCGTCAGATCGCCGCGCCGGGGTGCCGCGAACCCTTCCAGATCGGCGCGGGTCAGCCCGGTCAGCCGGGCCACCTCGGCGATGTCGAGGGCGCCGCAGTCCAGTCCGCGCAGCAGATACCCGCTGAGGGCCTTGGCGGTGGCCGGCTCGTCCATGACATCACCGCCGGCCCGGTTGGCGTACCGGGCGAGCCGGGCGGCGGCCTGCTCGAAGCCCTCGCGGTAGAAGGCGAACACGGCCGCGTACCGGGTCGGGATGTGACCGGGGTGCATGTCCCAGCCCTGGTAGTAGGCGCGGGCCAGGGCGCGCCGGGTGAGTCCGTAGTGCAGCCGCCAGGCGTCGTGCACCTTCGCGGTGGGGCCGACCGGCAGCACGTTGGTGGAACCGTCCGACACGCGTACACCCGTGCCGGCGGCGGCGACCTGCATGACCGCCTTGGCGTGGTCGGCGGCCGGGTGGTCGCTGGCCTGGTAGGCGGCGGAGACGCCGAGGCAGGCGCTGTAGTCGAAGGTGCCGTAGTGCAGTCCGGTGGCGCGGCCCTCGGCGGCCTGGATCATGCGGGCGACGGTGGCGGTGCCGTCGGTGGCGAGGATGGACTGACTGGTCTCGATCTGGATCTCGAAGCCGATCCGGCCGGGCTCCAGGCCGTGCGTCTTCTCGAAGGCCTCCAGGAGCCGGACCATCGCGGTGACCTGCTCGGGGTAGGTCACCTTGGGCAGGGTCAGCACCAGGCCCTCGGGCAGCCCGCCGGCCGCCATCAGTCCGGTGAGGAAGATGTCGAGGGTGCGGATGCCCCGGTCGCGCACCGCGGCCTCCATGCACTTCATCCGGATGCCCATGTACGGGGCCGCCGTGTCGTCGGTGTACGCCTCGGCGATCAACCGCGCCGCGCGGGCCGCCGTCTCGTCCTCCTCGGCGTCGGGGCGGGGGCCGTAGCCGTCCTCGAAATCGACGCGCAGGTCTTCGATGGGCTCGCGCTCCAGCTTGGCGCGGACGCGGGAGTAGACGGGCTCGGCGAGTTCGTCGGCCAGGCCGAGGACGGCGGCGAAGGAGGCGGCGTCGGGGGCGTGTTCGTCGAGCGCGGCGAGGGCCCGGTCGCCCCAGGAGCGGACGGTGTCCGCGGCGAAGGCGTCACCGGGGACGTACACGGTGTGGACGGGCTGGCGGGTGCCGGGGTCGCCCGGGTAGCGGCGCTCCAGTTCTGCGTCGACCGGCGCGAGGGAGGCGCTGATCTCCTCGCTGACGGCGCCCGCGAGACTCGTCGCCACCTTCTGCTGCTGGCCCTGGCTCATCCCACACCCTCCTGTTTTCCACTGTACGGAATCAACAATCCGTTGAATGAAGCTATCCGGGTGCCTTCGGGATGGTCAACACCATGTCCACCGTGCGACACGCGCCCATCTGGGCATGTTCACACGCGACTCACACCTGGGTAGCACACTCTCTGCGCAGGACTCGCCTTACGCACGCCTCGTCCGGCCGTCGCCACCGAAGGAGCCCCCGTGCCGAACCAGCGCCGAGTCACCCGCCGCCTGGGCCTGAAGGCCTTGTTGGCCGCGGCGGTCACCGTGCCCCTCGCCAGTGCCGCGATCTCCGCCTCGTCCGCCTCCTCCACACCGTCCGCCACCCGGCGGGCCGGGCGGGCGGCCCCTTCGACTCCGCCGCGGCCCGCGCCCCGGCTCGACGTCATGACCTTCAACCTGCGGTACGCCAGCACCGCCGAACCCAACAGCTGGGCCGACCGCCGGCCCGTGATGCGCGAACTGCTGCACCGCGCGCACCCCCAGGTCATCGGCACCCAGGAAGGCCTCTACCAGCAGCTGCGCGACATCGACACCGACCTCGGACCGCACTACGACTGGATCGGCACCGGCCGCGAGGGCGGCAGCCGGGACGAGTCCACGGCGATCTACTACGACATCCGGCGGCTGGCCCCTCTGGAGCACTACACCTTCTGGCTCTCCGACACCCCGGAGGTCATCCGCTCCAACACCTGGAAGGCCGCCTTCCCCCGCATCGTCACCTGGGTCCGCTTCCGCGATCTCGCCGACGAGGGCCGGGAGTTCTACGTCGCCAACACCCACTTCGACCAGAAGAGCCAGTACGCCCGCGAGCGCAGTGCGACCCTGCTCACCCGGCGGATCGCGGAGTTCGACCCCGCGCTGCCGGTCGTGGTGACCGGCGACTTCAACGCCGCCGCGCACCAGAACCCGGCCTACGACACCCTGGTGGGTTCGGGGCTCGTGGACACCTGGGACGCGGCCGAGCGGCGCGGCACCCTGTACGGCACCTTCCACGGCTACCACCGGCTCAAGCAGGACGGCGACCGTATCGACTGGATCCTGACCTCGCCGGGCGTGACCACGCACCGGGCGACGATCGACACCTTCTCGATGCACGGCCAGTTCCCCAGCGACCACCTGCCCGTGCAGGCCTCGCTGAGCCTGCGCTGACGCCACGAGGCCCCCGTGACCGGTGTCGGTCACGGGGGCCTCGGACAGCCTGGCGGTGATCAGCCCTTGCGGGTGTTGATCTCCTCGGTCAGCTGGGGGACGACGTCGAAGAGGTCGCCGACCACGCCGAAGTCGACCAGTTCGAAGATCGGAGCCTCGGCGTCCTTGTTGACCGCGACGATCGTCTTCGAGGTCTGCATGCCCGCCCGGTGCTGGATGGCGCCGGAGATGCCGTTGGCGATGTACAGCTGCGGGGAGACGGACTTGCCGGTCTGGCCGACCTGGTTGGTGTGCGGGTACCAGCCGGCGTCGACGGCGGCACGCGAGGCGCCCACGGCCGCGCCGAGGGAGTCGGCGAGCGCCTCGATGATCGCGAAGTTCTCGGCGCCGTTGACGCCGCGGCCGCCGGAGACCACGATCGCGGCCTCGGTCAGCTCCGGACGCCCGGTCGACTCACGCGGGGTCCGGCCGGTCACCTTGGTGCCGGTGGCCTTGTCGGAGAAGGTCACCGCGAGGGCCTCGACCGCACCGGCGGCCGGGGCGGCCTCCACGGCGGCGCTGTTGGGCTTGACCGTGATGACCGGGGTGCCCTTGGAGACGCGGGACTTGGTGGTGAAGGACGCGGCGAACACCGACTGGGTGGCCACCGGGCCCTCGTCGCCGGCCTCCAGGTCGGTGGCGTCGGTGATGATGCCCGAGCCGATGCGCAGCGCGAGACGCGCGGCGATCTCCTTGCCCTCGGCGGAGGAGGGGACCAGGACGGCGGCCGGGGACACGGCGTCGTAGGCGGCCTGCAGCGCGTCCACCTTCGGCACGACAAGGTAGTCGGCGTACTCGGACGCGTCGTGGGTGAGGACCTTCACCGCGCCGTGCTCGGCGAGGGCGGCGGCGGTGTCGGCGGCGCCGTTGCCGAGGGCCACGGCGACGGGCTCGCCGATCCGGCGGGCCAGGGTCAGAAGCTCCAGGGTGGGCTTGCGGACGGCACCGTCCACGTGGTCGACGTAGACGAGGACTTCAGCCATGGGAATGCTCTCCTGCTTGGATCGGTTGAGGGGCGGTCGGCGACTGCGGGGCTCAGATGAACTTCTGGCCCGCGAGGAACTCGGCGAGCTGCTTGCCGCCCTCGCCCTCGTCCTTGACGATCGTGCCGGCCGTGCGGGCCGGACGCTCGGTGGCGGTCTCGACCGCGCTCCAGGCACCCTCCAGACCGACTTCCTCGGCCTCGATGTCCAGGTCGGACAGGTCCCAGGACTCCACCGGCTTCTTCTTCGCGGCCATGATGCCCTTGAAGGACGGGTAACGCGCCTCACCCGACTGGTCGGTGACGGACACGACCGCCGGCAGGGAGGCCTCCAGCTGCTCGCTGGCCGCGTCGCCGTCACGACGGCCCTTCACGACGCCGTCCTCGACGGAGACCTCGGAGAGCAGGGTGACCTGCGGGACACCCAGCCGCTCGGCCAGCAGGGCCGGGACCACACCGGCGGTGCCGTCGGTGGAGGCCATGCCGGAGACCACCAGGTCGAAGCCGGCCTTCTCGATCGCCTTGGCCAGCACCAGCGAGGTGCCGATCACGTCGCTGCCGTGCAGGTCGTCGTCCTCGACGTGGATCGCCTTGTCCGCACCCATCGACAGCGCCTTGCGCAGCGCGTCCTTGGCGTCCTCCGGGCCGACGGTCAGGACGGTGACCTCGACGTCGTCGTCGGAGTTCTCGGAGATCTGCAGCGCCTGTTCGACCGCGTACTCGTCCAGTTCGGAGAGCAGACCGTCCACGTCGTCACGGTCGACGGTCAGGTCATCGGCGAAGTGCCGGTCGCCAGTGGCGTCGGGCACGTACTTCACAGTGACAACGATCCTCAGGCTCACGCCGGCTCTCCTACTGCATCGTCTTTTCTGGGCTGCCTCTTGAAGGCAGCATAGGCGCCTCAAGCGGCTCATCCCGGTCGGGGCGGCCGCGCGCTCCGAACGGAATATTACTCGTCAGTACACCCAGTTCATGCCCGCTAAGCAAGCGCTTTGAACTGTGACCTTCGCAACGCAGCGTAACCGGAATTCGACGCCTTCGCAGAAGGAAGGGCGCGTGATCAATCGCGCAGTCCGCTGAAACCGCCCTGGTGGTAGAGGAGCGGCCGGCCGGCGCGGGAGGGGTCTCCGACGACCACCTCGGCCAGCACGATGCGGTGGTCGCCCGCCGGTACACGTGCGACGACCCGGCACACCAGCCAGACCAGCACGTCGTCGAGGACCGGAACCCCCGCATGGCCCTCGCGCCAACCGGTGGGCGCCCCGAACCGGTCGGCGCCGCTGCGCGCGAAGGTGGCCGCGAGCTCGGCCTGGTGCTCGCCGAGGATATGGACGCCGATGTGCTCGGCGGTGGATATCGCCGGCCAGCTGGAGGCGCCCGTGCCGACGCCGAAGGAGAGCATCGGCGGCTCGGCGGAGACGGAGGTGAGGGAGGTGGCGGTGAAGCCGACCGGGCCGCCGGCCCCGCGCGCGGTGATCACCGCGACTCCGGCGGCATGCCGCCGGAAAGCGGAGCGGAGCAGGTCGGGAGAGGCGAGCCGGGAGGTGCCGAGGTCGGGCGTGGCCGTCATGGAGTTTTCCTTCTGGGGGAGGCGGCGTTCGGGTCCGGGGGTGTTCAGCGACCCGGACAGCACGCGCTCGCGGTGCGGGCCAGGTCGACGTGGACCCGCCCGAAGAGAAGGAGTTCATGGGACATACGGTCAGGCTGACGATAGGTGGTACGCCCAGTCAAGTACGTTCCGCGATATGGAAGCTGCCTCACCGTCATCGGCACGTCCGTCAGACCGCCTCTCCCAGCGCGGCGATGACGTCCGCCTTCCGGGGCTGTCCGGTGGCCCGCCGCACCACCCGGCCGGCCGCGTCGAGCACCAGCACGGTGGGCGTCTTGAGGATCTCCAGTTCGCGCACCAGGTCCAGGTGGGCCTCGGCGTCGATCTCGACATGGGTGACCCCGGGGACCATCTCGGCGACCTCGCCGAGCACCCGGCGGGTGGCCCGGCAGGGGGCGCAGAAGGCGCTGGAGAACTGCACCAGCGTTGCGCGTCCGCCGAGTTCGGCACCGAGTTCGGCCGCCCCCAGCCGCTTGCCGTCGTCCCGCCCGCGCACTCGTACCCTCCCGCTCCGCCGCTTGTGCAGCACTCCGTAGACGCTCGCCGCCGCGAGCACCGCCACGCACACCATCAGTCCGGTCATCACGGGCTCCAGCTTTCACGACGCCGCTCGCCACTTCGACCAGCGTTCACGAGACTGCAAAGATTCCCGGGTCCCCTATCGGCCTTCGGGGCGGAATCCTTGGTTCATGGACATCGACGCACGTGGGCCGCGATTCGCGGCGGCCGTGACGACGGTCGTACTGGCCGCCGCGCTGATCACCCGGAGCCCCTGGATCCTCGCCTGGCAGACGCTGGCGTTCGCGCTCGGCGCGGCCGCGGGCGTGAGCCGTTCGCCGTACGGCTGGGCGTTCCGGACGGCAGTACGCCCCCGGCTCGCTCCCCCTACGGAGTTCGAACCACCGGAACCCCCGCGATTCGCACAGGCGGTGGGACTGGTGTTCGCGGGACTCGGTCTGGTCGGCTTCGCGCTGGGCCCCGGCTGGCTGGGACTCGCGGCGACCGGGATCGCGCTCGCCGCGGCCTTCCTGAACGCGGCGTTCGGATACTGCCTGGGGTGCGAGATGTTCCTTCTCATCCGCCGAGTGGCGGTACGCGCAGAGTAAAGGCAGGTTAAAAATCCGAGGTGGATCATAGGCCGACGTGACGAGGATCTCGCCACTCCGGGGCACCAGGGCTGGCTCCCCGTCCGTTCTTCGGGCACGATCTGCGAGACGCCGTAAACCTACGGCTCCGTAACTTTCCCGCCGGGAGACCCTTTCCCAGGCAGAGCAGAAAGGGTCCGCCCCGCCCATGGCCGAGCTGGTCTACCGTCCCGTCATCGGTTTCGCCAAGACGCTGTTCAAGGTCTGGGACCTCAAGATCGACTGCCAGGGCTGCGAGAACATCCCGCGCTCGGGCGGCGCCGTGCTGGTGAGCAATCACATCAGCTACCTGGACTTCGTCTTCGACGGACTGGCGGCCATCCCGCAGAAGCGCCTGGTGCGCTTCATGGCGAAGGAGTCGGTCTTCCGGCACCGGATCTCCGGTCCGCTGATGCGCGGGATGAAGCACATCCCGGTGGACCGCAAGCAGGGCGAGGCGGCGTACCAGCACGCACTGGACTCGCTCAAGTCCGGTGAGATCGTGGGGGTCTTCCCGGAGGCCACGATCTCCCAGTCGTTCACGCTGAAGAGCTTCAAGTCGGGCGCGGCGCGCCTGGCCCAGGAGGCCGGCGTCCCGCTGATCCCGATGGCGCTGTGGGGCACCCAGCGACTGTGGACCAAGGGCCAGCCGCGCAACTTCAAGCGCAACCACCTCCCCATCACCATCCGGGTGGGCGAGCCGGTCGAGGCCCCGCGCGACCAGTACGCGGGCGCCATCACCCGCCGCCTGCGCGGCCGAGTCCAGGACCTGCTGGACGCGGCCCAGCGCGCCTACCCGGCCCGCCCGAAGGACACGGCGGACACCTGGTGGCTTCCGACCCATCTGGGCGGTACGGCGCCCACGCAGGAGCAGTTGAAGGCGGCCGAGGCGGTCTGAGCCTCAGCCCGCCGACTCGGGCGCCCGCACCTCGACACGCGCCCCGGGACTGAACTTCTCCAGCAGCTCGGCGAGTTCGGCGCCCGCCGACTCGACCTCGGCCACCGGCATCGGGGCAAGGCTCTCCAGCAGGAAGACGGCCGAGGCCGTCCGCTCGGTCAGGCGGGTGCGGGGACCCTGACGCCAGTTCCAGCGGCGGCAGGTGACGCCCGCCGCGTCGCACCACACGACCTCGCCGGCGTCCGGGTGCTCGACGGCCTCCTCGCCGCCCGCGACCGTCACGAAGTCCTCCTCGCCCGTGGCACGCACGAGGCGCATCCCGCCCTGGATGAGGTCGAGGTCCTCGCCGCCGACGGGGATCAGGTGGGCGACACTGATGGCGTTGTAGAGGTCCACCAGCAGGTTGATGCGGGGCAGGCCGCCGTCCGCGAGGGCCCGCTTGGCCAGCGCCTCGGCGGAGTTCCGGGTACGGGACGGCTTGGAGCCGAACGCCGTGTAGACCGCGCGCCAGGCCGCCATGTGCGGATCCTCGTGCGGGGCGCGCCCGTCGAGGCGTACCGCGAGCCGTCGGGCCGCGTCGTCGAGGAGGGCCGAACTCGCCTCGGTGCTGGGCCCGTTGACCAGCCCGTGGGCCTCGATCGCGAGGTGCGTGAAGCCGGGCGCGAGGGCGCGCACCTCGTCGGACACGGTGAGCGTGAGAGTCATCTGCCTTGCCTCAGAGTGCGGTGGGGAGCGTCTTCCACAGGTACGCGCGGTCGGGCGCCGCTTTCAGCGCGCCGAGCACGGCCGGGTGAGGTTCAGCGTACAGGACCGGATAGTCCACCTCATTGGACTCCGGGTCGGGGGTCCAGGCCAGCCGCTCGCCGTCGAGGGAGAACCGGGCGTCGACGCCGGGTTTGTTGCCGCGCGGGTCCTGCCGGTGCCAGCCCCCGTTGAAACGGACGGCGACCAGCCCGTGCACGACATGACCGGTTCCGTCGTCGTCCGCCAGCCGCTGGTAGCACAGGGCGGTGGGGATGTCCTCGGCGCGCAGCAGGGCGGCGAGGGCGTGGACCTTGGCGTAGCAGATGCCCGTGCGCCGCTCCAGCACGTCCGAGGCCCGCCAGGTGACCCGGGGATCGCCGGCATCGGCGGAGTGCGGGATGGCGTCCCGCACGAATTCGTATGCGGCCCGCGCATAGGCATACGAGTCCTCGGCGCCCGCCGCCAGCCGGGCGGCCGTCTCCCGGACCACGGGATGGTGATGGTCGATGACCTCGTCAGCGGCCAAGTACGCGGACAGGTCGGCGGTGTTCTGGATCAGCTCCATGGGCGCAGAGCATAGAAATGCGATCACCCGAGCGTCAATGACTTTTCAGGTGATCGCATATCTATGCACGGAACCAACGATCCTGGCTAGCGCGCCATCTCCTCCTTGAGCGCCGCCACGAACGCGTCCACGTCCTCCTCGGTGGTGTCGAAGGCGCACATCCAGCGCACGTCCCCGGCGGCCTCGTCCCAGAAGTAGAACCGGAAGCGCTTCTGCAGTCGCAGGCTCACGTCGTGCGGGAGCCGCGCGAAGACCCCGTTGGCCTGCACCGGATGGAGGATCTCCACGCCGTGCACCGCTCGGACGCCCTCGGCGAGCCGCTGGGCCATCTCGTTGGCGTGCCGGGCGTTGCGCAGCCACAGGTCCTTGGCGAGCAGCGCCTCCAGCTGCACCGACACGAAGCGCATCTTCGAGGCGAGCTGCATGGACAGCTTGCGCAGGTGCTTCATGTGACTGACGGCGTCCTGGTTGATCACCACGACCGCCTCGCCGAACACGGCGCCGTTCTTGGTGCCGCCCAGGGAGAGGACGTCGACGCCGACGGCGTTGGTGAACGTGCGCATCGGGACGTTCAGGGAGGCCGCCGCGTTGGCTATCCGGGAGCCGTCCAGGTGCACCTTCATGCCGTGCCCGTGGGCGTGCTCGCAGATCGCGCGGATCTCGTCCGGCGTGTACAGGGTGCCCAGCTCGGTGCTCTGGGTGATGGACACCACCTGCGGCATCGCGCGGTGCTCGTCCTCCCAGCCGTACGCCTGCCGGTCGATGAGCTCCGGGGTGAGCTTGCCGTCGGGGGTGGGCACGGTGAGCAGCTTGAGGCCGCCCATGCGCTCGGGGGCGCCGCCCTCGTCGACGTTGATGTGCGCGCTCTCGGCGCAGATCACCGCGCCCCAGCGGTCGGTGACCGCCTGGAGCGCGACGACGTTGGCGCCGGTGCCGTTGAAGACCGGGAAGGCCTCCGCGGTCGCGCCGAAGTGGCCGCGGACGATCCGCTGGAGGTTCTCGGTGTACTCGTCCTCGCCGTACGCCACCTGGTGGCCGCCGTTGGCGAGGGCCAGGGCGGCCAGCACCTCGGGGTGGGCTCCGGCGTAGTTGTCACTGGCGAAACCGCGGACCTCCGGGTCGTGGTGGCGACGCGCGTCGGTCTTCGGAGGGTTCACGGCTGTTCGGTCAGCCACAGACGGTTTCCGTTCACTTCGGGTGCGGACTTGCTCCAGACGCCCTCGACGGCCTCGGCCAGGTCCTTGACGTCCGTGAAGCCCGCGAACTTCGCGTTGGGCCGCTCGGCGCGCATCGCGTCGTGCACCAACGCCTTCACCACCAGGATGGCAGCAGCGGAGGTCGGGCCCGCCTCGCCCCCGGCCTTGCGGAAACCGTCGGCCATGGCGAGCGTCCACGCCTCGGCGGCGGCCTTGGCGGCGGAGTACGCGGCGTTCCCCGCGGTGGGCTTCGCCGCGCCGGCGGCGCTGATCAGCACGTACCGCCCGCGGTCGCTGCGCTGCAGGCCGTCGTAGAAGGCCAGGGAGGTGTGCTGGACCGTACGGATCAGCAGCTTCTCCAGCAGGTCCCAGTCGGCCAGGTCGGTCTCGGTGAAGTTCGCGCTGCCGCGCCAGCCGCCGACCAGGTGGACGAGGCCGTCGATCCCGCCGTGGTCCTTCTCGATACGGTCGGCCCACGCCCGGGTCGAGTCCAGGTTGAGCAGGTCGACCGTCTCACCGGTGACCACGGCTCCGCCGCCCGCGTAGCGGGCCGCGTCCACGGCCTCCGCCAGGCGCTCGGGATTGTTGTCGGCGCCGACGACGGTCGCGCCCGCCGCGGCGAGTCGGACCAGGGTCGCGTGCCCGGCGGGTCCGCCCGCCCCGGCCACCGCGATCACCGCTCCACTGAGAGACCCGTTGCCCGCCATGTGCTTCCCCTCTTGAGCAGTGTTCCGGAGACGGCCGCTCACGCGGCGACCGGCTCGGCGCTGTCCGCCGTGATGCCCTTGGTCTCGGCGATCACGTTCTTCAGTTTCTTGGACAGTGCCTCGTAGAACATGCTCAGCGGAAACTCGTCCGGAAGCACGTCGTCCACGAGCTTGCGCGGCGGCAAGGTCAGGTCGAGGGCGTCCGGACCCTTGGCCCACTTCGAGCCGGGGTGCGGGGCGAGGTAGGTGGCGACCAGCTCGTAGCCGGCGAACCAGTGCACGAGCTTCGGACGGTCGATGCCGTCCTTGTACAGCTTCTCGATCTCGCCGCACAGCTGGTTGGTGACCTGCGGGGCGCGCTCCCAGTCGATGGAGAGCTTGTTGTCGGTCCAGCGGACCACGTCGTGCTTGTGCAGGTAGGCGAAGAGCAGCTGGCCGCCGAGCCCGTCGTAGTTGCGGACGCGGTCGCCGGTGACCGGGAAGCGGAACATGCGGTCGAAGAGCACCGCGTACTGCACGTCACGGGCCTGCGGGACGCCGTCGGCCGCCAGCTTCACGGCCTCCTTGAAGGCGGTGAGGTCACAGCGCAGCTCCTCCAGGCCGTACATCCAGAACGGCTGGCGCTGCTTGATCATGAACGGGTCGAACGGCAGGTCGCCGTGGCTGTGGGTGCGGTCGTGGACCATGTCCCACAGCACGAAGGCCTCCTCGCAGCGCTTCTGGTCGTGGACCATGGCGGCAACGTCCCCGGGGAGTTCCAGGCCGAGGAGGTCGACGGCCGCGTCGGTGACCCGGCGGAAGCGGGCGGCCTCGCGGTCGCAGAAGATACCACCCCAGGAGAATCGTTCCGGCGCCTGGCGCACGGCGATGGTCTCGGGGAAGAGGACGGCGGAGTTGGTGTCGTAGCCGGCCGTGAAGTCCTCGAACGTGATGCCGCAGAACAGCGGGTTGTCGTAGCGGGTGCGCTCCAGCTCGGCCAGCCAGTCGGGCCAGACCATGCGCAGCACGACCGCCTCCAGGTTGCGGTCCGGGTTGCCGTTCTGGGTGTACATCGGGAAGACGACCAGGTGCTGGAGGCCGTGGGCGCGGCTCGCGGCGGGCTGGAAGGCCAGCAGCGAGTCGAGGAAGTCGGGCACCTGGAAACCGCCGACCGCCCAGCGCCGCAGGTCGGTCACCAGGGCACGGTGATAGCCGGCGTCGTGCGGGAGCAGCGGGGACAGCTCCTCGACGGCCGCGATCACCTCATCGACGGCCCGCTCGGCGTCCGCACGGCCCGGGGCGTCCTCGGCGTCGAAGTCGATCGCCCCGTCCTTGGACTGCCATGGCCGGATCCGCTCCACGCCATCCTTGAGCACGGGCCACGCCGGGTGCTCGACCACCCTGGTCACGGGAGGAACCTGCTCCTCCGAACGCACCTGCACAAGAATTTCCGTCATTACCCATCCTCCACGGGAGAACCTCGCGTAAGGACACCGTATGCATACGGGCTTTCTCCCAGCAAGGGGGCCCTCAGGAAATTATCCTGCGACGCTGCATCTTCACCGCGCTTTTTCCTGTCCGAAACCGTGAAGGCGCTCACATTCACTGCGACTGGTGACGAGGAGTCAGCTCCGGGGCGACGTATGGATCCGGCCGGTCAATGCACGGCGGGACGCGCCCACCCCCGGGTGACCGCCGACAGGGGCACGAGCCATACACCGCGCGCCCTGCGCACCAATCCCCCGTGTACGTACGGGTCCATCGCGACGGGCGGCCATTAGGCTGCGCCCAGCCGCGTGGACAGCGACGTCCCGTCGTACGGTCCGCGCGCGTGCATCCCCGCCGCCGTCGACGGAAGCGAGTTGAATCTTGAACTTCCTTACCATCGGTCACCGCGGAGTCATGGGCGTCGAGCCCGAGAACACCCTCCGTTCCTTTGTCGCCGCCCAGCAGGCCGGCCTCGACCTGATCGAACTCGATCTGCACCTCAGCAAGGACGGCGCCCTGGTCGTCATGCACGACGCGGAGGTGGACCGCACGACCGACGGCACCGGCCCGATCGCCGAGAAGACCCTGGAGGAGCTGCGCACCCTGGACGCGGGCCGCGGTGAGCGGGTGCCGGTGTTCGAGGAAGTCCTGGACGCGGTACGGACGCCGTTGCAGGCCGAGATCAAGGATGTGGCGGCGGCCCGCGCACTGGCCGAGCTGATGCAGCGACGGGACCTGGTGTCCCGGGTGGAGGTGTCCTCGTTCCATGACGAGGCCGTCGCCGAGATCGCCCGGCTGGTGCCGGGCGTGCGCACCGCGCTGATCGCCAGCCGCTACGGCCCCGACGTGGTGGAGCGGGCCCGGGAAGCGGGGGCGGCGACCCTCTGCCTCAACATCCGGCGGCTGACCCTGGAGGTCGTCGAGCACGCCCGCAAGGCGGACCTCAGAGTGATCGGCTGGGTGGTGAACACCCAGGACGACCTGCGGCTGGTGCGCGCCCTCCAGCTGGACGGCGCGACGACCGACTACCCGGAGATCAAACGCACCGCCCGCTTCACCGCGTGAGCCGTCACACCAGGGGCTTGACCAGCAGTTCGAACTGCAGGTCGGCACGTTGCGGGATACCGAAGCGCTCGTCGCCGTACGGGAACGGCGTCATCTTCCCCGTACGGCGGTAGCCGCGCCGCTCGTACCAGGCGATCAGGTCGTCGCGCACGGAGATCACCGTCATGTGCATCTCCGTGACGTCCCAGTCCTGCCGGGCCCGGCGCTCCGCCTCGGCGATGACCACCTTGCCGAGGCCGGCGCCCTGGAGGTCGGGGCTGACCGCGAACATGCCGAAGTAGGCGTGGGTGCCCCGGTGTTCCAGCTGGCAGCAGGCGACGACCCGGTCGTCCCGCTCGACGACGAGCAGCTTGCCGTCCGGCGCCTTGATCACTTCGAGGACGCCGTCGGGGTCGGTGCGCTGCCCTTCCAGGATGTCCGCCTCGGTGGTCCAGCCGGCCCGGCTGGCGTCACCGCGGTACGCCGACTCGATGAGCGCGACCAGCGCGTCCACGTCGGCGTCGGTGGCGTCGCGGAAGGTCGGTCCGGCGGCGGCGTTCTCCATGGGCGGGTTCTCCGATCTCGGGCAGGCTGAACCGGGCACGAGCCTAACGCCGCCGGTCGGCCGCCGGTGGTCCCGGGTGCGGGGTGCCAGGTGGCCGACCGGGTGCGGGGTGCCGGGTGATCGGCCGGGTGCGGGGTGGGGATGCCGGGTGCCGACGGCGGGTGGCGCTACGCTCCGGTCGCATGGTGCACGTACTGAGCAGTCGTACCCTTCTCCACCCCACCGACCCCGAGCGCTCCCGCGCCTTCTACGGCGAGCAGCTCGGCCTCGCCGTCTACCGGGAGTTCGGCACCGGCCCCGAGCGCGGCACGGTGTTCTTCCTGGGCGGCGGTCTCCTGGAGGTCTCGGGGCGCGCGGACGCCCCCGCTTCCCCCGCCGTGCAGCTGTGGATGCAGGTCGCGGATGCCGGTGAAGCGCACGAGGAGCTGGCTGCGAAGGGTGTCGACATCGTGCGTCCGCCGGTGAAGGAGCCGTGGGGGCTGGTCGAGATGTGGATCGCGGACCCGGACGGCATCCGGATCGTGCTGGTGGAGGTCCCGGCCGACCACCCGATGCGGTACCGGCCGGGGATCTGAGGGCACGCCCGGGTCCGGTGGCCGCTGTCAGTGGCGGGGGCCGGCGTCCGGAGACGGATCCCCGGCAGGGGGCCGGCGGCTCACGGCCGGCGCTGCAGCCGTCGCCGTACCGTCCATGGCATCCCGCGGTCAGGCTCGCAACGCGCCCATCCTGCCTTCCAGGCGCCCCAGCAACTCGGCGAGCAGACCGGCCAGTTCGCCCTGTCCGTCGGGGGCCAGGACGGACAGTACGGCCCTCTCGTAGGCGAGTTGCTCGGGCAGGATGCCGTCGACCAGGTCACGGCCCGCGTCGGTGAGGCGGAGGTGGGCGACCCGCCGGTCCCGGGCGTCGCCGCGCCGCTCGACCAGGCCCCGCTCGGTGAGCTGCTTGAGGCGTTTGGTGACGGCGGCGCCGGAGGAGAAGGTCTCCTTGGCCAGCTCGCTCGGGGTCAGCTCGTGGCCGGTGCGGCGCAGCGCGCCGAGCAGGTCGAACTCGGGGCGGCTGAGGCCCGCCCGGCGCAGCGGGGCGTCCTCGGCCTGCTGGAGCAGGGCGGCGCAGCGGTTGATGCGGCCGATGACCTCCATGGGCCCGGTGTCCAGCTGGGGATGGACGGCCTGCCACTGCCGGACGACAGCGGCGACCGTGTCGTCTCTGCCCGTACCCCCGTCCGCGTCGCCGTCGGCCGCCGGTCGTCCGTTGGTCGCCGTCATGGCCGTACGTCCTCCGTAGTCCTCGTGCCGTCCCAGGAGTGCGGTCCCTGGCGTCGTACCGTCGCGGCGAGCGTACGGTGTCCGGACTGCTCGGCGAGCACGACCCGCTCCTGGGGGAGTGCGCGCTGCCACCACTCGCCGGACGCGGCGTCGGCCGTGGCGCGCAGGTCGGCGAGGGCAGCGGACAGGGTGCGGCGGGCGGTCTCCAGGGCGCGCGGGGCGGGGTGCGGGTCGGCGAGCAGCCGGGCGGCCTCCTCCCGGGCCCGCTCGACGGCGGTCAGGGCGTGTTCGATGCGGTCGCCGGCCCGGCGGTTGGTGACCACGGCGGCGGCGGCGAAGCCGACGAGTGCGCCGACCAGGGTGTCCAGGACCCGCTCGGTGATCAGCTGCCCGGAGTCCTGGGTGCGGGCGAACTCGGTGATGAGCAGCGCCATCGGGGTGACGCAGACGCTGCCGAGCCAGTAGTTGCGGCCGATCAGCGCCTCGGCACCGAAGTTGAAGACGAGGCAGCTCAGTACCAGGACCGCCGGGTGCAGATGGGCGAGGGGCACGACGGCGGCGAAGACCAGGACACCGAGGAGGTTGCCGACGACACGCTGGAGGCCCCGGCTCCAGGTGAGGGTGATGTTGGCCTGGTAGAGGGAGGCGGCGGTGACCAGCGCCCAGTAGGGGCGGCCGACGCCGAGGGCCAGGGACGCGTATCCGGCGAGGGCGCAGCCGAGCGCGGTGCGGGCGGCGAGCGGGGTGAGCGGGCCGAGCCGGTGCCACAGCGGGCGGTGCGGTACGGCGCGTTCGGCGTCGACGCCGAGGAGTGCGTCGTCGGCGCCGGCCACCCGCGGGACGCGTCCGGTGCCGCGCAGCCCGCGGGCCCAGCCGCGCAGCCGCTCGGGGTCGGCGTCGGCGGGGGCGGCGAGGGCGACCTCGGCGCGGACGACGAGGTGTTCGAGGGCGCGGCGGGTGCGGTCGGTGCGGGCGCCGGTGGCGAGCAGGGACTGCCAGGCGGCCTGCACGGCGGCGGCCGCGGCGGTGCGGGCGCGGGCGTGGCCCTCCCCGGCACCGCGGGTGTCGGCGTAGGCGGCGGTGGCGTTCAGGGCCTGGGCGGTGGCCCGGCGCTCCGGGCCGTACGGGCGCAGCAGCCCGGGTGCCATGCCGACGAGCCAGGCCCAGGCGCCCGCGAGCAGGGCCAGTCCGACATGGCCGGGTACCTGGCCGAGGGTCCCTGGGGCGAACAGGGAGGCGGAGCTGATGAAGGTGAGGACCACGTTCCCGGGCGGGCCGACCCGGGTGGCGTCGCACAGCACCTTCTGCACGGCGGCCATCAGGGCGCCGACGGTGACCAGGGCGATCGCGTTCGTGGTGAGCGAGGCGGCGAGCAGGGCGACGGCGAGACCGCCGGTCATGCCGAGGACGACCCGGGCCAGGGTGCGGGCGCGGGCGGGGTAGGGGCGGTTGTGGCCGTAGAGGGCGCACAGCGATCCGGCCATCGTGTACATCGCCAGGTCGAGTCGGCCGAGGGCCAGCAGGGTCAGGTTGGGCGGGGCGACCGCGGCGACCACGCTGAGAGCGGGCTTGAACCAGATGTCGGAGGGCCGGCCGAGGCGCAGCGCACCGGCGAGGGGCAGACGGCGGATGGTCGGGGTCGCAGTGCTCATACCCATCAATTTAGCATGTGTTTTACTCGTAAATCAATTCGGACGTGCCGCACGGCCGGTCGTCGGCTACCTTTCGAACAGGCCACCCTCACCTGCTGTGCTCCGCCGAGTGCTCCCCGTGTACACCCTTGCGCTCGCGTGCGCGCCGTGCGGGCGGGGCATCGCATCCATCGATGCGACGTCGAGCGGGGAGGTGCGCGTGCACGGACCGGCTTCGCCCGGCTGGCTGCTCGTCGCGCTGTGCGCGGCGACCGGGACCTACTGTCTGCTGCGGATGCGCAGCAGCGTCGAGGAACAGCGGCGCGCCGCGGGCGGCGAGGCGCTGATGGGGTTCGGCATGGCCGCGATGGCCGTGCCCGCGACCGTCTTCACCCCACCGGTCTGGACATGGCCGCTGTACGTGACGGTGTTCGGCGCGGCCGCGCTGCACGCCCTGTGGAGCACCCGCGGCAGCATGCACCATCTGCACCATCTGGTGGGGGCCACGGCGATGGTCTACATGGCGGTGGCGATGGCGGCCTCCCCCGGCGGCCACCACCACGGCGGCGCCGGAGTGCCGGCGGTGACGGGGCTGCTGCTCCTCTACTTCACCGGCTATGTCCTGCTGTCCGGGGCACGGCTGGTGCCGGTCGCGGTGGCGGCGGCCGGGACCGGGACGGCCAGATGGGGCGACCGGCCCGAACTGGCACGGGCGTGCCGGCTGTCGATGGGAATCGGGATGGTGGCCATGCTCTTGGCGCTGTGAACGGCTGACAGCACGCGCGGCGCACACGTTGCCTGCGTCACTTTGGCGCAACGGGCTGTACCGCTGGGCGGTCCGCCGCTCATAGGGTGCTGGCCATGATGGTCCCCGTGGCACTGCTGCTGCTCGGCATCCTGACGGCCGTGGCCGGTCCCCGGCTGCTCGCCCGGGCCGACTGGACGGACCGGGAGCCGGTGGTCGCCCTGTGGGCGTGGCAGTGCGTGGTGGCGGCCGTGCTGCTGTGCTGTGCGCTGTCGATGACACTGAGCGCGGCGGCGGCCTGGCAGGCGGCGCGGGGGCAGCTGTTCGCGTCCGCCCCGAGCGCGGTCGCGGACGCCTATCCGCTCGCCGCGACCGGCCCCTGGGCGGCGACGACCGCGGTGACGCTCGCCTGCGCCGGGCTGTGGAGCGGGGCGATGCTGGTGCGCGAGATCACCGGGGCGAGGGCTCGGCGCCGACAGCGGCGGGCCGAACTCCTGCTCCGCGCGCCGCTGTTGCCCGGTGAGGAGGGGTCCGCCGACCGGCTCGTGGTACTTGAGGGCGAGCGCCCGGACGCCTGGTGGCTGCCCGGCGCGGCACCCCAACTCGTCGTGACCACGGCCGCGTTGCGACGGCTGAAAGGGCGTCAGCTGGACGCGGTCCTCGCCCATGAGCGGGGGCACGCCCAGGCCCGGCACGACTGGCTGCTGCACTGTTCGGCGGCGCTGGCGGGAGGGTTTCCGCAGATCCCGGTGTTCGCCGCGTTCCGCGACGAGATGCACCGGCTGGTCGAACTGGCCGCCGACGACATGGCGTCCCGGCGCCACGGCCGTCTCACCACCGCGCTCGCCCTGGTCGAACTCAACGAGGACCGGGGCGTGTTCGGCCCCGGCCCCACCCCGCACGCCCATGTCCCGCAGCGTGTCAACCGGTTGCTCACCGCCCCGGACCGGCTCCCCGCCCGGCACCGGCTGCGGCTGACCGCGACCGCCGCCCTGGTCCCGGTGATCCCGGTGCTGGTGGCGCTCGTGCCGGGACTGCGCGCGCTCGGGTAAAGCCGTACCCATCAGGGAATTGCCCTTCGGGCAATGATTCGGCAAAGATCACGTCATGCGCCCCCCGCCCAGCGACCGTCCTGCTCCGCTTCTCGCGACCGCCGTCCTCGCCCTCTCCTCGGCGCTGCTGCTCGCCCTCGTCGCCGGCGAGTGGCCTCCCCTGGTCGCGCTGGACGAGGACATCGCCGACGCCACCCATCGCTGGGCCCTCGCCGACCACGGCACCACCCATGTGCTGCGCATCCTGACGGACTGGGTCTGGGACCCGGTGACCATGCGTCTGCTGTGCGCGGGGGTCGCGGTGTGGCTGGTGTGGCGGCACTCGGCATGGTGGACCGCCCTCTGGCTGGCCCTGACCTGCGCGCTCGGCACGGTCGCCCAGCAGTCCCTGAAGGTCGCCGTCGGCCGCCCGCGCCCGCAGTGGCCCGACCCGGTCGAGTCCGCCCCCTACGCCGCCTTCCCCTCCGGGCACACCATGACGGCCACCGTGGTCTGCGGCCTGCTGCTGTGGCTGCTGCACCGCTGCGGCACCGGCCGCGCGCTGTGGCGGACGGCCCTGATCGCGGCGGGGATCTCGGTCGTCGGCGTCGGCCTGACCCGGGTGTGGCTGGGCGTGCACTGGCCCTCGGACGTACTGGGCGGCTGGCTGCTCGGGGCCCTGGTGGTGGCGCTCGCGGTGGTGGCGTACGAGTGGGAGCGCGACGACCGGGGACACCCTCACTAGCGGACGATCTCGTTCAGGGCCCGACTACCGGCCCCGCTGCCTACGATCGCCGGGCGGCCTCGGGAGACTCCCGCTCGGCCGCTGAAGGAGGGGGTACTTTGTCCAGCATGTCCAGACGGTCCCTGCTCGGCTACTCGGGGACGGCCGCGGCGGGCGCGGTGGTCGGCACCACGGCATCCGCGCAGCAGGCACAGGCAGCGGAGTCGGCGACGGAGACCGCGTCGGCGGAGTTTCCGGAAGGGACGCTCTTCAGCGGCGGCAGCACCATGGGCGGCGACGCCGATCTGTATCTCACGGTCAGGTTCAGCGTCGACACGAACGCCGCGGACGCCTCGGGCAACCGCATCGATCCCGTGGAACTCGCCGGTCTGCTCAGCGACTTCGCCGTCAGCCGCGGCTGGCCGGCCCTCACGTTCTACGGCACCCCGAAACCCGCCAAGCTGAACTGAGCACCCCCGGCGGCAGCCCGCGCCGGACAACGGCCCGGGTAAAGTCCGGCGCATGGCTGCCGTGCTCTTCGACTTCTCCGGGACCCTTTTCCGCATCGAGTCCACCGAATCCTGGCTGCGGGCTTCGCTCACCGAGTCCGAAGCGGGGCTCGCCGAGGCGGAGCTGGCCGCCACCGCGCGGGCGCTGGAGGTGGCCGGGGCACAGCCCGGCGGGGCGAACCCGGTGGAACTGCCCGAGGAACTGGCCGGGGTGTGGGCGGTACGCGACGAGAGCGCGGAGCAGCACCGGGCCGCCTACACCGGCCTGTCCCGCCGGGTGCCGCTGCCGGACCCGGCGCTGCACGACGCGCTGTACGAGCGGCACATGGCCCCGGACGCCTGGACGCCGTACCCGGACGCCGCCGAGGTGCTGCGGTCGCTGCGCGCGCAGGGGATCGGGGTCGGCGTGGTCAGCAACATCGGCTGGGACCTGCGCCCGGTTTTCCGCGCCCATGGGCTCGACGCGTATGTGGACGCGTACGTCCTGTCGTACGAACACGGTGTCCAGAAGCCGGACCCTCGGCTCTTCACGGTCGCCCTGGATGCGCTCGGGGCCGCGCCCGCCGAGACGCTGATGGTCGGGGACAGCCGGCCCGCCGACGGCGGGGCGGCGGCGCTGGGCTGCCGGGTGCACTTCGTGGACCATCTGCCGGTGACCGAACGGCCGGACGCGCTGCTGCCGGTGCTCGGCCTGGTGGGCGTGGCCCGCCGACCGGTCACGCCCACGCAGGCCTGACCTGTTTGCGCCGTCCGCCCGAGACGCTCCCCCGTGTCGCCCCGGACGGACGGCAGCCCTGAACAGGCCCCGCGCAGGGCGGTGCCCACTGCGTCGATTATAGTTGGCTGGCAGCCAGTCAACGCAGGAGTTCCAGCATGTCCCCTCGTAGCGCCTCGGTCAATGAAGAGTTGCGGAGGCGTTCCCGGGAGCGGCTGCTGCAGGCCGCGGTCGAGCTGGTCGACGAGCACGGTTTCGAGGCCACCACCCTGGGTGCCATCGCCGATCGGGCCGGGTCCGCGCGCGGACTGGTGTCGTACTACTTCCCCGGCAAGCGGCAGCTGGTCCAGTCCGCCGTGCACCGGCTGATGCACCGCACGCTGGAGGAGGGGCTGGAGCGCGAGCCCCGCACGGACGACGGCCGGGAGCGGCTGGCCCGCGCCATCGACGCCATCCTGGGTCTCACGCGCGACCGGCCGGTGCTGATGCGCCAGCACATGGCCGGCCTGCTCCAGGCGGAGGGCTTCGTGCAGTGCCCGGAGCAGCGCCGGCTGTCGGAGCTGCTGGGCGACACCGTCGCCCGCTACGGCTCGCAGGACGTCACGGCCGACTACCCGATGCTGCGCGCCCTGCTGATGGGGGCGGTGTACGCGGCGCTGGTGCCGGGGGTGCCGATGCCGATCCCGGTGCTGCGGGCGGAGCTGTTCGAGCGCTACGGGCTCGACTGGGAGCTGGGCGTGCCCCCGGAGTCCGCGCCCGCGACGCAGCCGCAGGACCTGTCCCGGTTCTTCGCCACGGAGGACCGGACCGGGTCCGAGTGACCGGCCTGGTCAGCGGCGCGCGTGCCGCGGCGTCAGAAAGCCCGCGTCGCGTGCCTGCGCGATGAGGCGGAGCGACCGCCGGCGGCCGTGCCCGGTCGCCCACATCACGGCGAGGACGGGGTCGACGCCCTTGTCCTGCGCGACCCGGTACTCCTGGGCGACCAGCCACCGCCCCTCGATGCCCCGCGGCCAGGCGGGCCGGGCGCGCCGCGGACCGACGGCGCCCGCCGCACCGTCCGCGCCTACGGCACCTTCCGCCCCTTGCGCACCGTCTTCGAGATCCTCCCCGCCGGGCTCCTCGTCCGCGTAGGACTCCATCCCGCACGCCCTGAACAGGGGTTCCTCGATCCAGTCGGCGAGCACCGTCAGATCGGCCAGCGACAGCGCGGGCCGCGCCTTGACGTCCTCGATCGACACCCGCCCGCCGGCCACCACGGCGAGCGCGTCGACCTGGGCGCCGTCCCCGAAGGCCAGCCTGACCTGGAACCACGACGTGGCCCCCGTGTGCTCCTGCACCTCCCAGGCGGGCGACACGGACACCGCGCCGTCCTCCGTACGCCGATCAGACAGATTGAGAAAGGATGCTTCTGGCACACACGAAAAGTAACCGCATGATCACACTCCATACGAGCGGACACGCGTCCGCTTCACCCCAGCGGCCCCTGTCGAGGCGGCCACGCCGGTGGGATGCTGGAGCCACCAGCCCCTCGGGCAAGGAGTCCCCCGTGTTGCGTGTCGCCGTCATCGGCTCCGGGCCGAGCGGGTGCTACACCGCCCAGAACCTCGTCCAGCTCCACCCCACGGTGGTCGTGGACGTCCTGGACCGGCTGCCGTGCCCGTACGGACTGGTGCGGTACGGAGTCGCCCCGGACCACGAGAAGATCAAGTCGCTGCAGGGCAACCTGCGCACGGTCCTCGAACACGAGCGGGTGCGGTTCCTCGGCGGGGTCCGGATCGGCGACGGTCCCGGCGAACTCCCGGTGGAGCGGCTGCGCGAGCTGTACCACGCGGTGGTGTACTGCGTGGGCGCCGCCGGCGACCGGCGGCTCGGCATCCCGGGCGAGGAGCTGCCGGGCAGCTGGTCGGCGACCGAGTTCGTGTCCTGGTACAGCGCGCATCCGGACGCCGTCGACACCGGTTTCGTGCGCGACGCCCGCTCGGCGGTGGTCATCGGCGTCGGCAACGTCGCGGTGGACGTGGCCCGGATGCTGGCCCGGGGCGTGGCGGAGCTGAGCCCGACCGACATGCCGCAGGCGGCGCTGACCGCGCTGGCGGCGAGCCGGATAAGAGAGGTCCACGTGGTGGGCCGGCGCGGCCCGTCCCAGGCCCGCTTCACCACCAAGGAACTGCGCGAGCTGGGCGCCCTGCCGGACACCGAAGTCCGCGTGGATCCGGACGAGCTGGCGCTCGACCCGGCCTACGCCGACCCGTCCGCGCTGCCCGCCGCGCAGCGCCGCAACGTGGAGGTGCTGCGCGGCTGGGACGCGGCCGGCGCCCGGGGTGCGGGGCGCCGTATCTGGCTGCGGTTCTTCCTGCGTCCGGTCGAACTGCTCGCGGACGGCGGGCGGGTGGGCGCGGTGCGCTTCGAGCGGACGGAGCCGGACGAGCACGGCGGGGTGCGGGGCACCGGGCGGTACGAGACCGTCGACGCGCAGTTGGTGCTGCGCTCGGTGGGCTATCGCGGAGTACCGCTGGCCGGGCTCCCGTTCGACCCGGGGACCGGCACCGTGCCGCATGCGGCGGGCCGGGTCCTGCACGGTCCGGCCGGAGCGCCGGGCGACTACGTGGCCGGCTGGATCAAACGCGGCCCGACCGGTGTCATCGGCACCAACCGGCCCGACGCCAAGGAGACGGTGACCTCCCTCCTGGCGGACGCGCCCGTGCTGCTCGGCAGGGAGGTACCGGAGGATCCGGTCACGGCGCTGCGCGCGCTGGGCATCGAGCCGGTCGCATGGTCGGGCTGGCAGGCGATCGAGCGGGCCGAGGCGGCGCTCGGCGCCCGGCTCGGCCGCAGCGTGGTCAAACTGGCGGACTGGGACACGCTGCTGACGGCGGCGCGGTCGGGGGCGTAGCGGACTCGACCGCGACCAGGTGGGCAGGACACGTATCGGCAACACCGCGGAAATCAACAAACTGTTCAATCCGCTTACGGTCTGGTCCTGACCGGATGTCGTCCCCGCCGCCGCTCTGGAGTCCCCGTGTCCACCACCGCCGCTCCCGTCCCCTCCCCCGCCCATCCCGTCGACGAGGTCCCACCCGTACGGCAGTTGGCCGCCTTCGGCCTGCAGCATGTGCTCGCGATGTACGCGGGTGCCGTCGCCGTCCCGCTGATCGTGGGCGGTGCGATGAAGCTGTCGCCCGCCGACCTGGCGTATCTGATCACCGCCGACCTGCTGGTGTGCGGGGTCGCGACGCTCATCCAGTGCGTCGGCTTCTGGCGCTTCGGCGTCCGGCTGCCGATCATGCAGGGCTGCACGTTCGCGGCGGTGTCGCCGATGGTCCTCATCGGTACGACGGGCGGCGGACTGCCCGCGATCTACGGCTCGGTGATCGTCGCGGGTCTGGCGATCATGCTGCTGGCCCCGGTCTTCGGAAAGCTGCTGCGCTTCTTCCCGCCGCTGGTCACCGGCACGGTGATCCTGATCATCGGCGTCTCGCTGCTGCCGGTCGCGGGCAACTGGGCGGCGGGCGGCGCCGGTGCGAAGGACTTCGGGGAGCCGAAGAACCTGGCGCTGGCGGCCTTCGTGCTCGCGGTGGTGATAGGCGTGCAGCGGTTCGCCCCCGCCTACCTCGCCCGGATCGCGGTCCTGATCGGCATCGCGGTGGGCCTGGCCGTGGCGGTGCCCTTCGGGTTCACGGACTTCAGCGGGGTCGGCGACGCGGACTGGCTGGGCATCAGCACGCCGTTCCACTTCGGGACGCCGACGTTCAAGGCGTCCGCGATCGTCTCCATGCTGGTGGTGGCCCTGGTCACCATGACGGAGACGACGGGTGACCTGATCGCGGTGGGCGAGATGACCGGCCGCAAGGTCGAGCCGCGCCCCCTCTCCGACGGTCTGCGCGCCGACGGCCTCTCGACCGTCCTGGGCGGTGTCTTCAACACGTTCCCGTACACGGCGTTCGCCCAGAACGTGGGCCTGGTCGGGATGACCCGGGTGCGCAGCCGCTGGGTGGTCGCGGCGGCCGGCGGCATCCTGGTCCTGCTCGGCCTGCTGCCCAAGCTGGGCGCGGTGGTCGCGGCCGTACCGGCTCCGGTGCTCGGCGGCGCGGGCCTGGTGATGTTCGGGACGGTCGCGGCGAGCGGCCTGCGCACGCTCGCGGCCGTCGACTTCAACGGCAACAACAACCTGACCGTGGTGGCCGTCTCGGTGGCGGTCGGGGTACTGCCGGTGGGGGTGCCGACGGTCTACGAGAAGTTCCCCGACTGGTTCCAGACGGTGATGAACAGCGGTATCAGCGCGGGCTGCCTGACGGCGATCGTCCTGAACCTGCTCTTCAACCACCTTCCGGCGAAGGCGGGTGCGGACTCGCAGGCGGTGAAGGCCGCGTAGGAGATCGCCCGGGTCCGGGCCGACCACTCACCGCCGCGCGGACCGCCGGCGGTGATCTTCCTTGCAGTCATTTCGACAGTCCCCCTCCGAGAGGAGAACATTTTCTTGATGCGTCAACGATCCGATTCTGGTCGCCCCCCGGGCCGCGATCAGGTCGGGTCCTCGTCCAGCTTCTCCACCACGCGGTCGGAGAGCTGAGCCAGCATCCGCAGCTCCGCCGGCGTGACATGGTCGAGGAACAGTTCGCGCACCGCCTCCACATGCCGCGGTGCGGCCGCCTCGATCGCCTCGCACCCCTCCTCCGTGATCACCACGAAGGCGCCGCGGCCATCCTCGGCGCACTCGTCCCGAACCACCAGCCCGCGCTTCACCATGCGGGCGACGTGATGGGACATCCGGCTCTTCTCCCATTCCAGAGCCCGGGCGAGATCCAGGATCCTCCGTCGCCCGTCCGGTGCGTCCGTCAGCTCGACCAGCACCCCGAAGTCCGCGGCCGACACATTCGACTCCGTCGACATCAGGCGCGACAACCGGCCCCGCAGCCTGTCGTTCAGCCGGAGGAAGCTCCGCCACGCATGCTGCTCGTCCGCCGTCAACCAACGCACCCTCTCGCCCATGAGCCGAGTGTAAGCGTGGTTGACATTTCATCGAACCCTGCCGCGACGAGCTCGTCCCGTGGCTGACACCCTACATATGGTTGATGTGTCATCTTAATCGCACGGGCTTCCCGCCGCATGGCCGAGGAGGTCCCGTGAACACGTCACCAGCGAGCGGCGGCCCCATCGCACTGATCGACCACCGCCGCTCCCGTACGAGCGCCAAGCCCCCTACTGCCGTGACTGGACGACGCCCCACGGGTCTCCCGTTGTGCCGGGTCGCGCTCGACGATGGCGCGCAACTGGTCCTCGGGGCGCCGTAGTTGGGCGGAGTGGCAGGAGGCACGGGCCAACAGCGGTCGGGGGCCGGTCTGTTCCGGAGGTGATACGTCAGCCATGCCCGTCGTGGGCGCTCGCGCCCGCCCGTATTCCGCTCACCGTCCGCGCCGGGGTTTCAGCGGCGTGGCGGATTCCCGCGCGGGGTGATGACGGCGTTCGGCAAGGCGGGGGCGGGAAGGCGGCGTCCGGGGTAGCCGTCGACGGTCCCGAAGCGGTCGGAGGACGCCTCCCAGTCCGCTCGGGCCCGGACGATGTCGTCATGGCTCCGGCCGATGAAGTTCCACCACATGACGATCTCCTCCTCGAAAGGCGGTCCTCCGAGCAGGATCGTCCGCGCCGGGCCGTCCGACTCGTTCACCAGCGTCAGGGTGTCCGCACCACAGGGGACGTATCCCAGTTCGGCCGGCCGGATCACGGTGTCGACCAGGCGGACGTCCCCGCTGTCCACGAGGAGGCCGTGCTCGAAGTCGGGCGCCACGGTGAGGGTGACCGTCGCACGCGGTTCGAGAACGACCTCTGCTCCGAGGAGGGGGGTGAAGCTTCGTACCGGGGAAGCGCTGCCGGCTAGCGAGCCCAGGAAGACCCTGATCTCCGCCCCGTCGACTCGCGCGGGTTCCGGCACGTAGTGCTGGAAGTCCCGGTCGGCGGCACGGTGCCGCCCGGGCAGTGCCACCCACAGTTGCACCCCGTGGAGGACGGTGGTGCCCGGGGTGGAGACCTCCGAGTGGGCGATGCCGCGACCGCCGGTCATGAGGTTCATCTCTCCGGGACGGATCAGGGCATGGGTGCCGAGGCTGTCACGATGCTCGATCTCGCCGCTGAACAGCCAGCTCACCGTCTGCAGTCCGGTGTGCGGATGCGGGGCGACGTCCATGCCGCCCGCGGCGGCCACATCGACGGGGCCGTAGTGGTCGGCGAAGCACCAGGCCCCGATCAGCGTCCGGGCTCGCTGGGGCAGCGTCCGACGCACGAGCAGCGCACGCGGGCCGCCCAGGGGCACCTCTCGCGCCGACAGCACATCAACCTGGGGCGCTCCGGCCGGCCGGTTCCCGTCGACCGGGGCACCACACCGCAACTCCGCAGGCCGGGTTTCCACATTGCTCATGGGGAGCACCTCCCGCACACTTTGGTTGTCGTATCAACTATCATGCCATGAAGACAGCCCAGACGGCACACGGAGCCGTGATCGAGGCCGGACTCGACCGCGACCACCGGCCGGTGGGACATGCCGTGCACCGTGCCGCAGGCACGACAGCTCCGCTCTGGTCGACATATCAACTACATTCCCCGGGGTGAAAGTCACCCCGCGGGTGAACCGACCACTCACGAAGGGGTCCACCCATGTCTGATCTCGTCTTCGGCCTGGACACGTTCGGCGATGTGCCGGAAGACGACTCCGGCAACCCGGTCTCCGACGCCCGCGCCATCCGGCAGGTCCTCGACGAGGCCGTGCTCGCGGAGGAGACCGGTGTCGACGTCATCGCCCTCGGTGAACACCACCGCCCGGAGTTCGCGATCTCGACCCCGGAGACCGTCCTCGCCGGCATCGCGACCCGCACCAGCCGCATCCGCCTGTCCTCCGGCGTGACCGTGCTGAGTTCCGACGACCCGGTCCGGGTGTTCCAGCGGTTCGCGACCGTGGACGCCCTCTCGAACGGCCGGGCCGAGGTCATCCTGGGCCGCGGCTCCTTCACCGAGTCGTTCCCGCTCTTCGGCTACGACCTCGCCGACTACGACGTGCTGTTCGAGGAGAAGATCGAGCTCTTCGCCAAGCTGCTGGAGGAGAAGCCGGTCACCTGGAGCGGCACCAAGCGGGCATCGCTCAAGGACGCCGACGTCTTCCCCAAGACCGAGTCCGGGCACCTGAGCACCTGGGTCGGTGTCGGAGGTTCGCCCCAGTCGGTCATCCGCACCGCCCGCTACGGTTTCCCGCTGATGATCGCCATCATCGGCGGTGCCCCAGAGCGCTTCACGCCGTACATCGACCTCTACCAGCGCGCCACCGATCAGTTCGGCACGACCGCTCACCCGGTCGGCATGCACTCGCCCGGCTTCATCGCCGACACGGACGAGGAGGCCAAGGAAGCGCACTGGCGGCACTACAAGGTCATCCGGGACCGCATCGGCTCACTGCGGGGCTGGCCGCCGATCCGCAAGGAGGAGTACGAGGCGGAGATCGAGCGCGGCTCCCTCTACATAGGGTCGCCGGAGACGGTCGCCCGCAAGATGGCCCGTGCGATCAAAGCACTCGGTGTCGGCCGTTTCGACCTCATCTACACCACGGGCGCGCAGCCGATCAGCGCTCGCCTGCGCGCGGTCGAGTTGTACGGCACCAAGGTCATCCCGATGGTCCGCGACCTCCTCGCGGACTGACACCAGGAACGGAGAAGAGATGCCCGCCGCCACCGTCCGCACCGTCGGCATCCTGGGGGCCGGAAAGGTCGGCACCGTGCTGGCCCGCCTGGCCCTGGCCGCCGGCTACCGCGTGTTCGTCGCGGGATCGGGCGATCCCGCCGAAATCGCCCTCACCGTCGAAGTCCTCACCCCCGGCGCGGTCCCGGTGACCGCGGCGGAGGCCGCTGCGGGGGCGGATGCCGTCATCCTGGCCCTTCCGCTCGGCAAGTACCGCAGCGTGCCCGCCGACGCCCTGCACGGCAAGCTCGTCATCGACGCGATGAACTACTGGTGGGAGGTCGACGGCAGCCGCGAGGACCTCACCGACCCGCTCACCTCTTCGAGCGAGACCGTGCAGGCGTACCTGGCCCAAGCACGCGTGGTCAAGGCGTTCAACCACATGGGCTACCACGACCTGGAGGACGGGGCTCGGCCCGAGGGAGCACCGGATCGCAGGGCGATCGCGATCGCCGGCGACGATCCGGACGACCTCGCCACGGTGGCCGGCCTCGTCGACGCGTTCGGATTCACTCCCGTCGTCGCAGGCCCGCTCGCCGAAGGGGTACGACTCGAACCGGGCACCGAGCCCTTCGGCGCCGACGTCGGCGCCGAAGAACTGCGCGCGATGCTCGACCGCTTCTCGGCATCGGAGCGAGGACGGGCCGTGATCAGTGCGCGGACCGCGGCTTCGGCACGGGGTGAGGACGCGGCCTGACCACCGGCCGCCGTGGCCAGGAGGGCACCGGCCGTCGGGCCTCGGCGGTCCCTGGTGGCGCGGCCCGGCAGCGGTGCCGGACGTCCGCGAATCGTCAGCCACGGCGGAACAGCTCCGTCGGCACCGCTCCCGCCAGAACTCCGTACCCGGTCGGGTTGAGGTGCAGCCAGTCCCCCACCTGGAGGTCGGCCCGCAGCCGGCTCGGATCGGCCGGATCCCGTACCACCCGGTCGAAGTCGATCACCGCGTCGAAGTGGCCGTGGCCCCGGATCCAGGCGTTGACATGCCGCCGGGCCGTCTCGCGCACGCCCGCGCCGTCGTCGTACGCGTTGCCGCCGAAGGGCAGCAGGGTGGCGCCGTAGACGCGGATGCCCTGGGCGTGGGCGCGGACGACGATCTGCCGGTAGGCGGCGATCAGGTCGTCGGCGACGGCCCGTTGGGCCTCCGGGGTGGCGGCGGCGGTACCGATGTCGTTGATGCCCTCGAAGACGATCAGCCAGGAGACTCCGCTGCGGGAGAGGACGTCCCGGTCGAGGCGGGCCAGGACGTTGGGGCCGAGGCCGTCGTCAAGGACGCGGTTGCCGCCGGCCGCCTGGTTCAGGACGGCCAGGTCCGACCCGGCGGGGCGCGACCGGAGGCGGTCGAAGAACTGGTCGGGCCAGCGGTCGTTGCCGTTGGTGGTGGAACCCCGGCCGTCGGTGAGCGAGTCACCGAGCACGGCCACGGCCCGGGTCGCGGCCGGGGCCAGCACCTCGACGTCGCTCAGCAGATACCAGTGGTCGACCCGGGTGGCGCCCGTGAGGTCGGAGTCCTCGGTGTGGTCGCCGGTCAGGAGGTACGACGTGGTGCGCGACCCCGGGTGCGAGGTGAGCTTCAGATCGGGCTGGCCCTGCGCGGTGTATGCGGTGACGGTGACATTGGCGCCCGGAGTCAGCTCGAAGTCCACGGGATCGGAGACCACCTGGGCGCCGACCGGGACGACTGTGGCGGCCCGTCCGGAGAACGTCACCGGGTGCAGGCTGCCGGGGACGATCGCGCTGACCCCTGCCCGCCCGTCCTGCGGAAGGGCCACGGTCACCGCGGTGAGCGGGAGCGGGGTGTCGCCGTAGGCGTTGGAGAAGCGCAGCCGCAGGCGATGGCCGCCGGTGGTGACGCGCACGCTCTGGCGCAGGGTGGTGTCGGCCAGCACCGACCTCTCCCCCGTGAAGGGTGCGGGTGGCAGGTTGCCGGCCTCGGTGAGCTGGGGCATACCGGTCCAGGTGTTCACCCAGTGGCTGCCCCGGCCCGTGTGCGCGGTGACCTGCCGGGGACTGCGGACCAGGGCGGTGACGGCCGTGGCGGTCACGACCAGGGCGAGGGCGAGGACACAGGTGCTGAGGAGATTGGCGAGCGGCACTCTGCTGGGCTGCGGCTTCACGGGGGCCTTCCTGGCGAGGGGCGGGCGGAGGCGGGGACGGGCATCCCGCCGCCGTCAACTGACCGTGCAGGTGGTGCCGTTGAGCGTGCAGGCGGCGGGGGCCGCACTGTTGCCGGTGTGCGTGGCCTGGTAGCCGCTGCGCACGCCCGTGCCCGGCGCGATCGTGGCGTTGTACGACACGCTGGTCGCCGTCACCGCCCCGGACGCGGGGCTGCAGGTGGCGTTACAGCCGTTGGTGATGGTCCGGCCGGTGGGGAGGGTGAAACCAAGCTGCCAGCCGTCGACCGTCGTCGTACCGGTGTGGGTGACGGCCACGGAGGCGGTCAGGCCGGTGTTCCAGGCGTCGGTGGTGACAGTCACCCGGCAGGCGCCGGCGGGTGGTGCGTCGAGGGTCGCGCCGGGGGTGGGGGGCACGTCGGTCCCTTTCTGATCGCGGCTCGGTGCGGCGTCGTGCGGGATCCCCCGGCATCGTGGCATGGACATGGCCGCCGTGGAAGCGCTCCCACGCGACTTCTGGAGTCGAGGACCGGACAGGAACGGATGTCGCGCGAAGCGTTGACTAGAAAGCGCTTGCATCCTACGTTCCGTTCAGCACCGTGACCGCCGAACCCGCGAACGGGTTCCTTCGGGCAGGTGTCTGCATTTGTCGTTCCGCGATATGGACGTGATTCATGTATACGTCCATTCGCCGAACCCCCAGAAAGACCCCCCACTCGACAGAAGGCATACGGGACATGACTTCACGAGCACGAACCAGTGCGCGGGCACTGGCGGGCGGGCTGGCCGCCTTCGGACTCTCGCTTGGCATGGTCATGACTGACGGAACCCAGGCGAACGCGGCCACCTGGCCGACCGCGAGCGGCAGCCAGGCCGTTACCGCGACCATCAAGCTGTCGGGCACGAAGGACTACGGGATGCTGCGCCTGTACGGCAGCGGCGACCTGGGCAGCGGTGGCCAGAACGAGGACCAGGACCCGATCCTCGACCTGGCGGCCGGCACGGTCCTGAAGAACGTCATCATCGGCGCGCCCGCCGCGGACGGCATCCACTGCGAGGGCGGTTGCACGCTGCAGAACGTGTGGTGGGAGGACGTCGGCGAGGACGCGGCGACCTTCCGCGGCTCCTCCTCGTCCAACGTCTACACCGTCTCCGGCGGCGGCGCGAAGGAAGCCAGCGACAAGGTCTTCCAGTTCAACGGCGCCGGGACGCTCAACGTGTCGGGCTTCGCCGTGCAGAACTTCGGCAAGCTGGTCCGCTCGTGCGGCAACTGCTCCACGCAGTACAAGCGCACGATCAACCTCAACACCATCGAGGCGACCTACAAGGGCAGCGCGCTCGTCGGGATCAACACCAACTACGGCGACAGCGCGACGCTGAAGAACATCACGATCGTCGGGGACAGCAGCAAGAAGATCGTGCCGTGCCAGAAGTACATCGGCAACAACACGGGCGCGGAGCCTCCCACGAACGGAAGCGGGCCGGACGGGACGTACTGCAAGTACGCGAGTTCGGACATCACCTACAAGTGAGCCCGAGCGGTGGGGCCGTCGCCGGGCGGGGACGGCCCCACCGCGAAGGGTTCGCGTTTCCTCCAGGACGGGGACCTTCCCCGGTGTGCGGTGGTAGGACAAGGGCTGTGGTCGGCGCCGCGGACGACAGCCGGTGTCCGAACGAGGCAACCGGGAGAGGGAGTTGGGGATGGCGGCAGAGAACATCGACGACGTCGTGGACGGACTTGCCGGGATCGTGCGGGAGGCCGCCGGCGCCGGTGACCGGGTCGGGTACTTCGCGGCGCTGTACCGGCAGGTGACCGTCGAGATCCGGACGGCCATCCACGGCGGGCTGTTCGACGACGGCCCCCGCATGGACCGTTTCGACACCCACTTCGGCAACCGCTACTTCGAGGCGTACGACGCCTGGCGCCGTGACCGGAGCGGGCCGCGCTGCTGGCGCGAGACGTTCGGGCTGCTCGACGACGCCGACACCATCATCGTCCAGCACCTGGTACTCGGCGTGAACGCGCACATCAACCTCGACCTGGCCGTCGCCGCCGCGCGGACCGGCCCGGGTGCGGCCATCCAGGAGCTGCGGCACGACTTTCTGCTGATCAACGACATCCTTGCGCGGGTGGTGCTGGGGGTGCAGGACTCGGTCGACACCCTGTCGCCGTTCATGTCACTGCTGGACCGGGTCGGCGGCCGCACCGACGAGCGGATCCTCGACTTCAGCGTCCGTCAGTCCCGCGAGGAGGCCTGGTACAACGCCGTCCTGCTGGCCGGCCAGAGCGAAGCCGAGCGCGAGGCCACCATCGAACGGCTCGACGTCCGGGCCGCCGTGCTCGCCCGGCTGATCGCACGGCCGGGCGGCCTCGTCCGGCCGGCCCTGGAGCTGATCCGGCGCACCGAGAGCTCCGATGTCCCGGCCGTCATCACCCACCTGGACAACGCCATGGAGCAGGCCGCCGCCCGGCAGAAGACGGGGTGAGCCCCGGGGTATACGCAGACGGGTCGGTTCCGCGCAGCGGAGCGGCCCGATACACCGCGCGCGCTGCCGGACGAAGCTCCGCAGACCTGTCCCCTGTGCGGTGACGCTCGTCGGTGACGTCCTCCTCCCGAAAGCCGCACTCCGGTGACGTCAGCCGTCCAGGTGCCCCATGGACTCCCCCAGTTCCGTCCGGTAGGCCGCGTAGGCGGTGCGCAGTTCGTCGCCCGGCCAGTCGGCGGGCAGGAGTTCCGGGGGCAGCACAGGGTCGGCCAGCAGGTGGCGTACGGCCGCCGCGAAGAGCGTGAAGCGGTCGGGTGGGCGGGGGGAGTCGGCCGCGTGGGTCAGCAGGGTGCGGGCGGTGGCCGCCCAGGTGGTCAACGGCCAGAGGTGGGCGGCCAGTTCGGGGGCGGGGCGGGACGGGCGGGCCGTGCAGGGCTCGGCGATCTCCAGCACGTCGTCGGGGAGGGGTCTGACGAGGTTCGCCGGGCGCAGCCAGACGCCCTCGCGGAGTTCGGCCAGGCGGAGGGAGGTCAGGCGGGTGCGCAGGTCGGCGCGTTGGGCGGGGCCGCGGCCCGTGGTGGTGATGATCAGCATCTCCCAGTCGCCGTGCCACGCGCGCGTGCGGGGCCGTACCGCCTCGTCCTGGCGGCGCTGGCGGGCCAGGAGCCGGTCGCTGAGGCCGTAGACGGCGTCGTCGGTGCGGCGCAGGTCGCCGGCCGCCGTCATCCGGCTGAGCGCGGCCCGGAGCGCGGAGCCGCCGACCCCGAACGGCTCCACGAGGCGGATCAGGTCCTTCACCGGCAGCCGCGGCGGATGCGTGCCCAGCAGCAGGCTCAGCACGACCGACCGGGCGGACAGCGGCCGCAGGTCGACGCCGGCGGGCTCGGCGGACGCGTTCATGCGCATGGTCACGTACTGTACGTGCGGCTTGATGTTGCATCATTGCTACAGCCGTAGCGAGAGTGCAACATGGAGGCATGGACTCGACCGCCGCGCTTCCGCAGCCGCAGTACGCCACTCACGACGTCACCAATCAGCCGCCGCCGCTCGCCCCGTACGACGCCTCCGACGACCCGGCCCTCCTTGAAGGACTGCGCCGGGAGGGCGCCGAGTGGGCCGAGCAGGGGATCCGGCGGCTCGGGGCGCGGGCCGGCAGCGCGCAGGCGCAGGAGTGGGGCGAGCTGGCCAACCGGCACGAGCCGGAGCTGCGCACCCACGACCGGTACGGCAACCGGGTCGACGAGGTCGACTTCCACCCCAGCTGGCACCACCTGATGCGGACGGCGGTGGCCGAGGGGCTGGCGGGGGCGGCCTGGGCGGACGACCGGCCCGGCGCCCATGTGGCGCGGACGGCCGGCGGGCTGGTGTGGGGACACACCGAGTCCGGCCACGGCTGCCCCACCTCGATGACCTATGCGGCCGTCCCCGCGCTGCGCGCCACACCGGAGCTGGCCAAGGTGTACGAACCGCTGCTGACCAGCCGGGAGTACGACCCGGAGCTGCGGGTGCCGACCGAGAAGCCGGGTCTGCTCGCCGGGATGGGGATGACCGAGAAGCAGGGCGGCTCCGACGTACGGACCAACACCACGGCGGCCACGCCCACCGCCGAGCCGGGCGTCTACACCCTGCGCGGGCACAAGTGGTTCACGTCGGCCCCGATGTGCGACGTCTTCCTGGTGCTGGCGCAGGCGCCGGGCGGTCTTTCGTGCTTCCTCGTGCCGCGCGTGCTGCCGGACGGCAGCCGTAACACGTTCCGCATCCAGCGGCTCAAGGACAAGCTCGGCAACCGGTCGAACGCGTCCTCCGAGCCCGAGTTCGACGGGACGGTGGCCTGGCTCGTCGGGGCCGAGGGGCGGGGCGTGAAGACCATCATCGAGATGGTCAACTGCACCCGGCTGGACTGTGTGATGAACTCGGCGACCCTGATGCGCAAGACGCTCGTGGAGGCCGGTCATCATGTGCGCCACCGCAGCGCGTTCGGCGCGCGGCTCGTCGACCAGCCGCTGATGCGCAACGTTCTGGCCGATCTGGCGCTGGAGTCGGAGGCCGCGACCACGCTCACGCTGCGGCTGGCCGGAGCCGCCGACCGGGCGGTGCGCGGGGACGAACAGGAGCGGGCCTTCCGGCGGATCGCGACCGCCGTCGGCAAGTACTGGGTCACCAAGCGCGGCCCGGCCTTCACGGCCGAGGCCCTGGAGTGCCTGGGCGGCAACGGCTACGTCGAGGACTCCGGCATGCCCCGCCACTACCGCGAGGCGCCCCTGCTGTCGATCTGGGAGGGCTCCGGCAACGTCAACGCGCTCGACGTGCTGCGGGCGCTCGCCCGTGAACCCGGCGCCGCCGACGCCCTGTTCGGGGAACTCGCCCACGCGCGCGGAGCGGACGCCCGGCTGGACGCCACCGTGACCCGGCTGAAGACCGAATTGGCGGAAACCGATCAGGTGGGTGCCCGCCGGCTGGTCGAGCGGATGGCGCTCGCCCTCCAGGCCTCCCTGCTGGTCCGGTACGCCCCGACCGCCGTCGCGGACGCCTTCTGCGCGACCCGGCTCGGCGGCGACTGGGGGTACACGTTCGGCACGCTGCCCGCCACGGCCGGGCTCGACGCGATCCTGGAGCGGGCGCTGCCTGGCGGGAACTGATCCCTCCACGGGGTGTCGTCGGCCGGTGACCGTCGACGGATCGCACACAGTCGTCGTCCGATTCCGCATCGTTGTCAGTGCCGTGGTGCAGACTCCTGAACAGGTGGTACTCGCCTGGGGAGGACAACGTGTTCACGGGGATCGACGAGGTCGACTGGGCCTCGCTGCGGCACGCGTACGGCAGCGCCGAGGACGTGCCCGGTCTGCTGCGCGGACTGGCCTCGCCGGACGCGGCCGAACGGGAGGTCGCGCTCGACGGGATGTACGGCTCGGTGCACCACCAGGGAAACGTGTACGACTCGACGCTCGCCTGCGTCCCGTTCCTCTTCGCGCTCGCTTCCCGCGCGGAGGTGCCGGACCGGGGCGCCATAGTCGAACTGCTGGTCAGCATCGGGGCGGAGAGCGCCGGTCCGCCGGCCCAGGCCGCGGTGCGCGCGGGCGCCGAGGCCTTCGTGTCGCTGGCCGACGACCCGTGTCCCGGGGTGCGGCGGGCGGCCACGGGGGCGCTGGTGCGCTTCCTCGACGAACCCGCGCGGGTGCTGGAGCTGCTGCGCCGGCGGATCACGGTGGAGCGCGACGAGCAGGTGCTGCCGACCCTGGCCGCGGCCCTCGGCCTGTTCGTACGGCGCCATCCCGCCGACGCGGCCGGGGCGGTGGAGCTGCTGGCCGCGCAGAGCGGGCCGCCGTATTCCCCGGGGATGCGGCTCGCCGCGCTCGGCCAGCTGGCCCTCGGCGCGCCGGAGCGGCTGCCCGCCGATCTGGTGCCGACGGCGGTCCGGTTGCTCCGGGAGCGGTCCGAGCGGCGCGCCACGGGTCCCGACCGGGTGGACCCGGACACGCTCGTCGGCCGGATACGGCGGCTGCGGCCGTCGGACGAGGAGGGCTCGTATCTGCTGCGCACCCTCCACCGGGCGCTGGACGACCGGGTGGCCGACCGGATCGCCCTGCTCGTGGGCCAGTTGCGCAGTCCGGACGCGATGGACCGGTGCAACGCGGTACGGATGTCGGCCGGGCTGTTCCGGGAGTGGCGGGCGGACTTCAGCGTGCCCGTCTCGCTGATCGGCGCCCAACTGGAGCGGCTGGAGGACCAGTTGCGCGACGCGGCCGTCTCGGTACTCGCGGAGCTGTTCGGGCTGGCCGCACCCGCCGCCGACGAGCTGCACGCGCTGGTGACCGCGCGGCCCGACCTGTGGGTGCACACCTGGGAGCGCGGCAGACCCTCGCTGGGCGGCCCGCTCAAGGCGCTGGCCAGAAGCGGTGACCGGCGCGCGGTCCCGGTCCTGGGGCAGTTGCTGGCGGGCCCGGTGGTGCCCGCCGGCCTGGGCTTCGAGGTGGTCCATCTGGCCCCGGCGGCGGCTCCGCTCGCCCCCGCGCTGCGGCACCGGCTCGGCCAGGTCCCGCTGGACTCCCCCGAGGCCGCCGAGCTGGCCGCTCCGCTGCTGGCGGCGCTCACCGCCCTGAAGGACCCGGCGGCGGTACCGGAGGTGCTACGGCTGCTGCGCGGTGCACCGGACGGGCTCGGGGCGCGGGAGGCCCTCGTCGGGCAGGCGGTGCGGGCGCTCGACGCCCTGGGTACGGCGGCCCGGGCGGCGGCGCCGGTCCTGCGCGGGCTCCTCGACACCCGGCACGCGGCCCTGGCGGCGGGGGCCCTGTGGTCGGCGGAGGGCGACGCGGATGCCGTACTCCCCACACTGCTGCGGGAGTTGACGCACGGCCGCAGCCGCAGTGCCCGGACGGCGGCCGAGCAGCTGGGGCGGCTCGGGGCCACCGCCCGGGACGCACTGCCCGGGCTGTGCGCCCTGGCCGGATCCGGCCGGGTGTGGGAACGGACCGCGGCGGCGCGGGCGTGGTGGCGGATCGACGGGGATCCGGATCCCGTGCTGCCGGTGCTGCGGGCCGCCTGGTCGGAGAATCCGTACGCCCGCGGCGCGATCGCCGAGTGCCTGGCCGCGATGGGCCCGGCGGGCGCGCCGCTGCGCGACCTGCTGACGGCCGAACTCGCCACCGCCCGACGGCACACGGCACGGCCGGGCGGGTACGGCAGCCACGACATCGCCCAGGACGAGCGGCTGCTCGCCAACTGCCGGAGGGCGCTGGCGAGTCAGTGACGTCGGGAACCCCCAGGGGGCGGGCGAGGGCCTAGCCGGTCGTCCGGCCCCACTGCGGCCCGAGCCGCGACCACTCCGCGTCCCAGCGGTCCATCCGCCGCCGCTCCAGCCGGCCGCGTACCACGAGCCCGGCGATGAAGGGGACGGCGGCGGTGCTCAGCCCGACCAGACCGCCGATCAGCGCGGAGCGGAGATGAGCCTCGGACGCGGTCGGGGGACGGGTGACGAGATGCCCCTGAGGGTCCGTCCAGACGGTGACCGGAGTGCCGACCTTGCTGCCGGCCGCGACCCGGGCCTGGCCGGTGTGCGCGGAGCCGTCGGCGACGGTCCAGCCCACCCTCGCCCAGACCCGTTCGCTGCCGGAGGACTCGGACTTCGGACCGGACCCTCCTGGGGCCTTGTCCATGACATGGGCCACGACCGGGTGCCATTCGGCACGCTCGCGGGCCAGGCCGTCCTCGACCGCCCGGGCCGCCGCGAGCCCGCCGAGCACCCCGGCCAGCAGGGTGAACAGCCAGGCGCCGAGCAGCACCCAGGCCTCCAGTGTGTCGGCGCGACGCTTCAGCGGGTTGCGCCGCCAGCGCCACAACCAGACCTTCGGACCACGGAACGCCTTCAAAGGCATCCTCCTCACGCGCGCACGGACAGCCCGGACCGCCCTCCCATACGGGAGAGGCCGCCCCGTTGCTCACGGCGAACCTCCGAGTCGACGGTCGCACGACTGACCCCGCTCGCGCAGGCGTCTTCCGGAACGAGTCCCGTCGCCCTGTTCGACCGAACCGGCACGACGGCTCTGACCTGCGAACACGCACGGTCCGGCCGCTGTCGGTGGTGGGTGCGGACTGGCCGATATCCCAGGGTCGCTTGCGCCGAAGACGTCGTGGAGGCCAGCGGCAGGACGACCCGGCCGGTCGCCGGGCAGGCGGTGGCCACGTGCAGACAAGACGTGGCCGCCGCTGCCCGGGCGGGTCGGTCAGGTGGTCCAGGGCGTGCCGACCGGATCCGGATAACGTTGTCGGCCGGTCATGACGCGGCGTCGAGCAGGTCGAGGGCGCTCTGCTGACGGGCGGCGTCCACCTGGTCGAGCGGGCCGTACCAGCGCAGCCCGTACTGGTCGAGGGCGTTGCGGTCACTCCCGTGGGCGCGGTCCGCCTGGCGTTCGAGGTAGGCGGTGTACGGGTGGTCCGGGAGCACGGAGTTGAGCTTGGCGAGGCCGCGCACATGGGCGCCCTTGAAGGACGGGCCGTCGCCTCCGCAGTCGCCGCTCTCGCACGGATCGCGCAGGATGCCGTCCGAAGTGTGCAGCAGAGAGGTCGTGGTGGCGGCGGCGGCGATCTGCCGTGCGCTGGTGAGCAGTCCGCCGTCGCCCGTGGCCCGGTACAGCTCGGCCAGGGCACCGAGGAGGACGCCCTGGTTGTACGACCAGACGGCCTGGCCGTTGTTGCCGCAGGTGGACAGGTCGATGCCATCGTTGACCAGGTGCGAGCCGTTGATCATGCCGCTGCCCTGGAACCAGCTCCAGCCGGCCCGGGCCCGGCCGAGGTACGTCGTGTCGCCCGGGACGCGGTTGTGCAGGGCGGCGTTGAGCTGGATGTACAGGGAGTTGGCGATCGCGTTCTTGTAGGTCTTCGCCGTGCTCCACCACACTCCGCCGCCGCAGGTGCCGTCCCAGTAGGCGGCCATGTGGTCGGCGTCCGCGCGGGCCGTGTTCAGATAGCGGCTGTCGCCGGTCAGGTCGTACGCGGCCACCCAGGCGAGGCCCCACCAGCCGGTGTCGTCGATGTAGTCGTTGCGGAACTGCCCGCCCTGCGCGTTGATGTTCAGGTCGTAGGTGCGGGCGACGGCATACCGGTAACTGCCCATGCCCGTCACGCGGATGTTGTCGATGACCGCGGTCAGGGCGTTCGCGGAGTTCCACCAGCCGGTGGTGTCGAACAGGCCGGTTCCGTAGTCGTAGAAGGTCATCAGGCCGGTGGCCGCCGCGGTGCGCGGCTCGCCCGCGTTCCAGGTGGTGCGGGCCCAGGGGGTGCACGCGATCTCGGCGCGGTCCCCGGCCTTGCCGCAGGCGCGCAGGGCGCCGACGCCGAGGTTGTTCCAGTCGTCGACGTTGTACATGAGCGTGCGCCAGCCCCGCTGGCCGGCGGGCACGCTGGTGTCCCCGAGCTTGCTGCCCGAGCTCCAGGTGCGGCCGCCGTCGAAGGAGCGGTCGAGCCACACCTCGTCGCCCGGGTTGCCGTTGTCGATGGACGCCCAGCCCATGGCGTCGGCGTCGTCGAAGTGCAGGACGACGGACCGTGCGTAGATGCTCGCCGTGACCGGTGTGCGGTCGCCCGGGGAGAGGGCGGGGTCACGGCTGTCGCAGTACGTGTTGCAGATGGTGCCGGCGGCGGACGCCGGGGGTGCGAGGGGGACGAGGACGGCGAGCAGCGCCGGGGCGAGTGCGGCCGCGACTCGGTGAAGGCGGCGACTTCTTGGCCTCTGTAGGGGGTTCATGGGACCTGCCTGCTCTGGCGATGGATGTGAGAGCGCTCCCAGAAGGTAGGAAAGAGCCGCGGGTGCGTCAACGTCGCGTGCGGGTAAGGACGTTGGATCGCCCCGGGCGTTAGCGGACCCCGGCCAGGACTTCCGCGGCGGCCACTC
Organism: Streptomyces sp. NPDC058683; assembly: GCF_042716195.1. Classification (NCBI taxonomy): domain Bacteria; kingdom Bacillati; phylum Actinomycetota; class Actinomycetes; order Kitasatosporales; family Streptomycetaceae; genus Streptomyces; species Streptomyces sp. NPDC058683. Next base: position 71,629 of record NZ_JBHXSK010000040.1, read on the forward strand.
CGGAGGCGGCGGTGGCACCGTGGGTGAAGATCTGGGCGGCCGCGGGGACAGGGGCGCCCGGCAGGCCCATCTCCACGACGATCGCGTCGGGACGAGCGGCGACGATCTCGGCGAGGGCGCGCGCCATCCACCCGTGCCGGGAGGCGTCCCTGACGACCACGACCAGGGGGCGTCCCGCGGCGGGTGTCAGGGCATGCGTCTCCAGGGTGGCGGCATGTGACCGCAGGTCCTCGTGGCGCACCCGGACGGACGTCGTTCCGGGCAGCCGCTCGACCAGCGGGGCGGCCACGCCCCAGGGGGTCTCCTTTCCGATGGCCAGGTTGGTGGTGGGCACCAGCTCCACCACGTGCGGTGCGGCGGACAGGGGGACCGTGTCCTGCACGGCGCCGGTCAGCCGGATGGCCCGGCGGGCGGCCGCGAAGCCGATGCGGCTGCCGTTCGTGTCGGCGGGGCCGACCGGGCTCAGGCCCGCCGACCAGGCCGCGAACTCCCGCACGCGACCGCTCGCCTCGGCGAGCCGCGCCTCGGTGAGGTCCCCGGAGGCGACGGCGTCGACCAGGGCGTCGGCGAGCAGGCCGACGGTGGCCTCCTCGGCGTTCTCGCCGCCGACGCAGACGGCGTCGGCACCGGCGGCGACGGCTCGCACCGTGGCCCCGCCGATGCCGTAGCGGTCGGCGACGGCTCCCATCTCGATGGCGTCGGTGACGACCATGCCGTCGAACCCGAGCTCCTGACGGAGCAGTCCGTCCAGGATGCGCCGGCTGAGCGTGGCCGGCAGGTCGGTGTCGTAGGCGGGGACCAGCAGGTGACCGGTCATCACCGCGCGCACGCCGGCCTCCAGGGCGGCGCGGAACGGCGGCAGGGCCTGGGCGGCGATCTGTTCGCGGTCGGCACCGTAGGTGGGCAGGCCGTGGTGGGAGTCGACGGCTACGTCGCCGTGGCCGGGGAAGTGCTTGGCGCAGGCGGCGACCCCGGCCGACTGGAGCCCCCGGATCCATGCGCCGGTGTGCCGGGACACGACCTTCGGGTCGACGCCGAAGGACCTGACGCCGATGATCGGGTTGTCGGGGTTGGAGTTGACGTCGGCGCTGGGCGCGTAGTCGAGGCTGATGCCGGCGGCGCGCAGCTGACGGCCCAGGTCGGCGGCGACGGCCTCGGTGAGGTCGGTGTCGTCGACGGTGCCGAGGGCGAAGTTGCCGGGCCGGGTGGAGCCGGTCGCGGACTCGATCCGGGTGACGTCGCCGGCTTCCTCGTCGATCGCGATGACCAGCTCGGGGTTCTCCGCGCGTAGTCGACCGGTCAGCCGGGCGACCTGGTCGATCGAGACGATGTTCCGGGCGAAGAGCACGACCGAGGCCAGCCCGTCACCGATGTCGCGCAGCACCCAGTCCGGCGCGTCGGTGCCCACGAACCCCGGCTGCAGGACGGAGAGCGCAAGTCGTCGCAAGTCCTTGCCGTGTGTGCTGGAGACCATCGAGCGTGCCCTTCTGTTGGTACAGACCAATGAGTCTCCGCTCAGGCTAACCACCCGTGTCAAGTGGGTTCGATTTCCGCCTTCTTGACGAAAACACGCCCTCAACTGCCATGTTTGACATGACGAGTTGGTCTAGTCCAAGTTAGGGCTGCGCGAGTTCGCACCGGGGCTGGTGTGTCACGTGGTGCAGTGATCCTGCGGGAACGACCACCGCCCTCCCTCCGCGCATCTGGTGACCCGGTCGGGGTCGCCGCCACCTGAGATCGAGGTCTGGAGCACCGCATGCCCACGACTGACCGTTATCTCCATCGAGCCCCGTCGAACCTCCCCTACTTCAGTCCGGACGGCGAGACCTATCTCGCCCAGACACCCCTGCGGGACCTGCAGAAGACCCGCCCCCTCCGAGTCCTCTCCGAGGAGGACTTCGCCTTCTGGCAGACCTACGGATACGTCGTGGTGAAGGAGGCGATCCCCGCCTCGTCGGCCCGTAGGCTGCTGGACTTCGCCTGGGAGTTCCAGGGTCTCGACCCCGATCGTCCGGAGACCTGGTACGAGGACCGCGCCTACCGCTCGGACCTGGACCGGGAACTGCACATCTACGGCTTCGTCGAGGCCTACCACCACCAGCTCCTGTGGGACAGCCGCCAGGCGCAGCGCGTCTACGACGCGTTCGTGGACGTGTGGGACGTCGAAGAGCTGTGGGTCACGCTCGACCGGCTCAACCTGAACCCGCCGAACATCAGGAACCGCGACCGGGCGCTGATCCCGAGCACGCAGGAGGGGTTCGACATCGAGCTCCACTGGGATGTCGACACCACCCTCGGGGTGCTGCCGCAGCGGGTCCAGGGGATCATCGCCCTCACCGACACCCGGCCGGAACTCGGCGGATTCCAGTGCTGCCCCGAACTGTTCAAGCGGTTCGACCAGTGGAAGGCGTTCCAGCCCGACGACCGCGACCCGATCCGGCCCAGGATCGACCGTACGGAGTTCCCCGTGGTCCGGCCGGAACTCGGGGCCGGCGATCTGCTGATCTTCAACGGCCTGCTGGCGCACGGCGTGGCGCCCAACACCTCCGACGGGGCGGTGCGTGCGGCCCAGTACCTCTCGATGATGCCGGCGCTGGAGTCCCACGAGACGCTCAGGCGCTCCCGGGTCGAGTCATGGCACACGCTCGGTACGCCGGACTGGAACGGAACGCTCCTCGGCGACGCCACCCGCCACGAGTCCTTGCGGTACGGCAGGGCCGACCTCACCGACCTGGGGTCGAAGCTGCTGGGCCGCACGTCCTGGAGCGGGGCGGACCCCTATGAGCCGGTCGACTCGGTCGACTCGGTCGCGGGAGAGATACCGGCCGGAGAAGAGACATGCGCCGAATCTGTCTGACCCTGCCCACCAACCGACCGTGCTCCGCGACGATCGCCGCCGTCGCCGAGGAAGCGGCCTACGCGGCCGAGCACTTCGGCACCGAGGTGCACCTGCTGATCCTGGACTCCTGCGCGGCACCGGTCCGTGCGGAACACGCCGAGGCCGTGCGCCGCATCCCGGAGGATCCGCGGATCGTCGTCCACCATCTCGACGAGGACCGGCAGCGGGACTTTCTCCGGCGGGTGATCGACCGGGCCGCGGTCATGAAGCCCGATCTGCTGCTGGACCTGATGCTCCCGGCCGGCGTCTCCTACGGAGCCTGCACCAACCGCGCGTTCCTCATCGCCGCGGCGCTCGGATGCGAGTCCGTCCACCGCAGGGACTCCGACAGCCGCTACCAGACGGTGAACGGAGACAACGTTTTCCCCGTCCATCACGAACTCCTGTCGCTCGGCAGGCGCGCGGCCGACGCCGCGGCCGAAGTCACCGAGAACGCACTGGCCTCCGACCACATGAGCAAGCGGGTCGCGATGGTGGGCAGCTCGTTCGTGGGCGAACTGTCCGTGGACATCGGCGAGATACTCCGGATCGACCCCGCCGTCTACCACGACGTGGTCGGTCTGTGGGCGCCCGCCCACTGGTCCGACGAGCAGCGGAGACAGCTCGTCGACGAGTCGTTCCGAGGCGCGGGCTCGGACGCGTTCACCACGGATCACTCCACGCTGGCCCTGGTCGATCCCATGCGTGTGGACATGTGCAACATCAGCTTCCACGGAGTACACGAGCGCGTGCCGTTGCCGCCCGCGACCGACACGATCGGCAGCGACTACTTCCTGATCCACCTGGTCCACGACGCCGCACTGCCGGGCGTCCTGCACAACCGGAACATCGTCAACTTCTACACCGGTGAACGCAGGACCGACTCCGGCCTGATCGCGTACCAGCTGCGCTTCGTCAAGTTCCTGCTGTCCATGCTCTACTTCAACTACGTCTACGACGAGATGGCCGGCGCGGGCGGGCAACTGCTCGACGACCAGGGGCAGGTGCGCGCGTCCGCCGTGGCCCGGCTGGCGCGGGAGAGCGCCCGGCTCGACCCGGGCGAGAACGTCCGGAGGCTGGACGTCCTCGACTCGGCCTACCGCAAACTGGGCGGCAGGTACGCCGAGTTCGCCGACCTCCTGTGGCAGCGTCGCGAACGGCTCCTCGACGAAGCCCGCGGCGACATCGAGGACTTCGCCCTGCTGACGGAGGCGTGGGAGCCGCTGGTGCGTGCGGCCAGGCTCACCTCCGTACCTGCGACGCCCGGGCAGCAGCGGTGAGATCACCCATGATCACCGTACTGGAAGGCGCCACCGAGGACCGGATCGTCTTCGACCTGACCGGAATCGAGGACGGCTACGACCGGCTGCGGCGTGAACTGCCCGGCGTCGACATCCGTTTCGCCATGAAGGCCTGCCCGGTGGACGAGGTGCTCGGGTGCCTCGCGGGGAAGGGCGCCGGAGTCGACGCGGCGAGCCCCCGCGAACTGGAGCAGGCGCTGCGGGTGGGCGTGCCGGTCGACCGGATGCACTACGGCAACACCGTCAAGTCGGACCGGGACATCGCCGACGCCCACCGGCTCGGGGTCCGGGACTTCGCCACCGACAGCCTGGAGGACATGGCGGCGATCGCGGTCCACGCTCCGGGAGCCCGGGTGTTCGTCAGGCTCGCGACCGGCGGCGAGGGGGCGCTGTGGGGGCTCAGCGACAAGTTCGGCTGCGCGCCCGCGGACGCGGTGCGGATCCTCACGGCGGCGCGGGAGAAGGGGCTGACCCCCTCCGGGCTGTCCGTGCACGTCGGCTCCCAGCAGATGACGGCCGACGCCTGGCACAGTGCCGTCGAGAGCCTCGCGGACGTCCTGAGCGCCCTGGGCCGGCGCGGGATCCTGCTGGACCATGTCAACCTCGGCGGCGGTCTGCCGGCCCTCGGATACCTCGACCGGTACGGCACGCCGCTGGACCCGCCGATGGACAAGATCTTCGCGGTGATCCGCGAGGGCATGCGCCACCTCAGGGAAGTCCACGGCGAACACCTCGCGTTCGTCATGGAGCCGGGCCGCCACCTCGTCGCCGACCACGGGGTCATCCGGGCCCATGTGGCCAGGCTGTCGAAGCGGCGGCGCCCCGACGGCGAGCCCCAGTACTGGCTCTACCTGAGCTGCGGCAAGTTCAACGGCCTGTACGAGATGGACGCGTTGCAGTACCGGCTCGTCTTCCCCACGCATCGTGACGCCGAGTCCGTCCCGGCCGTCGTCGCGGGTCCCACCTGCGACAGCGATGACGCCTACCCCCATGAGCACGGTCTCGTGCAGGTCCCCGCGGATCTGTCGTCGGGCGATCCGGTCTGGGTGCTGTCCAGCGGCGCCTACGCGATCAGCTACACGACCCAGGGGTTCAACGGCTTCGACCCGCTCCCCTACGTCTGCACGGGCGGGGGACGGCCATGAGCGGCGACGACGTGCACATACGGCACATCACCGACGCCGACTGGGACACCATCGTCGCCCTGGAGTCGGGCGCCTACACGGCACTCGGCCTGTCGGAGGGGCGCGCGGCGCTGCGGTCCCGGGCGGACGCCTCGCCGGACACCTGTTTCGTCCTGGACGTCGGCTCACGGCCGGCCGGATACCTGCTGGCACTGCCGTATCCGTCCTTCGGATATCCCGACCTCGCACGGACGGAGGCGCCCGCGCTCCTCGCGCGCTCCCCGCGCAATCTGCACCTGCACGACATCGTGGTCACGGAGCGTCTGCGCGGCAGGGGACTGGGCCGGCGACTCCTGGACCACCTGACCCTGACCGCCCGTTCGCGCGGGTTCGAGCGGATCTCGCTGATCGCCGTCGGCCACAGCGAGCCGTTCTGGTCGGCGCACGGATTCACCCCGTACCCGGGGATCTCCCCGGGCGGTTACGGCGCGAACGCCGTCTACATGTCCCGTCTCCATGCCCGAGGCGACGGCCGAGTCGACCAAGCGAGTTGATGTGCGTGTTCCGTGTCCATGATCCCTTCCACCGCGCCCAGTTGGCCATCGCCGCGCTGTTCTGTTCGCTCGGATTCCAGTACGCGACCTGGGCCTCGCGGATTCCCGCCCTCAAGGCGGACCTCGGTCTGACCGCGGCCGAGGTGGGGGTGCTGCTGATGGCCGCGGGCATCGGTGCCGTGGCGTCGTTCCCGCTGGTGCCGGTGCTCACGAGGAGGCTGGGTTCGGCGCGGCTGGCGCTGCTGTCAGCCCTGTGTCTGACCGTGCTGCTCGTCGCCCTGGCCGCGGCGCCGGACTATCCCGTCGCCCTGCTGGTGATGGTGGCCGACGGGGTGTTCGTGGGCTGCCTGAACGTGGCCATGAACGCGCAGGGAGCGGCCCTGGAGACCCGGTACGAGCGCAACGCCATGGCCAGACTGCACGCGACGTTCAGCGCCGGCTCCCTGCTCGCGGCCCTCCTCGCCTCCGGTATGAACGCGGTGACCTCGTCGGTGGCGGTGCACTTCGGTGTGGCCGCCGTGCTGCTCGTGCTGCTGGCCGCCGTGGCGCGCCCCGGCCTGCTCGACGAAGACGCGTCCGCCGCGTCCGCTTCCGCCGCCGCCTCCGACTCCGACGCCTCCGCCTCCGCCTCCGCCGCCGGCGAGAAGCCCGCCAAGGAGAGGAAGAGCGGCGGCTGGAGCCTGCCGTCCCGCATGACGCTCTGGATGTGCTGCGCCATGGCGTTCGGCACCGTGACCGAGGGCGCCATGAACGACTGGTCCGCCCTCTACCTCAGGGAAGTCGCCAACGCCTCCGCGGAGTTGGCGCCGGCGGGCATCGCCGTGGTGTCGGGCATGATGGTGGTGGCCCGCCTCTTCGCCGACGGCTGGCGCACCCGCTGGGGCGACGGGCGGGTCGTCCTGTCGGGCAGCGCGCTGGCCGCCGCCGGGCTGGCCTTCGCGCTGGTGAGCGGGGGCGTGACGGCGGCCCTCATCGGGTTCGCCTGCGTCGGGCTGGGCTGTGCGGCCGTGACCCCGTGCGTCTATGTGGCCGCGGCGAAACAGGGCTCGGAGGCGCTGGCCCTGGTCGCCGCGACAGGCACGACGGGCCTGCTGGCCGGGCCGCCGCTCATCGGGTTCGTGGCGAACTCGAGCAGTCTGGTGTGGGGGCTGGCGGTCGTCGCGGCGGCGGCGCTCGTGGTCACGCTGGCCAGCACGCAGATCCGCTGGACGCCGGCCGCCGGCCTACCGGCAGCGGCCGACCAGCAGCTGGCCGGCGGCAGCTGACGGCGGCCGCGTCATCGGACACCGCCTTCGGGGCCTGCTCGGCTGCACCGTCCACGGGCACCATGAGCAGGCCGCCCGCGTGGCGAAGTTCGGCATGCACGCGCACCGGCAGAGGGGGGCGACATCGACGGCCGGGGCGGCCCCGAAGACCGTCGGCATCAGCCGAGGGCGGGGCTTCGCCCCCCCCCTGCTCGGTCACTCGGCCACTGCGGGCCGCAGGCCCTCCCGGTGCTTTCGGGCCACGCTCATCAGCATGTCGAGTGTGTCCCGGGTACGTACGAGGTCGGTGATGTGCTCGGAGAGCCGGTCCCGTTCCCGTGCCATCCGCTCCAGCGCGGCATCGGAGTTCTCCTCGCTGGGCGCGTCCACGCACGGCAGCAGGTCGGCGATGGTGCGGCTGGACAGACCCGCGGCGTACAACCGCTGGATGAACGCCACCCGCTCGACCTCCTCCTCCCGGTAGTGCCGCTGCCCACTGGCACTGCGGGAACTGGTGAGCAGCCCCTGGTCCTCGTAGTAACGCAGGGATCTGACGCTGACTCCCGTGCGCGACGCGAGTTCCCCGATGCGCATACCGCCCCCTCTGTGACCTGCGGCACAGGCCTTGCCTCTGACATCGATGTGAGGTTTTAGCGTAACTGCCGTGCCCGAGAGCCGGGCACGGCGGATCGCGATGGAGTCCTGACGTGACGACCCTTTTCGACAGCTATCGGCTCGGCGAGACGACGCTGCCCAACCGGGTGGTGATGGCCCCGATGACGCGGGGCCGGGCCGCCGCCGGTGGACTGGCCACGCCGTCGATGGCGACGTACTACGCCCAGCGGGCGACGGCCGGGCTGATCGTGACCGAAGGGGTGCAGCCGAGTGTGGTCGGGCAGTCGAATCCGGGTACGCCAGGGCTGCACAGCGAGGCGCACGTCGCCTCGTGGCGTCCCGTGACCGCCGCCGTACACGCCAACGGCGGCCGGATCTTCGCCCAGATCATGCACAGTGGCCGGGTCTCGCACCCCGACACGACCGGAACGCGGCCGGTCGGTCCCTCGGCGGTCCCCGCCGTCGGCGAGGTGTTCACCCCGACGGGACCCCGGCCCGCGCCGACGCCCCGCGCCTTGGACACCGCCGAAGTGCCCGCGCACGCCCGGTCGTACGCCGAGGCGGCCCGGTACGCCGTCGACGCCGGATTCGACGGCGTGGAACTGCACGGCGCCAACGGCTACCTGATCTCGCAGTTCCTCTCCTCCAACGCCAACCTCCGCACGGACCGCTACGGCGGCTCGGTGACCAACCGGGTCCGGTTCGCCGTCGAGGCGGTGGCCGCCACCGTCGAGGCGGTCGGCGGGGCCAGGACCGGCATCCGTCTCTCCCCGGGCGGAACCTTCTGGGGCGTGGCGGAAGCCGATGTCCCCGAGCTCTACACCGCGCTCCTGACCGAGCTGGCCCGCCTCGACGTGGCCTACGTCCACCTGACGGCCACCGCCCCCGAAGACGTACTCGTCGGCCTGCGCCGTACCTGGCCGGGCACGCTCGTCATGAACCCGGTGCTTCCCATGGGTCCCAAGCAAGCCGGCCGGGCCGACGCCGACCACTGGCTCGGGCTGGGCGCCGAACTCATCAGCCTCGGCCGCGGCTTCATCGCCAACCCCGACCTGGTCGAGCGCCTGCGCACCGGTGTCCCGATCGCTCCCGTCGACGAGACCACGTACTACCAGGGAGGTGACGCCGGATATCTGACCTACCCGGCCTATCAGTTCACGGCCTGACGTCTCCGGCTCGCCGACGGGCGACGCACCCGTCGCGGATCACGGCAGACGCCAGTCCACGGGCTGGCCCCCTTGCCGTACCAGCAGGTCGTTGGCCCGGCTGAACGGGCGCGAGCCGAAGAACCCACGGTCCGCCGACATCGGCGAGGGATGAGCGGACTCGATCGCCGGCAGGTCCCCGAGCAACGGCCGCAGATTACGGGCGTCACGTCCCCAGAGGATGGACACCAGCGGCTTGCCACGCGCCGCCAGCGCCCGGATGGCCTGCTCGGTGACCTCCTCCCAGCCCTTGCCCCGGTGCGCCGCCGGACTGCGCGGAGCGGTGGTGAGTGCCCTGTTCAGCAGGAGCACTCCTTGCTGGGTCCAAGGGGTGAGGTCGCCGTTGGACGGCCTGGGCAGCTCCAGGTCGGTGTTCAGCTCCCGGAAGATGTTCTCCAGGCTGCCCGGCAGGGAACGTACCTCGGGCGAGACCGCGAAACTCAGCCCGATGGCCATTCCCGGCGTGGGGTAGGGATCCTGACCGACGATCAGGACACGAACGTCGTCGAAGGGCTGCTGGAAGGCCCGCAGGACATTCGCTCCGGACGGAAGGTAGGTCCGGCCGGCCGCTATCTCGGCCCGCAGGAAGTTCCCCATCGCGGCGATACGTTCGGCCGCAGGTTCAAGAGCCTTCGCCCAGCCTGCTTCAACAAGTTCATGCAAGGGTCGTGGTGCCACAGCGCGTCACCCTACTGGCACACACCGGGGTTCCGCACAGCCAGGGAAGCCTCCACGCACGGATGCCGCCCTCGGCGCTACTCTTCCTCCTCATCGAGGTCATCGAGCCGGTCCAGCGGATCGTGCCGTCGGTCACCGGGGAGGAGGGGAGCCCGTTGCGTCCAGCGATCGAGCCACTCCGCCGTGGTCGGCGCGCCTTACCGGCCCCCCGCCGCCGATACCCGGAACCCGAGACTCCCGTACCCGACATCCTCCGGGAGCCGAACACCGGCCTGGGCCTGCCCCAGCCCTCCGACGGCGACCTCACCCAGGCCGGCGGACCGGCGTCCGTCATGAGGCGTCCGCGATGAGCGGAGCGGGCGGCCAGGCGCAGGGCCCGGAGGATCTCGCCGCCGGCCCCGACGCCTCCGGGGGCTCCGGGAGCCTCGGACCCGGGTTTCTCGCCGTCGACTCCGGGGGCTCCGGGCTGCGGGCCGTCGTAGGCGTGCCGGGGCGGGAGCCGTCGGTGCCGCGGGAGTCCCGGGAGCCGGTGCGTACGGGGGCGCGGGGCATCGACCCCGGGCATCTGCTGGAGCAACTCCTGCCCATGGCACGGGCGTTGATCGGCGCATACGGGCTGGACGGGGTGACGACGGTCGTCGTCGGCGCCACCGGGCTGGCCAGCCTCGGCGACGCCCTGCGGGCCGAACTGCCGGACGCGCTGGCCCGCGAGCTCGGTGTGCGGACGGTCGCCCTGGCCGCCGACGCCGTGACGGCGTACGTCGGCGCCCTGGGCCCGCGCCCGGGCGCGGTGATCGCCGCCGGTACGGGACTGATCGCGATCGGCACCGACCTGACCGGGTGGCGGCGGGCGGACGGCTGGGGGCATCTGCTGGGCGACTGCGGCGGTGGCGCCTGGATCGGCCGGGCGGGCCTGGAGGCGGCACTGCGCGCCTACGACGGGCGCGACGGCGGCTCGGCCGCGCTGCTGGCGTGCGCCGAGGAACGCTTCGGGCCGCCGGCCGGGCTGCCCGGTCAGCTCTACCCGCGCGCCGACCGGCCCGCCGTACTGGCCTCCTTCGCCCCGCAGGTCGCGGACCGCGCCGCACACGACCCGGTCGCGGCCGGGATCCTGCGCGCGGCGGCCCGGCACATGGCCGAGTCGGCCGTCGCCGTCTGCCCTACGGCAGGTGAGCCCCGAATCGCCCTCACCGGCGGCCTGTCCAAGCTGGGCGACCCGCTTCTGGTACCGCTGGCCGAGGAGTTGTCCGCTCTGCTGCCGCGGGCCCGGCAGGTTCCGGCGGAGGGCGATCCGCTGCACGGAGCGGTACGCGTCGCGAGTGACCTGATCACCGGTCGGCTCACTCTGCCGGGTGATAAAAAATTGCTCTCCGTAGTACATACAAAAGGCGATTGATCCCAATGGGACACGAAGTATCCGACAGGTGATGGGATCACCTCCGAATCATGCGTAACTCATCAGACAAAACCGGACGGATACCGCTCACCTGCACCCTCCCCGAACAGGGGAGCCCAATAAGCCAGTAACATGCGTCGCCATGAGCTCCCCCACTGGGCCCGCGTCCGGCCTGCCAGTACGAATGCCGCGACCTCGCCAGCCCGGGCGGCACCGCCGACCCGAGCCGCTGGTGGCTCCCGAGGACGCGCCCGCGCTCGTCCTCGCGGTGCCGGGTACGCCCAGCGCGGCCACGCGTGGCCTCGCCGAGGAGGTCGTGAGCATCGCCCGCTCCGAGCTGCCCGGCCTGGACGCCCGGATCGGGTACCTCGACGGGGACGACGCGGAGTTCCCCACCCTCCAGTCGGTCCTCGCCCGTGCCGCCGAGGAGCGCGCGGCCCGCTACGAGCAGGCCGTCGCCGCCGGCACCGAGGGCGTCAAGATGCCCGACGGCCCGGTCGCGGTCGTCGTGCCGCTGCTGGCCGGCCCGGACAGCGCGCTGCTGCGCCAGGTCCGCCAGGCCGTCATGGAGAGCCGGGTCGCCGCCGACCTGACCGACGTCCTCGGCCCGCACCCGCTGCTCGCCGAGGCGCTGCACGTGCGTCTCTCGGAGGCCGGTCTGGCCCGCGCCGACCGTGCCCGGCTGTTCACCGTGGCGACCGCGGCCGACGGCATCATCCTCGCCTCTGTGGGCGGCGAGGAAGCCGTGCAGGCCGCCGGGATCACCGGAATGCTGCTCGCCGCGCGCCTGGCCGTGCCGGTGATGGCGGCGGCGCTGGACCAGGAGGGTTCGATCTCCTCCGTCGCGGAGCAGCTGCGGGGCTCGGGGTCGCAGCAGCTGGCGCTGGCGCCGTATCTGATCGGTCCCGAGATCGACGGGGGCCTGCTGGCAGCGGCCGCCGAGGAGGCGGGGTGCGCCACGGCCGAGCCGCTGGGACCGTATCCGGCGATCGGCAAGCTGGCGCTGGCCAAGTACACGACGGCGCTGGGGATCGCCCCCCAGCAGGCGCAGGGTGCGCCGGTGCGCTGACGTTGGCGTGTGTGCCTTGACGGGTCCCTTCTCGGAAGGGGCCCGTCGGCCGTTTTCGGGGTGGTGCGGAGGCTCTTCGACCGGCCGCCCGGTGGAGGCTGAGCGCGCCCACGCGGCGAAGCCGCACACCGGCACAGCCCCGCGCCCCTTACGGGGCGGCTCAGTCGAAGACGATGCAGGACGCTGCCGGGATCTCCACCGAGCCGTCGTAGCGCGGTACGCCCGTCTCCTGGTCGATGGTGAACCAGGTGATGTCCCCGGAGCGTTCGTTCGCCGAGTACAGGAAGCCCTCGGACTCCGTGAGGGCCCGGGGCCAGTGGCCTCCGCACGGGACCGTCGCCGTCAGGTGCAGCTGGTCCTCGTCGACCGCGAACGTGGTCAGGACGTCCTCGCCCCGGGTCGCCGTCCAGACGAAGCGGCCGTCGGGTGACACGACGATGCCGGACGGGTAGGCGTCGCCGGCCGGGGCGCCGGGCAGTACCGGGGTCTCGGCCAGTGGCTTCAGGGCGCCGGTGTCGGCGTCCCAGCGGCAGACCGTGACGGTCGGGGTGAGTTCGTTGACCACGTAGGCGTACCGGCCGCCGGGATGGAAGGCCAGGTGGCGGGGGCCGGAGCCGGGGCGCAGGGCGAACTCGCGGCGGACGGCGAGGGTGCCGCCGTTGAGCGTGCAGACCCGTACCGAGTCGGTGCCGAGGTCGACGCTGACCGCCCAGCGGCCGGTGGGGTCCGGCTGCACCTGGTGGGCGTGCGGGCCGCGCTGACGGCGCTCGTGCGGGCCCGAGCCGCTGTGCCGCAGCACCCCGGAGGCGGCGCCGGCGAGGGTGCCGTCGGGGCGGACGGGGACGGCGCTGACGCTGCCGGAGCCGTAGTTGGCGGTCAGGACGTGACCGTCGAAGACGCTGAGGTGGGTGGGGCCGCTGGCGTCGACCGGGACCGGGGGTCCGGCGAGGCGTGGCTTGTCGTCGTGGACGTGGTACGCGGCCACCGCGCCGTCGGCGGTCTCGCTGACCGCGTACAGGGTGTGCCCGCCGGGGGCGAGCGTGAGGTACGACGGGTCTGGGACGCCGTCGACGCTCTCCAGAAGGGCCAGGGCGCCGGTGCGCGGCTGGACCGCCGCCGTGACGACCCCGGGTCCGCCCGCCGCCGTGAACGACCCGATGAACGCCCTCCGCCGCCTGCCGCCGTCTGCCACCGGTGTCCCCTCTCGATACGAGCCGGTACGAGTCAGGCCGGTACGAGTCAGTCCGAGCCGGTCCGGGGCCGACGGTAGCAGTTTGCGGTCTAGACCAAGGCGTCCGGGGCGGCGCGTCTCAGGCGCCGACCAGGGGGGAGCCCGAGGGGGTGCGCAACGGCTCGGCGAGTTCGGCGAGGGCGCGCTCCAGCCCGTGCAGATGGGCGAGGGCGGGTTCGGCGGGCGGTTCGGCGGGGCCGGTGACGTGTGCGGAGCCCCGGGTGAGCGCCTCCACGGCCGCCTCGACGCGCCAGCAGGCGGCGGCCAGCCGGGCGTCGTGGGAGGCCTCGGGATCGGCGGCGACGGCGACCAGGCCGCGGATCTCCCGGGCGCAGTCGTCCAGCAGGGCGAGGACCCGGCGGGCGCGTCGCTTGCGGCCGGGCATCGGGGTGAGCGGGTGGACGAGGGGGGCGACCGAGAGCCGTACCCGGCCGAGCAGCTGCTCCAGTTCGGCCACCCGGGGTGCCGGGTCGGCGGTGGCGGATCCGGCGAGCCGGGCGGCGGCCTCGGCCGTGCAGGCGTGGACGCAGCGCAGGGCGCGCTGGATCCAGGCGTCGGTGGTGAGGTGGGTGGTGACCGGCAGGACGAACAGCACGGCCAGTCCGGCGCCGAGCGCGCCCACCGCGGTCTCGGTGAGCCGGAGCGCCAGCAGGCCGGGGGTGAGGACGCCGAGGAGGCCGTAGAGCAGTTCGGCGAGCAGGGTCACCCAGAGCATCATCCAGGTGTAGGAGACGGCTGCCGAGTAGAAGATGCCGAAGACGGCGGCCGCGACCAGGACGGCGGTGGGGACGGGGGCGCCGTGCACGGGGACGGCGACGAGCAGGCCGAGCGCGATACCGATGACCGTGCCGAGGACCCGGCGGAAGCCCCGGACCAGGGTCTCGCCGCGCGAGGCGGTGTTGACGAAGATCCACCAGGTGGCGCCGACCGCCCAGTACCAGCGCTGGCCCGACACCGCCTGGCCGACGACGAGTGCGAAACCCGCGCCCGCAGTCGCCTGGACCGCCTGCCGGGTGGTCACCCGGGCCAGGCCGGTGCCGGCGGGTGGGGCGGGCGCCGGCGCCGGGGGCAGACGGCGCTCGTAGCACCACAGGCCGAAGCGGACGGTGGCCGCGCCGAGCACGGAGAGCAGTACGGCGGCGTACAGCTCGGGCAGCTGTCCGGGCGTGGCGTGCAGGAACTGGGCGACGAAGTAGGTCATGAAGGCGAACACGCCGAGGCTGTGCCCGCGCGGCCCCCAGCGGCGCGCGTAGACGCCCGCGCCGACCACGGCCAGGAAGACCAGGTCCCGTGCGACGGGTATGTCGTGCAGCTCGGCCGCGGCGGCCAGCACGGGGAGGCCCACGGCGGGCAGCAGCGCGGTGGTGACGGCCTGCCCGCGCACGGTGGCGTCGGCGACCGTGAACAGGGCGAGCAGCGCGGTGAGCCCGCCGGTGACGGCGCCCGTCAGGGAGTGCCCGGCCAGCCCGCAGAGCACGACGGCGAGGCCGATGCCCAGCACGGCCCGCGCGGCGAAGCGCAGCCGCACCCGCCCCGGGTCCGGAGCCGTGAACACCCTCTTCAGCACTGCTTCCCCTCCCATGGGACGACACAGACGGACCGTCCGGACGGACGGCACAGAAATGGCGCCGCGGGGATCCGCAGCGCCATCGACACCCCCATGAGAGCATCGCCGGGGCGACTGGCTCAAGTGTTCGCGATTTCACTGGACCGTTGGCCCACTTTTGACGCCTGGCGCTGTCCGCCGGGAACACCAATGGCCCAGCTCGGCGCGGAGCGGCCCTGAGCCATTGGTACAGTCGCACACCATGACCGTGGACGAACTCGACACCCGCATCCTGCGGCTGCTGCTGGAGCAGCCGCGCACCAGCGTGCGGGAGTACGCCCGGATCCTCGGTGTCGCCCGGGGCACCCTGCAGGCCCGCCTGGACCGGCTGGAGCGGGACGGCGTGATCACCGGCGGCGGCCCCTCCCTCTCCCCCGCCGCACTCGGCCACCCGGTGCTGGCCTTCGTGCACATCGAGGTCACCCAGGGCCATCTCGACGACGTGGGGGACGCCCTGGCCGCCGTGCCGGAGATCGTGGAGGCGTTCTCGATCACGGGCGGCGGGGATCTGCTGACCCGGGTGGTGGCGCGGGACAACGCGCACCTGGAGGACGTGATCCAGAAGCTGATCAGCCTGCCGGGCGTGGTACGCACCCGCACGGAGGTGGCCCTGCGCGAACGCGTCCCGTACCGGCTGCTGCCGCTGGTGGAGTCGATCGGCCGGACGGCACGCGCGTAACGGCGTCCGCGGCCCGAACTCCTCATACCTGTCAGTACCGTTGACGCTCCCGCACCTCCTCTCTATCTTCTGGAATCTTCCGGACGCATTCCCGAACGACGTCCGAAATATCAAACACTGCAGATGAGGTGCACATGGCGCAGCCCCTCTCCCGAAGGACCCTCCTCCAGGTGACGGCTCTGGTCACCGCCGCCGGCGGGACCGGTGTCGCGGCCGGTGGGCAGGCGGCCGCGGCGCAGGCGACCTGGACGGTACGGCCGTTCGGGCTGGGGGATGTGGCGCTGGAGCCCGGACTGTTCGCGGAGAAGCGGGCGTTGATGCTCGATCACGCGCGGGGCTATGACGTGAACCGGTTGTTGCAGGCATTCCGGGCCAACGCGGGGCTGGACACGGGCGGTGCGGTCGCCCCCGGCGGCTGGGAGGGGCTGGACGGAGAGGCCAACGGGAATCTGCGCGGGCACTACACCGGCCATTTCCTGACCATGCTGGCGCAGGCGTACGCGAGCACCGGTGAGGAGGTGTTCGGGACGAAGATCCGCACCATGGTGGAGGCGCTGGGCGAGGTGCGCGAGGCCCTGCGGCACGAGCCCTCCGTGCTGAGCGTGGCCGGGGTGCTCGGCGGGACCGCCGTGGCGAACGAGCGAGGGTCCTACCAGTACGTCGAGTTGCCGGCCGGTGTGCTCGGGAGCGCCTCCGCCGTCACCCTGTCCGCCTGGGTGAGACCCGCCCATGCGGAGCCCTGGGCCCGGGTGCTGGACTTCGGCGACGACACCACCCGGTACCTCTACCTCGCCGCCCGCAACGCGAACGGGGTGCCCCGGTTCGCGATCACCACCGGCGGGGCGGGCGCCGAGCAGGGGATCGACGGCACCGCCGCACTGCCTCTCGACCGGTGGAGCCACCTCGCGGTGACGATAGCCGACGGCACCGGCACGCTGTACGTCAACGGCACGGCCGCGGCCCGCAACACGGCCATGTCCCTCACCCCGGCCGCCCTCGGCACCCTCGCCGACCACTGGCTCGGCCGCTCCCACTACCCCGCCGACCCCGTCTTCGCGGGCGCCTTCGGCGGCTTCGACGCGTGGTCACGGGCGTTGAGCGCCAACGAGATAGCCGGATTGCAGAGCGCACGGCCGAGCGGTGACCTGGTCTCGTACGCCTTCGGCGAGACGTCGGGGTCGGCGTTCGCGGACGCCTCGGGACGGGGTCTCGACGCCGCCCTGCGCCGCACCTGGGGCGGGCCCGGCCACCCCGGGTTCCTCGCGGCCTACCCGGAGACCCAGTTCATCGCGCTGGAGTCGATGACCGGCAGCGACTACACGAAGGTGTGGGCGCCGTACTACACCGCGCACAAGATCCTGCGGGGCCTGCTGGAGGCGTACACCGCCACCGGTGACGACCAGGCGCTCGATCTCGCGTCCGGCATGGGCGACTGGATGTACGCACGGCTGTCCGTGCTGCCCGCCGCCACGCTCCAGCGGATGTGGGGGATCTTCTCCAGCGGTGAGTTCGGCGGGATCGTCGAGGCGATCTGCGACCTGCACGAGCTCACCGGCAGGGCCGAACACCTCGCGCTGGCCCGGCTGTTCGACCTGGACAGCCTCATCGACGCCTGCGCCGCGAACACCGACACCCTGAACGGCCTGCACGCCAACCAGCACATCCCGATCTTCACCGGCCTGGTCCGGCTGTACGACGCCACCGGTGAGGAACGTTACCTGACCGCCGCGAAGAACTTCTGGGGCATGGTCGTACCGCACCGCATGTACGGCATCGGCGGTACCAGTACGGCCGAGTTCTGGAAGGCGCGGGACGTGATCGCGGGGACCCTCGGCGCGACCACCGCGGAGAGCTGCTGCGCCTACAACATGCTGAAGCTCAGCCGGGCGCTGTTCTTCCACGAGCAGGATCCGGCGTACCTGGACTACTACGAACGGGCCCTGTACAACCAGGTGCTCGGCTCGAAGCAGGACCGGGCCGACGCCGAGAAACCGCTGGTCACGTACTTCATCGGGCTGACGCCCGGACAGGTGCGGGACTACACGCCCAAGCAGGGCACCACCTGCTGCGAGGGCACCGGCATGGAGTCCGCCACCAAGTACCAGGACTCGGTGTACTTCGCGGCGGCCGACGGCAGCGCCCTGTACGTCAACCTCTACAGCCCGTCGACACTGACCTGGGCCGAGAAGGGGATCACCGTCGGCCAGAGCACCGGCTACCCGCGGGAGCAGGGCAGCACGCTCACCGTCGGCGGGAGCGGGCGGGCCTCCTTCGCACTGCGGCTGCGGGTGCCGGCGTGGGCGACGGCCGGGTTCCGGGTGACGGTCAACGGGCGTGCGGTGCCGGGCACTCCGGTACCGGGCAGCTACTTCGCCGTGCCCCGGCGGACCTGGCGGGCCGGGGACACCGTGCGGGTGTCGGTCCCGTTCCGGCTGCGGGTGGAGAAGGCCCTCGACGACCCGTCGTTGCAGACCCTGTTCTACGGTCCCGTCCATCTGGTCGGCCGCAACTCGGCCTCCGAGTACCTGGAGTTGGAGCTGTACCGGAACGCGGGGCTTTCCGGGGACCTGCTGCCGTCCCTGACCCCCGTGCCCGGCGCTCCGCTCCACTTCACCCTGGAGGGGACCGCCGGGACCGAGTTCGCCCCCTTCCACGAGGGGACCGAGGACCCCACCCACGCCTACTTCCGGCGCTCGGAGCCCACGGTGGCGTTCGGCGGCCTCGACTCGGGGGTCGCCAACCCGGCGCGGCCGGACGGCGGCTCGCTGCTGGACGAGGTCTGGGCCGGGGCGCCGTTCCACGACAAGGAGGCGCTGGTGACGCGGGTGCGGTCGGTCGTGGCCGCGTGGGTGGCGGCCGGGCTGCTGGCCGGGGCGGACGGGGACCGGATCGTGGCTACGGCACGGGAGGCGTCGTACGCCCGCTGAACCTCACCCGGAAGGACCCGTACTGCCAGCCGTTCGCTCCGCCGGTCGTGCGACATCTGTGATGACTGCATAGCGTGGCGGCATGACCACGACCTGGGCAAAGCCGCAGCAACCGGCCACCGAGGACCGGCGGTGGCGGGCGCTCGGGGTGTGTCTGGCAGCCGGATTCATCTCACTGCTCGACACCTCCATCGTGAACGTGGCACTGCCCTCGATCGAGCACGGGCTCGGCGCGACGGAGGCGGCCCAGTCCTGGGTGGTCTCCGGCTACGCCCTGACCTTCGGACTGGCGCTCGTGCCGGCCGGCCGGCTCGGTGACATGCGCGGCCGGCGTCAGGCCTTCCTCTTCGGGCTGGCCGTGTTCACGGTGGCGTCGGCGGCCTGCGGGCTCGCCGCGAGCCCCGACTGGCTGGTGGTGTTCCGGCTGATCCAGGGCGCGGCGGCAGGCCTGGTGGCCCCGCAGACCTCGGGCCTGATCCAGCAGATGTTCCAGGGCGCCGAGCGGGCCAAGGCCTTCGGTCTGCTCGGCAGTGTCATCGGTGTCTCGACGGCGGTGGGCCCGCTGGCGGGCGGTCTGATCATCGACGCGGTCGGCACCGGCGACGGCTGGCGCTGGGTGTTCTTCGTCAACCTGCCCATCGGGGTGGCCGCGTTCGCCGCGGGGCTGCGGCTGCTGCCCCGGTTCCCCGTGCCGCCGGGCCGGCGGGAGGAGTTCGACCCCGTGGGAGTGGTGCTCCTCGGTGCCGGGGTGCTCGCGCTGATGCTGCCGCTGGTGCAGGAGCAGCAGTGGACCGGGCGGCTGAAGTGGGCGCTGGTGCCGGTGGGCGGAGTGCTGCTGGGCCTGTTCTGGGCGTGGGAGCGGCGGCAGGGACGGCTCGGACGAGCACCCCTGGTCGATCTGGACCTGTTCTCGCTGCGGTCCTTCACCCTCGGCGCGCTGATCAGCCTGAGCTACTTCGCGGGCTTCACCACGGTCTTCTTCGTCCTCGCCCTGTTCCTGCAGAACGCGGCCGGATACAGCGCGCTGGCCTCCGGTCTCACGGTGCTGCCGTTCGCGATCGCGTCGGCGGTCGGTGCCGCCCTCGGGGGCCGGCTGGTGGTGCGCCACGGGCGCAAGCTGGTCGTCATCGGCCTCAGCGGGGTGGCGCTGGGGCTGCTCGGGATCGCCGCGGTGGTGCGGCTGGTGCCGTTGGAGAGCCTGGGGTGGGCCGTGGTGGTGCCGATGATCATCGGTGGGATCGGCTCCGGTCTCGCGGTCTCCCCCAACACGACGCTCACTCTGACCCGCGTCCCGGTGAAGCGGGCCGGCGCGGCCGGCGGGGTGCTGCAGACCGGCCAGCGGGTCGGTTCGGCGGCCGGGATCGCCGTGGTGGGCTTCGTGTACTTCGCCCACCTCGCGCACCGCGGCCCGGCCACCGAGGCGCTCCAGCTGGGCCTGCTCACGTCCGTCGGGTTCATCCTGGTGGCGCTGTGCCTGGCGGTCGCCGACCTGCGCGAGCGGTCGAAGGCACCGGAGAGCGACTGAGCCCAGGACCCCCCGGGCCAGGATCTCCTAGGCGGCCACCACCTCCATCACCGAGAGCACGGTCGAGGTGGGCACGACCCTCGACAGCTTCAGACCGGCGGACTCGAACAGCGTGGCGAACTCCGGCTCGGTGCGTTCCCGGCCCACCAGCGCCGCCATCAGCAGCAGGTCGAGCGCCTTGGCCTGGTGGGGTGCGTTGCCCGGCGGGACCACCGCGTCGACGGCCAGGATCCGCCCGCCCGGCGCCAGGGCGGTGCGGCAGCGCTCGAGGAGGGCCACGCACTGTTCGTCCTCCCAGTCGTGCAGGATCCGCTTGAGGACGACGACGTCGCCCTTCGGCACGGCGGCGAAGAAGTCGCCGGCCTCGGCGCTCCAGCGTCCCGCGGTCCCGGGCGTGTCCAGCCGGTGCCCGGCCAGGACGTGCGGCCGGTCGTACAGGACGCCGTGCAGACCGGGGTGGCGGTCGAGGACCGTCAGCAGGAAGCCGCCGTGACCGCCGCCCACGTCCACGACCGTCCCGCTGGGCGGGAAGTCGCAGGCGCCGGCGATGGGCTCGTTCTCGGCGTCGGACATCGCGGCCATACCGCAGTGGAAGACGTCCGCGGTGTCCTCGTCCTGCGCGAAGTAGTCCCAGAACGGCAGCCCGAAGAGGTGCTCGAACGCGGAGGTGCCCTCGCTGACACACCGGCTCAGGTCGGCGGTCGGCAGCCACATGCTGCGGTCGGTGTTCATCAGGACGGCCGAGCGCGCCGAGCAGGGGGCGTCGCTGCGCAGGGCGTCACCGGCGGAGGTGAGCCGGAAGCGGCCGCTCGCGTCCTCCTCGAAGACTCCGCGCGTGGCCAGCAGCCGGAGCACCCGGTAGAGGCTCCGTGCGTCGGTGCGGGTGGCCGCGGCCAGTTCGGCCGCCGTGCGGGGGCCGTCGGCCAGATGATCGGCCACACCGACGACCGCGGCGGCACGCAGGGCCGCCGGGAACAGGTAGCCGAGCGATTCGTTGACGAGGAACGCGGACGAGGTACGGGGGTCGACGGCTTCGTCCGGGGCTACTTCGGGGCTCACGGGCGCCTCCAGCGCTGATCTCCGGGATGTCCGCAGGCATCGTGACATCGCGAGGGCCCAGGTTCGGGGAGGGTGATCGGGGCGCGCGGAAGCAGACCGGGAGCGGGCACGGGGCCCGGCCTCGGCCGATCCCTTACGGCGTACGACGCGAGCCCGGTGACCCGCGGCTCATGACCGGCGGCGGGGCTTTCCGCGCTTCGCGGGCTTGGCGGACTGGGTGCGTTTGGCGCCGCCCGCCCGGCCCTGTGCGCCACGGCCCGCCGCGGTCGCCTTCTGCGGCCGTTTCGGCTCCGCCCGCACCCCCTGGGAGCCCTGGGGCGTCTGTTCGGCCTGGCGGCCGCGTGTGCTGTTGACCGTGCGGCCGCGGACGATGCCGATGAAGTCCTCGACCAGGTCCGTGGTGGCCTCCTCGGGCCAGGACAGGGCGACGGTCGACTGGGGGGCGTCGGTGAGCGGCCGGTAGGTGAGGTCCCGGCGGTGGTGGAGACGGGCCAGCGACTGCGGGACGACGAGGAGGCCGACACCGGCGGCGACGAGTTCGACGGCGTCCTCGGTGGTGGCCGGGCGCTCGAAGGCGGGCTCGCCGGGCGGCGCGTCCCAGTCGAAGACGTCGTCCAGGGGGTGGACGAGGACCTCGTCGGCGAGGTCGGCGAGGGTGACCTCCTCGGCCGCCGTGATCACGTGGTCCTTGGGTACGACGACCACCGTGGCCTCGGTGTAGAGGGGGATCGCGCTGAAGAACGTACGGTCCACCGGGAGCCGTACGAAACCGGCGTCCGCGTCACCCGCGCGCAGCATGTCGGACGCTTCGGCGCCCGTGGCCTGGTGGAGGCTGAGGGGGATGCCGGGCAGGCGTTCGTTCCAGATGCGTACCCATTTGGCGGGCGTCACGCCGGGGACGTACGCGAGCCGGAACGACGGTGTTTCCTCCGAGCCTGTCACCTGGCCAGGTTAACCGGCCGGGAGCCGTGGCCCGCCATCGGCCGGGAGCGGCGGCCCCCCTCGGCCGGGGACGGCGGCCTCGCATCGGCCCTGGTCGGCGCTTTCGTGCCCGGCCGATACCCTTGGTCTCATGAGTTCGCACCAGACCGCCCAGACGATGAAGCCCGCGACCGCGGCGAAGAAGCTGGGTGTGTACCTGCCCGCCACGCCCGCCGCCTTCCAGGAGGGTGCCGTCTCGCGCGCCGAGCTGACCGGGCTCCAGGCCGAC
Organism: Streptomyces sp. NPDC058683; assembly: GCF_042716195.1. Taxonomy (NCBI): domain Bacteria; kingdom Bacillati; phylum Actinomycetota; class Actinomycetes; order Kitasatosporales; family Streptomycetaceae; genus Streptomyces; species Streptomyces sp. NPDC058683. The sequence continues at coordinate 93,930 of NZ_JBHXSK010000040.1, forward strand.
CCGCCCGAGTGGCTGCGCGAACTGCGGGCCAACGGGCCGCACCCGCGTCCGGTGGTCGCGGAGCGGCTGGGCGTGTCCATCGCGGGGCTGGCGCGCGGCGGAGTGACCGAGCCGCTCACCACCGAGCAGATCGAGGAGCTCAAGCGCGAGCGGCCCGAGTGGCTGGAGAAGGAGCGGGCCACGCAGGCCGAGGTCCGCAAGGAGGGCGCACGGCTGAAGAACCTGAAGCGGGAGAAGGAGGCCGGGCAGGGCTGACGTCCTCGCCCACGTCGCTTTCCCACGGCCCCGGTCCAGGCGTCTCCGCCTGCGGACCGGGGCCGTTCCCGTACCTTCCCGTACACCTCTTGTCCGCCCTGCACACCCCTGATGAACTGCGGTTCTCCTCCGTCGTCACCGCGGTTCCCCTCCGTCGTCGTGGACCGCGGAGGGCGTTGTCAGTGGTCTCCCCTACAGTCGCCATCACTTGATCACTGCGGTGCGGGGAGGCACGCATGGGGTGGGTGACGGCCGGGGACTACGAAGTGGCCCTGGACGACGGGAAGGTGGTCTGCCGCAACGCGGCGGGACGGCGGCTGAAGTCCGTGCCCCCGAAGCTGGCGGACGATCCGGCGGTGGTGGGACTACGGCAGCTCGCCGAGTGGCTGGAGCGGCACGAACGGCATTGCCTGGCGGATGTGGAGCGGTGGTTGACCCGTTCGCTGCCGGTGCCGCTGGAGGTCCTCGCCCGCGTCTGGCCGGACCCCGCCTGGCAGGCGGCGCTGCGCGACCTGGTGGTCACCGGCGCCGACGGCGAGGTCGCCGGGTTCCTGCGGGACGCCGACGCCGAGCGCGGGCTCGGCCTGGTCGACCTCGACGGCGACACCGTGCGCATCACCCCCGACCTGGTCCGGCTGCCGCACCCGGTGCTCCTCGAAGACCTGGAGGAGCTGCGGGAGTTCGCTGTCGAGCTGGGCGTCGAGCAGAAGGCCCAGCAGCTCTTCCGCGAGGTCTGGCACCGCCCTGCCGCCCTGGACGCGGAGGCCGCGCAGGTCGAGGAGTACGCCGGCGGGGTGTTCAAGGAACTGCGCTTCCTGCACGGCAGGGCCACGCAGTTGGGGTACCGGGTGCGCGGCGGCCACGCGGTGTGCTCCGTGCTGGAGGAGGGCCGCGGGGTCGAGGCCCGGGTCTGGGTCGGCGACTTCGACGCCTACTACGAGACCGAGACCGGCCCGCTCGTGTGGACCGATCCGGCGGGCCGGACGCTGAAGCTGGGTCAGGTCGGCCCGGTCGCCTGGTCGGAGGGCATGCGGATGGCGGCTGCGCTGTACGCCGGGCGGGACATCGAGGACGAGGAGCGGGCGGCATGAGCACGTACGACGACACCACCACGGCCGCGCTGCTGGACGCCGGCGCGATCCTGCCGTCGGGCACGACCCGGCGCGAGGACGCCGACGTCCTGACCGCCCGCACCTACACCCACCCCGCCCTGGACGACCGCCCGGTGGTGCGCCTGGTGCCGGGCACCCTCGGCGAGGCCGAGGACCTGGCCCTGGAGTTCCTCGGCCTCGCCCGGGAGCCCGAGGCGCCCGAGGTCGGTCAGGTGCGCCGGGAGACCCTGGGCTTCCCCGCCTGGGCGCTGGTCCACGACCCGGCCAACGGCCATCACGCGCTCGCCCTGGTCAAGGACGTCGAGCGGCTGGCCCGGCAGGCCAAGTCCAAGCCGGGCAACGCGAAGGAGGGCTTCGAGGCGCTCGGCGAGCGGCTGGGCCGCGCGGTCCCGCACTTCCTGCCGACCTTCTACGAGCAGGCCGCGCGGGTCTTCCTCCAGCACGAGAACACCACCTACGCGGCCGCTTTCTTCGGCAAGGCCCGTGAGGCCGAGCGGGTGCACGCCCTGGCCGTGGACGAGGAGCGGCAGCGTGCGGTGTTCCTGGAGTTCGCCTTCGCCGGGGCGCTCACGGTCAAGGCGCTCAAGGAGTATGTGAAGGACCTCGCCCGGCGGCTCGAACCGGCCACCGCCTGGGCGCAGTTCCGGCAGCTGACGGTGGAGCGCTGCGCGGCCGGGATGCCGCCGTACGCCTCGCTGCCGCAGGACGCGCGCGGGCTGATCAAGGCGGCGGGTCTCGACCGGGTCGCCGAGGAGTGCGCCCTGGTCGCCGACCTGCTCGCCTCCCCGGCCGCCGTACGGGCACCGGGGTCCTTCTGGAACGCCTACCGCAGCGTGCTGCCGGTCCTCGCCGAGGAGCGGCCCGAGATCCGGGTGCGGCTACTGGAGATCATGCCGGCCGGGCTGGGCCGGGAAGTGGCGGACGACGAGTTCTGGCTGGCGCTGCTGGCCGGTTGCGGGGCGGATCTGCTGCTCACCGGCGACGGCGGGGACGTGGACGCGGCGGACTGGCTGAGCCGCTGGGCCCAGCATCGCAAGCACGGGTCGGCGCACTCGCACCGCTCCCCCGCGACACTGGCACTGGTGGAGCGGATGGCGTCCCGGCTGCGGGCGGCCGGACGGCCCGTGGACCTCTTCACCGGGCGCTGGCATGCGGGGGCCGACCTCGATCTGCTGGACCTGTGCGTGGCGGAGGGCGTCGCGCTGGCCGTTCCGGACGCGGACACGCGTGTCCATCTGCCGCTGGACAGCTGGCTGCGCGACGAGCGGCCCGGGCAGCGGGATCTGAAGGCCCTCGCGGCCGAATCCCGTTACCGAACCCTGCTGTTCGAGGCCGTCGAAGAGCTGGGCCGGGGTCAGGGGCCCGCGGTTCTGCCCCAGGTGGCCGCGCATCCCGTCCTCGGCGACGTCCTGCGCGAGTGGCTGCAGGAGGCGACCGCGGAGTTCGCCGCCGCGACCGGACTGCCCGGCGTCGGCGCGAAGCTGGAGCGGCTGCGCCCCTTCCGGGCCGTGGTGCAGGACAGCCCGCTCGCCGTCCGGCGGCTCACCGGGTACGACGTCGTCCCGGTTCTCGGCCGTACGCTCCGCGCCGGAATCCTGGACGAACTGGGCTGGCCCGCGCTGGAGGAGGCGCTGGAGCTGCTCGACTCCGAGGTGCGCAAGGACCAGGACAACGGGCTGTCGGTGACCGAGGCCTGGCCGGCGCTGATCCTGGTGCGCGGCCACAAGGCGATCGTGGTCGGCCCCGAGGGGGTGCTGCTCACGCACGACCTGCGGCTGCCGGCGGACCTGGACCGCTGGCGGCGACCCCGGTTCCGTTACGCCGACGGCGAGTTGCTGGTGCTGTGGCGGGACGGCTCGAAGCAGCACGGCTACTGGTCGAACCGCCCGTCCGAGGTGTTCCCGCTCGGCGGTGAGCAGGTACCCGGCTGGTGGTCCGGCATGGACGCGGCCAACGCCTCGGTCCCGCTGCCCGGTGGCGGCCGGGCCACGGGCGGCCGCACCCTGCACGCCGGGGACACGGTCCTGCCGCCGAGCCGCCCGGTGCTGGGCGACGGCACCACGTACTGGCGTCAGGGCAGGCAGGGGCGGCAGTCGGTGTGGCTGGAGTACGACCCTGCGACCGGCGAGCACGGACGGGCCTCGCTGCCGGCGCTGCTGGCCTCGGCCGTCCGCGAGGACGCCGCGCTGCTGCCCGACTCCTGCGAGGTGCTGCCGCTGCAGCCCGGTCTTGAGCACAGCCCGTTCGGCACCGACGGCACCGTCCTCGGCCGGTGGGTGCGCACGGAGGGCGAGGGCGCTGAGGCGCGGACCGTCGCCGGTACGCCGGACGGGCGGACGGCGACCCTGCGGGCGGCCCGCAACGGCCGGGTTCCGGGGGTGCCGTTGGGCGCGCTGCGGCTGCCGGGCGGGGCCGAGCCGATCGCCGTGCAGATGTACCAGAGCATGGCCCTGCACGCGGGCGACGGCACCGAGCTCGGGCGGATGTCCTTCGGCGAGTCCGGCGGGGCGTACGCGGCCGGTACCCGGCTCGTACCGCCGGTCGCGTTCTGGCACGCGCTGCGCCCCCGCGACGAGCAGGGCTCGGACGTGCTGCGCGTCCTGACCGACGAGGCGGCCGGTGCGCTGATGCGGGCGACGGCGACGGCACTGGACGAGCGCCGGCAGGCGCTGGCCCGGGCCGGGCAGGACGACACGGCGAGGGCCGCGGTGCCGGCCGCCGACGACGTCGCCCTGGCCGCGGTGGCACAGTCGCTGCCCGGACTCACCGACCGGCGGCTGCTGACCGGTGTCACCTCCCTCGTCCGGGCGGCGCTGCGGGTCGCCGAGTCGGCCGCGTCCCTGGCCACGCCCCCGAAGGAGCGGCCGCGACAGCCCCGGCAGCGGACCGAGGGCATGTTCGCGGACTACTCCCCGGAGCACGGCGGGGACCGGACGCTGCACGACGCCGTCGCCGGGGTCGTGCCCCTGCAGAACGCATGGCAGAGCGGCTGGGCCGCGCTGCGCCAGATCCGCTCGGTGAACCACGTGCTGTCCGGCGGGCCCGCCGACGGCAAGCCGCTGCCGGAACCCGAGCGGCTCGCCGCCGTCGGCGACGGCTGGCTGAGCGACGAGCACACCGTCCCCGGCATCGGCGCGATCTGGCCGGCCGTCCTCGGCGCCCTGCGGCCGCTCGCCTACCGCGCCGCCTCCCCGGCCCTCGCCGACGTCCAGCGCGAGCCGCTGCTCCTGCTGTTCGAGGCGCTGGCCGAGGGGCCGCTCCCCGGGCTCGGGACCACGCTGCGCGAGGTGGTGCTGAGCGAGCCGCACGACAAGCAGCAGCGGACGGGCCAGGTGCTGCGCCGGGACGGCCGTACGGTGGTGGTCCTCGGCTGCCAGAGCGTGGACGTCCGACAGGGCCAGGTCGAGTGGCTGGCCCTGGACCACGATCCGTCCGGGGCGTTCGGTGCCGTCGGGCACTTCACGCTGGTCCGGGAGACCAGGCATGCCACCGGGATTCCGGCGGACCGGCTCGCGGCCCTGACCCGGCTGGTCCGGGAGAAGGGCGCCGCGCCCTGGCGGCCCGGAGCTCCCGAGGCGCTGGTGGCCGCGACTAACGGCGGGCTCGGTCCGCTCCAGGCCACCGTGCTGCTGGCCGGCCATCCGCAGGCACCCGGTGCCGAGGGCCTTGCCACCATCGGTCTCAAGCCTCGTCAGCGCGGCTTCGGTGCCGAGCTGTTGAACTCGCTGGGCCCGGACGAGCAGCGGGCGCTCCTCGGCGCGCTGCTGCCGGACGACCCGGCCGAGCTGTGGACGACCGGCCCCGACACAGCGTCCGCGGCGCGGCTCTGGACCGAGCGCCTCGGCACCCTGGTGCGTCTTCCGGAGGACCTCAGCACCGATCTGGCCGGCATGGGCGTCGGTCATGCCGAGGCCGTGCTCAACCCCACGCGCACCCCCTGGCTCACCCGTACCACGGTGTTCCGGCCCGACAAGGACGGCGACCTGACGGCCGCCGACCCGTCGGCGGTGCCCAGTTCGTATGCGCTGGCCGGGGCGGTGGAGAGCCTGGCGGCGCTCGCGTACCTGCTGCCGTACGGGCATCCGCTGCGGGCCGGGCTGACGGACGGGCTCACCGCGCTGCGCCGTCGCCTGGCCGACCCCGAGCTGCTGCTCGAACTGGGCCTGGACTGGACGGAGAAGGGCGGCCCGACCTCCGTCCAGCTGCGCAAGGTCTACGGCCTGCCCGAGTCCGGCGGCGCCGACTCCGACGGAGTGACCCGGGCCGGTGACTCGCTGGTGCTGCGCCCCTGGTACTCGGAGACGGAGCACGTAATGGTCCGGCCGGCCACGCTGAGCGGACCGGACGACTCCGTCTTCGGGCTCCTGGAAGGGCTGCTCGGCGAGGGGCGTAGGCCCTGGCTGCGCGCCGTCCGGACGATCCTCGGCGACGACCTCGCCCGCGCCCTCGCGGCCGAGGGGCCAGCGGGGTACGCCCAGGACCCCACGGTCAGCGTGCCCGCGCTGGTCGCCGAGGTCGCCTCGGCCCACGGTCTCGGCGAGGACGCGGCGGCGCTCTACCTCCAGGTGCTGGCCCTGCCCGACCCCACCGACCGCAACTGCGCGCGCTGGACCGGCTGGAAGCCCGCCCGGACGAAGAAGGCGCGCGCCGAACTGGCGGCGAGCGGACTGGTCGTCGAGGCCAAGCGCCCGCGCGCCGGCCGCACCCTCTTCCTGCCCGGCGGCTGGCGCGACCTCAAGGCCCCGGCCCTGCCGGTGGAGACCTGGAAGGAAGCGCTCTACCCGGTCTCCGACGGCGACCGCACCCTGCCGCTGGTCCCGGTGCCGGAGCTGTTCGCCCGCGCCTGGGAGCGCGTGCGGGCCGGGGACACGCCCGCGTACGAGCAGCTGACCACGCGGGCGACCCGCGGCGGCCGCCGCCGATGACCCCGCTCCGCGCCGCCACCCGCACCCAGACCGCCGCCGGCACCACCACCCGTACCACCACGAAGGACGATCACCGATGACCGCCAGTGCCGCTCCGCCCCGCCAGATCGTGCCGCCCGAGGACCGGTACGCCACCGAACTGGCCTTCCTCGCCGCGTACGACGCCGGGCCGCGCCCGCCGGCCTGGCGGCTCACGCCCCGGGCCGTCGTCACCTTCGTCATGGGCAGCGGCGGCCAGGCGCTGCGGCTGCCCGACGGCGCCGAGGCGCCGGCCGGAGTGCCGCGCCGACTGGTCGTGGAGGGCAAGTTCGTCGGCGACCGGGCCCTGGTCGAGCGCTGTGTGGTGACGCTCGCGGGTGAGCGGGGTCTGCTGCTGGTCGGTGAGCCCGGTACCGCCAAGTCGATGCTGTCCGAACTGCTGTCGGCCGCCGTGTGCGGCACCAGCGGACTGGTCGTGCAGGGCACGGCGGGCACGACCGAGGACCAGCTCAAGTACGGCTGGAACTACGCCCTGTTGCTCTCTCAGGGTCCCAGCCGGCAGGCGCTCGTCCCCTCCCCGGTGCTCACCGCGATGTCCCGGGGCGCCGTCGCCCGCGTGGAGGAGGTGACCCGCTGTCTGCCCGAGGTCCAGGACTCCCTGGTGTCGCTGCTGTCCGAGCGGCGCATCGCGGTGCCCGAACTGGCGGGCACGGACGACGCGTTGGCGCACGCCGCGCCCGGCTTCACCCTCATCGCCACGGCCAACCTGCGGGACAGGGGCGTCTCGGAGATGTCCGCCGCGCTCAAGCGCCGCTTCAACTTCGAGACCGTGGGCCCGATTCCGGACCTGGACGCCGAGACCGCGCTGGTACGCGGCCAGGCGCGGGCGTCCGTGGAGCGGGCCGGAGCGCCTTTCCAGGTCGACGACGCGGTGCTCGAGGCGCTGGTCACCGCGTTCCGGGATCTGCGCGAGGGACGGTCGGCGGAGGGCTGGGAGGTGGAGCGTCCGTCCACGGTGATGAGCACGGCGGAGGCGGTGTCGGTGGCGGGTGCGCTGGCCCTGGCCGCGGCCTACTTCCCCGGGGACCGGGACGTCCTCGGCCTGCTCCCGGGTCACCTCCTGGGCGTCGTGCGCAAGGACGATCCCGCCGACGCGGCCCGGCTGCGCGGCTACTGGGACGGTCCGGTACGACGGCGCGCCGAACAGGGCTCGGCGACCTGGCGCACCCTGTGGGACCTGCGCACGGTTCTGGAGGCGTGACGTCGTGACCGACTCCCCCGAGGCGGCCCTCGCGGCCCTCACCGACCCTGCCGCGCCGTACCTGATCGGCGTACGGCACCACGCGCCCTCCCTGGCGGCGGCGATGCCGGCGCTGCTGGACGCGGCGAAGCCCGACGTGCTGCTCGTCGAACTGCCGGCCGAACTGCAGGAGTGGCTGCCGTGGCTGGCCCACGAGGAGACCCGCGCTCCGGTGGCCCTCGCGGCGGCGCCGGCCGACGGCAGCGCCGGCCCGGCGTTCTATCCGTTCGCCGACTTCTCCCCGGAGCTGGCGGCGGTGCGGTGGGCCGCGCGGGAAGGGGTGCCGGTCGTGGCCTGCGATCTGCCGCTGGCGGACCGGGGGTGGCGGGAGACGGAGGCTGCGGCGCAGGGTCCGGGCCGGCTTTCGGGAGCCTTGCGTTCCCGGCTGACGGGCCGCCCGGGGGACGACCTCTGGGACCGGCTGGTGGAGGCGGCGGCGCCCGGTTCGACACCGGAGGCACTGCGCCGGGCGGCGCTGCTGACGGGGTGGGCGCTGCGGGAGGAGTCGGACGTGTCGGGGGTGGATCTGCGGCGGGAGGAGTGGATGCGTTCCAGGCTGGCAGAGGCCACGAAGGGGGGTGAGCGAGCGGCCGTAGTGGTCGGCGCCTTCCACACTCCGGCACTGGTGCGCCCCTTCAGGGGCGCGGGGCAGCATTCGATGGGCGGCTACCGCCGCGTGGGCGCGACCAGCCCCCACCCAGCCGCACCCGAATGGACAACCTCCCTCATCCCCTACACTTACGCCCTCCTGGACGAGCGCTCCGGCTACCCCGCCGGCATCCGCGACCCCGAATGGCAGCACATGGTCCTTGGGGCGGCCGGCGAACCATCCGCCCTGGAAGACATGCTGACCCGCACGGCCGTCCGCATCTGCGCCGCACTCCGGCAACAGGGTCATCCCTCGGGCCCCGCCGACGCCAGGGAGATCACCCGTCTGGCCGGAGATCTCGCCCGCCTGCGCGGTCTGCCCGCAGCGGGCCGCGGTGAACTGGTCGAGGCGACACAGACCGTGCTGGCCCAGGGCGAGCCCTACGGCCGGGGCCGAGCCGTCGCCCGGGCGATGGAGGCCGTACTGGTCGGCACCCGCGTCGGCCGTCCCGCGCCGCAGGCGCCCCGCAGCGGTCTCACTCCGGCCGTCGAGGCCGACCTCGCGGCACTCGGCCTGCCCGGCCCGGCGGACCGCGGCCCCGCCCGGGACCTCCGGCTCGACCCCCTGCGCTCGGACCTCGACCGCCGCCGTGAACTGCTGCTGCGCCGACTGGCGTTGTGCTCGGTGCCCTACGCCGAGCACCGGCCGGTGACCGGCACCGGCGGCGCCGACGCCCTCACCTCGCGCTGGGAGGTGCGCTGGACTCCGGCCACCGCCGCGATGCTGACGGCGGCCGGGGTCCGCGGGGTCACCCTTGTCCAGGCGGCCGAGGGCCTGCTGCGCGAGCGGACCCGCAAGGAGCGGGAGGCAGGCGGTCCCACGGCGGCGCAGGTGCTCGACGGCCTGGCGCAGGCGGCCCACTGCGGTCTGCCCGGCCTGGTGGACGAGCGGCTCGGCGACACCGCCGCCGTGCTCCCGGACGCCGGCACCCTGCCCGAACTGCTCAGCGGGCTGGCCCTGCTGGACCGGCTGCGGGCCGGTCATGTCGCCGGTCTCGACGCGGACGAGGACCGTACGGCGAGGGCAATCGCCGTGGCCGAGCTGCTGACCGCCGCCGCGGTGCGCCAGGTGGACGGCCTCACCGGTTCCGAGGACCCGGCCGACGCCCACGCCCTGCTCGAACTCGCCCATCGTGCCGACCTGCTGGGCGGCATCCGGCTCGCCGACGCGCTGGCCCGGCTGGCCGCCGACGGCTCACCGTTGATGCGGGGTGCCGCCGGAGCCGTGCGCGTCCTGCTCGGCCAGGAGGACCCGGGGGCCTTCGGGGGCAGGGTCGCCTCCTGGGTGGACGGGGCCGTCGACGCCGAGTCACGGACCGCGCTCACCGCCCGGCTGACGGGGCTGCTGACGGCCGCCGGGCGGCTGCTGGAGGCAGCCGCGCCCGCGTTGGAGCCCCTGGTCGGCCGGGTGTCGGAGCTGTCCGACCGGGACTTCCTCGACCGGCTGCCGGCCCTGCGCGGCGGTTTCGACGCGCTGAGCCCGGCCGACCGCGGCCGTCTGCTGGCCGGTGTCGAGGAGCGTCTCGGCGCCGACCGGGTGGCCGACACCGGCACCGTCGACCCGGCCGCGCTGGCCACCTGGACCCGCGCGGATCTCGCCGCCCGCGAAACCCTGCGCACGCTGGGCCTGTTGCCGCCGCCCCGGGAACAGGCGGAGCCCGAGCCGGCCACCGCCGCGGCGCTCCCGGAGGACCACCGGCTGGCCCCCGCCGACCGCTGGCGCCTGCTGCTCGGCCGCCGCGCCGATCAACTCCCCGAGCAGGCACGCGCCTTGGCCACCGCACTGGACGAGTTGTACGGCAGCGGGCGCGGCGAGGGCAGCCGGGGCGATCTCGGGGGCGGGGGCGGGGGCGGGCGTGAGGCGCCGTACCCCGGAGTGCGGGAGTGGTCGGAGGAACTGGCGGCGCTGTTCGGGCCGGGTGTCCGGGAGGAGGTGCTGGCGGCGGCCGCCGCGACGGGCCGTCAGGACGTGCTCGCCGAGCTGGATCCGGACAGGGTCCGTCCCTCCGTGGACCTGCTGCGCTCGGTGCTGCGGCACGCGGGCGGGCTGCCGGAGGCACGGCTGGCCGCGCTGCGCCCGCTGGTACGGCGTCTGGTCGACGCGCTGACCCGGGAGCTGGCGACACGGCTGCGCCCCGCGCTGCACGGCACGGCGCTGCCACGCCCCAGCAGGCGTCCGGGCGGCGGCCTCGACCTGCCCCGTACGCTGCGGGCCAACCTGGCCACCGCCCGCCGGGCGGCCGACGGCAGGGTCCAGGTGATCCCGGAGCGCCCGGTCTTCCGGACCCGGGCCCGGCGCGCCGCCGACTGGCGGCTGGTCCTGGTCACCGATGTGTCGGGGTCCATGGAGGCGTCGACCGTCTGGGCGGCGCTCACGGCCTCGGTGCTGGCCGGGGTGCCCACCCTGTCCACGCATTTCCTGGCGTTCTCCACCAAGGTCATCGACCTCACCGACCATGTCGAGGACCCGCTGTCGCTGCTGCTGGAGGTAAGTGTGGGCGGCGGCACCCATATCGCGGCCGGGCTGCGGCATGCGCGTGAGCTGGTGACGGTGCCGTCCCGGACGCTCGTCGTCGTGATCAGCGACTTCGAGGAGGGCTATCCGGTCGGCGGGCTGCTCGCCGAGGTCAGAGCGCTGGTCGGCGCGGGCTGTCAGGTGCTGGGCTGCGCCAGCCTCGACGACTCGGGGCGCCCCCGGTACTCCACCGGGATCGCCGGACAGCTGGTGGCCGCCGGGATGCCGGTCGCCGCCCTCAGCCCCCTCGAACTCGCCCGCTGGGTAGGGGAGAAGATCGCATGAGCGTCGAACTGCCCGCGGTCGCCCCGGCGGCGACCGCAGAACTGGTCGCGGCCCTCTCCCCCCGGCTGCGCAAACGGCTGGACGCGGGCATCGCCAAGCTTGCGGACCGCCCGGTCGTCCGGGACGGCGACACCGTGCGCATCACCGTCGACGACGAGGGCTCGGTGCTCGAACTGCACGCCCCCGAGGGCGTCGTGACCGACGCGACGGCCATCCGCTGCGGCTGCCTGCTGGCACCGGACTGCCTGCATCGCGCGGCAGCGGCTTCGGCGGCGCCGGTGGCCGATGTCTCCGAGACCACCGGGAAGCCGGCGCCCGGGTCAAGCGCCCCCGAAGCCCCCGCCGGCGCTGCCGCTGCCGCTGCCGCTGCCGCAGTCGCTACCGAGGAATCGGCGGCGGCCCCTCAGCACGTCGCGGCCCAGGCGGTGTTCGCCGCCGCGGCCGCCGTGCTCGACGCGGGTACGGACGGTTCCGGCGCCGTGCTCCAGGCGGAGCTGCTGCGGGCCGCGCACGCAGCGCGCCTCGCGGGGCTCCCCCGGGCGGGCACGGCGGCGGTCTCCGTGGTCACCGCGTTGCGCGCGGCCCGTGCGGCCGACCCGGCGTTCCGGCTCCCCGACCTCGTCGCCGCCCTGTCGGAGACCCTGTACGTGGGTCACCGCGTTCCGTTCGCGACGGGTCCGGATCTGACGGGGCTGCGCGGTACCGTACGGCAGCCGTACGCCCCGGACGGTTCGCTGCGGCTGTACGGACTGTTCTCCGAGCCCGTCCTGACCGCGAGCGGCTACGCGGGTGCCGTCACCTGGACCGCCGACGCCGACGGCCGTCTGTACACGGTCTCGGACGTGGCCCCGGGCGGCGCGGGCCGGGCGGCGGGCGCCGCCGACCGCGCCGTACGCATCGGTGACACGGCGCTGACGCATCGCGAGTTGTCGCGGGCGGGCCTCGCGGTGTCCGGGGCGACGGTGTCCCCGACCGGACGGCTAGGGGCGGGCGCGGGGGTACGGGCCGTGCGCGCGTCCGGTGCGGACTGGCGGGCCGAACCGCTGGACCGGCTGTGGGCGGTGCCGGTGGCCGAGCAGGTCGGGCGCGCCCTGGGCGGCGGTCACGATCTGCTGTTCCTGGAAGTCACGCCGGCCGGCGTGGTGCGTGAGGCGGCGGGCGACTGCCTGCTGGCCGACTGGGGCGGCGTGCCGCTGCGGCTGACGGCGGCGCACGACCATCCGGCGCTCCCGCACCGCGACAACCTGCGGCTGCTGTCCGCCGCCCGGGGCAGTCGGCTGCGCGTGATCGCGCGTCTCGTGCCGGCCCCGCACGCCCGCGCGCAGCTCCTCGCGGCCGAGCACCCGACGATCGCCGGGACCCGTGTCGACCTGGGACTGGACCGGCTCCAGCACGCCGATCTGCCGGCTCCGGCGCCGCCCACCGCCGTGCCCACGCCGGAGGAGGCGCCTCTGCACCTGTTGCGCCGCCGGGTCGAGCAGGCGGCTTCGGGCGGTCGGCGTGTGCTGGCCTTCCCGGGCAACAGGGCCGTGGACACCCGCCGTCTGCACGGGCACGGTCTCGCCACGGCCGGCGATATCCTCGACGAGTTGCTCGCCGCGGCGGCGGACCGCTCACGCGACGTCTTCGGCCGCCTGCTTCCGGCGGATCCGGGCCGCTTCGCGCGGGCCTGGCTGACCGCGGCGCGCTACGCGGACGAGGTCGACCGTGCGCTGTGCGCCGCGGCCTGGGACGGGTGACCGGGGCGACGACCGGATGCGGGCCGCCACTCCCCCGTGCCGGCGGCCCGCACGACCGGGCTCGTCGAATCCGATCTCGGTGCCCGGTTGAAGCATGCGACAGCGCGCTGTCGCATGGGTATGCGTATAACTGCGTAGGGGCAGGGGCAGAGAGGAACACGTGTTACACAGGCTGGACAGGGCCTACGAACGCCTCACCGGGCTGGCCGTGGCCGCGTTGAACGAGCGCGAGCCCGAACGGCTGTGGCCGCTGCTCGCCGACGCGCTGACCGACCTGTGCGGCGGCGAGACACTGATCTACAAGCTGGACGACTGGAACGAGGGCAACGGCACGCTCGGTATGTCGGCCGCTGCCGCCGCCGAGTTGGACCGGCTCGGCGGCGAGGCGCTGGGCGTGCTGCGCTCGGGCTACCCGTTCGCCCACCACTACGCGGCCGGCCCCGGGCGGGCGCCCGTCACGGCCCGGCGGCTCGCGGGCGAGGCCTGGGTGGCGAGCGAGACCGCGTGGGTGCTCGGCCGGGCCCTGGACCTGGACCAGGTCCTGGCGCTTCCGCTGCCGGGGACGGTCGCGCCGATCACCGGCTGCCTGGTCTACCGCTCCGGCGCGGACTTCACCGAGGACCACCTACGGACCGCCCAGCGCGCCCAGCCGCTGCTGGCCGCCGTCGAGCAGCAGCGCCAGCTGCTGGAGCAGTGGCGCCGGTTGGCCGCACCGGCCGGTGAGCCGGAGGAGCGGGCGGCGGACTGCGCGCTGACGCCCCGTGAACTCACCGTCCTGCTCCTGCTCACCGACGCCCTGACGGCGGACGCGATCGGCCGGCGCCTGGGCATCTCGGCCCGCACGGTGCACAAACACATCGAGAACATCTACCGCAAGCTCGGCACCCGTGACCGCCTCAGCACGGTCCTGCACGCTCAGCGCCTGGGCCTGGTGCCCGCGCCCGACCGGTCGGCGGGCAGAAGGCATGCGCCGGACCGCGGGCGTGCGCCGGGCCAGGTGCGTCTGCCGGTCCGCGGGCAGTCACCGGGCGGTGGGCGCCCGCAGGGCAGCGGCAGGCCGCCGGAGGGTCACAACGGCCGGTAGTCCGAGAGCCATCCGGTGACCACCACGGCGGAGACCACGTCGCCGGAGGCGGCCCGGCCCAGCCACACCGACCAGGTTCCGTCGCCATCGGTGCAGAAGGTGACCAGGTCGCCGCCGGTCTTCTCGTCGGCGACCCGCAGGGTGCCGTTCCTGACCTCCTCGACGCCGTCGTCGCCGTCCCCGTCGAAGTGGCGGCGGTAGGCCGCGGACAGCGTGTCCCAGCCGGAGGCGTCGGCGAAGGAGCCCTGTGCCGCGTCGGTGCCGAATCCGTAGGCGTGGCCGTCCAGCAGCAGCCGGGGGTCCTCTCCCTCCCCGAGTCCCAGCTCCCAGGTGACCGCCGGTTCGTCGGAGATCAGCAGTCGTATCAGGGGCTCTTCCGTCACGGGGAAGGGTTCGCCGTAGTAGTCGCCCTCACCGACGAGCACGGCCGTCTGCAGGGGATATTCGCCGGGCGGGATGCGCTCGGTGAGTTCCCTGGGGGTGCCCGTCAGGGGGTCGGCGACCACGAGCCGACCGCTGGGCACCCGGAGCGTGGTGATCTCCTCGACCCGGTCGACGGTCACCTCGCCGTCGCTCTCGGTGACGAAGGTGTCGCAGGCGAACCGGTTGCCCGGCCGGAGGAGTTCCTGCACATCGAACTCCGGTCGATAGGGCCGGGGCGCTCTCCACAGGGATGCCGGCGACTCCTGTCCCTGGCCGGGCTCGTCCGGAGCGGATGCCGGGGACTCGTCCTGGCCGTCGGCCGTACCGACCCCGAAGGCCTCCCGGGGAATCCACCACTGCGCTTCCGGCAGATCCTGCCGGCCGTGCCGGGACGAGCCGGTATCGCCCTGCTCCTCGACAATGCACTCGGCCTTCTCGCCGGGAGTCAGATTCAGCGTGGTCCGCCAGGCGTCGCGGGCCCGGTCGGGCTGGTCCGGTGTGGCGTAGCGCCGCTCCACGACCTGCCGCAGGAACAGCCGGCCCGGCTCCAGCAGCCGCAGGTCGAACTCGCGGGTACGGCGCCCCGACTCGTCGTACATCCAGTGCCCGACATGGTGGTCGGACCAGGCCACGAGGTACACCTCCACGGGCTCGGCCCGTCCCGGCTCCCGGTGGATCACCACATACGGCTCGCCCGCCTCGTCCCGCCGCCGTGCCTCTGCCGCCGAGAGCGACCGGTACGGGCGGCGGGTCCCGGCGTCCCAGCCCTCCGCGTACGAGATGTCCACCGTGGTCATGTCCCCCACCCGATCTGCCCTGATCCGTCCGTACGACCGCTGTGGTCCGTCCGTACGACCGCTGTGGGAAAACCGTACCGACCGCCACTGACAACGCCGGGTCAAAGGGCCCCGGGGGCAGCGATATTGCGTGGACGACGGCTCCGGCAACCCGGCAGAGTGGGCGCCCATGACGAGCAGTGAGCTGTGGAGCCGCGCCGAGGCCGCCCGCTACGACGCGGAGGAGACCGTGATGACCTCGGCCGCCGTACTCGGTCCGACCGTGGACTTCCTCGCCGCACTCGCCGGAGACGGGCGGGCGTTGGAGTTCGCCATCGGAACGGGCCGGGTCGGTGTTCCGCTCCGGGAGCGCGGGGTGCCCGTGGTGGGCATCGAGTTCTCCGAGCACATGGCGGCCGTGCTGCGCCGCAAGGCCGACGCCGAGACGCTGCCGGTGGTGGTCGGGGACATGGCGACGACCACCGTGCCCGGCGAGTTCTCCCTGGTCTATCTCGTCTACAACACGATCTCGAACCTGCTCACGCAGGACGAGCAGGTCGAGTGCTTCCGCAACGCGGCGCGGCATCTGGCGCCCGGCGGCCGGTTCGTGATCGAACTGGGCGTGCCGCCGCTGCGGCTGCTGCCGCCCGGGCAGGTCGCGGTTCCGTTCGACGTCTCCGCGGGGCACATCGGTTTCGACACCTTCGACCTGGTCGGGCAGATCCTCGTCTCGCACCACCTCACCCGCGACGGCGAGGACGGCCGCTACCGCCGTGGCGACTCCCGGCACCGGTACGCGTGGCCGGCCGAGCTGGATCTGATGGCCAGGATCGCGGGGCTCGAACTGGAGCGACGCGTCGCGGACTGGGACGGTTCCGCGTTCACCCAGGAGTCGTCGAAGCACATCTCCGTGTGGCGCAGGCCGGCGTAGCCGGTGCAGCGCGGGGTCCGGCCGGCCCTGGGCTCGGCCGTGAGCGTGGTGCGCGCCTTCACGACAGGTCGATCGGAGCGGGGTTCCACCTGTACCGCGCGTCGGCCTCGTCCTTGAGGAGGACTCCGGCCTGGGCCATCCGGTCGAGCAGGTCCACCAGCAGGTCGCCCAGCGGATATCCGTCCATCCAGAACATCCGCTTCACTTCGGAGAACTTCTGGTCGCGCGGAAAGACACCGAGGAACACCCCGAGCCGAAACGCCGCGACGTCGTAGTCCAGCCAATCGGCCAGCACGTCCCTGAGTTCCACGCTGTCTCCCACCGCGTTCTCCTCGTCCGTTCATCGAGCACGACGCGCCCAGGATCTCAGCAGCGGAAGTTCGCCTCGTTCTCCGTGTCCGGTCGCCGGACGACCCGTACGAGCGGGGCCAGGTCGGGCTCCGACGCGGCGGCGTCGAGCGCCTCGCGCAGCGCCTCGTTGTTGGTCGGTCGAGCCGCTTCCAGCAGGGCGAGGCCCGCATCGGAGACGTTGGTGTAGATGCCCCGCCGATCGGTCGGGCACAGGTAGCGGGAGAGCAGGCCCCGGTCCTCCAGGCGCGTGACGAGCCGGGTGGTGGCGCTCTGACTGAGGACGACGGCATCGGCGACCTGCTTCATCTGCAGGTGGCCGCCGTCCCCGTCGTGCTGGCGGCTGAGGACGTCGAGCAGGGAGTACTCGCGCACGCTGAGGCCGTGCCCCGCCTGCAGGGCCCGCTCGACGTGCGCCTCGATCCTGCCGTGCAGCAGGGACAGCGCGCACCAGCCCTGAGCGAGGGCGGTGAGCGCGGGGTCGGTGGCGGTCATGTGGCACCTGTCCTTCCGTGAGGGCCCTCGGAGCCCTGTCAGAGCCTTCCGAGAGCCCGGCGATGCGTACACCACTATACCGCGTTTGCAATTAACCCGCGCATGCAATTATTGTGGTCGCTCGTAAGGCGCTACCGCAACGTCCCCTCGGAAGGTTACTTCCATGCCTCTCGCGCTCCTGGCCCTCGCCATCGGGGCCTTCGGCATCGGCACCACCGAATTCGTCATCATGGGTCTGCTGCCCGACGTCGCCGCCGACTTCGGTGTCTCGGTGCCCACCGCCGGATTCCTCGTCACCGGATACGCCCTCGGCGTCATGTTCGGCGCCCCGCTCATGACGGTCCTCGGCACCAAGATCTCCCGCAAGAA
Organism: Streptomyces sp. NPDC058683; assembly: GCF_042716195.1. NCBI lineage: Bacteria > Bacillati > Actinomycetota > Actinomycetes > Kitasatosporales > Streptomycetaceae > Streptomyces > Streptomyces sp. NPDC058683. The sequence continues at coordinate 111,114 of NZ_JBHXSK010000040.1, forward strand.
CATGCTCATGCTGCTCATGGGCCTGTTCATCGTGGGCAACGTCATCTCGGCCGTCGCCCCCGTCTTCGCCGTCATGCTCCTCGGCCGTGTGGTCGCCTCGATGGCCCACGGCGCGTTCTTCGGCATCGGCTCCGTCGTCGCCGCCGAACTGGTCGCCCCCGAGAAGAAGGCCGGCGCCATCTCGATGATGTTCACCGGCCTGACCGTCGCCAATGTCGTCGGCGTACCGCTCGGCACCTTCGTGGGGCAGAGCGCCGGCTGGCGCACCACCTTCTTCATCGTCGCCGCGCTCGGCGTCGTCGGCCTCGCCGGCATAGCCAGGCTCGTCCCCGACATGCCGAAGCCGGAGGGCGTACGTCTGCGCCACGAGGTGGCCGCGTTCAAGAACGTCCAGGTGCTGCTCGCGATGGCGATGACGGTGCTCGGCTTCGGCGGGGTCTTCGCGGCCATCACGTACATCGCGCCGATGATGACCGACGTCGCCGGTTATGCGGAGTCGTCCGTGACCTGGCTGCTCGTCCTGTTCGGCCTCGGCATGGTGGCCGGCAACCTGACCGGCGGAAAGCTCGCCGACCGCAGGCTGATGCCGATGCTCTTCACCTCGCTCGGCGGCCTGGCGGTGGTTCTGGCCCTGTTCACCGCCGGTGCGCACAACAAGGTCACGGCTGCCGTCGCGGTGTTCCTCATCGGAGCCCTGGGCTTCGCCACGGTGCCGCCGCTGCAGAAGCGCGTCCTGGACTACGCACACGGGGCGCCGACCCTCGCCTCCGCTGTCAACATCGGTGCCTTCAACCTCGGCAACGCGCTGTCCGCCTGGCTCGGCGGCATCGTCATCGCCGCCGGCTTCGGCTACACCTCGCCCAACTGGGTCGGCGCGGTCCTCGCCGCCGCGGCCCTGGTCCTGGCCGTCGTCTCCAGCACCCTGGAGCGCCGTTCCCCCGAACGCCACGCGCCCGCCGCCGCGCCGCCCCGGGCTCCGGCCGCGGCCGAGCGGCCCGCCGCCGCGCACCACTGACCGTGCGCCGCTGACCGTGCGCCGCCGACCGCGCACTGTCGACCGCGCAACCGCTGACCGCGCGCCGACGACGCACAGCACAGACCATCGAAGACGTACCCACAGACCGTCCTCCCCTCCCCATCGCCCCATCACCATCGGCGATCAGCAAGATCGACAAAGACAAAGGAGAACATCGTGACCTCCCTCCCCACCGTCACCCTCAACAACGGCGTCACCATGCCCCAGCTCGGCTTCGGCGTCTTCCAGGTCCCCGACGAGGAGACCAGCGCCGCCGTCGCCGGCGCCCTGCGGGCCGGCTACCGCAGCATCGACACGGCCGCGATCTACGGCAACGAGCGCGGCGTGGGCCAGGCGCTCGCCGACTCCGGCATCGCCCGCGACGAGCTGTTCGTCACCACCAAGCTGTGGAACGCCGACCAGGGCTACGACACCACGCTCGCCGCCTTCGACGCCTCCCTGGACAAGCTCGGCCTCGACCACGTCGACCTGTACCTCATCCACTGGCCGACCCCGGCCCGTGACCTGTACCTCGACACGTGGCGCGCGCTGGAGAAGCTGTACGCCGACGGGCGCACCCGCGCCATCGGCGTCTCCAACTTCCAGCCCGCACACCTGGAGCGCCTGCTCGGTGCCGCCTCGGTCGTCCCGGCCGTGAACCAGATCGAGCTCCACCCGGGCCTCCAGCAGGCCGAACTGCGCGACTTCCACGCCCGGCACGGCATCGCCACCGAGGCGTGGAGCCCGCTCGCCCAGGGCGCCGTCCTCAAGGACGACGCGGTCACCACGATCGCCGCCGAGCACGGCAAGAGCCCGGCCCAGGTCGTCCTGCGCTGGCACCTGCAGATCGGCAACGTGGTCATCCCCAAGTCGGTCACGGAAGCCCGTATCCGCGAGAACTTCGACGTCTTCGACTTCGAGCTCAGCCCGCAGGAGATCGACGCGCTGACCGCGCTCGACCGCGGCATGCGCACGGGCCCGGACCCCGACACCCTCAACTAGCCGACCACCAGGGCCGACGCCCCACCGAGAACGACTCCCCCTTCGTACCCCCCACACGCAGTAACGCAGATTGAGGCACCACCATGAGCATCCGCTCCCTCCTGCCGGGCCGTATCGGCTTCGGCACCGCACCGCTCGGCAACATGTTCCGCGCCATCCCCGACGAAGAGGCCGCCGCCACCGTGCAGGCAGCCTGGGACCAGGGCATCCGCTACTTCGACACCGCGCCCCTGTACGGTGCGGGCCTGGCGGAGATCCGGCTCGGCGACGTCCTCGCCGACAAGCCGCGCGACGAGTACGTCCTGTCCACCAAGGTCGGCCGGATCATCCTCGACGAGGTCGAGGACCCCGCGAGCCGTGAACTCGGCGAGAAGGGCGCTCTGTTCGAGCACGGCCGCCCCAACAAGATGGTCAACGACTACAGCGCCGACGCGACGCTGCGCTCCGTCGAGGACAGTCTCAAGCGCCTCAGGACGGACCGCCTCGACATCGTCTGGGTCCACGACATCGCCCAGGACTTCTACGGCGACGACTGGGTCGGCATGTACGAGAGCGCCCGCACCGGTGCGTTCCGCGCCCTGACCCGGCTGCGCAACGAGGGCGTCATCAAGGCCTGGGGCCTTGGCGTCAACAAGGTCGAGCCGCTGGAAATGACGCTGGACCTGGACGAACCGCGACCCGACGCGTTCCTGCTGGCCGGCCGCTACACGCTGCTCGACCACTCCCGCGCCCTCCAGCGCCTGCTGCCCGCCGCGACCGAGCAGGACGTCGACATCGTCGTCGGCGGCCCCTACAGCTCCGGCATCCTCGCCGGCGGCAGCCACTTCGAGTACGCCGAGGCGCCCGCCCACATCGTCGACAAGGTCGGCCGGATCAAGACGCTCGCGCAGCAGCACGGCATCGGCATCAAGTCCGCCGCCCTCCAGTTCGTGCTGGCCCACCCGGCCATCGCCGCGGTCATCCCCGGCGCGACCCGGCCCAGCCGTATCGCCGAGGACCTCGCCGCGCTGGTCCAGGACATCCCGTACGGCTTCTGGAAGGCCCTGCGCGAGCAGCAGATCATCGCGCACGACGCGCCGGTCCCCCTGAAGGACGCGTCATGACCGCCGCCCACGTCACCCTCGACGTGCGGCAGCCCGCCGACCAGGTCTGGCAGCTGATCGGCGGCTTCGACTCCCTGCCGGACTGGCTGCCGTACATCACGGAGAGCCGGCTCAGCGAGGGCGGTCGGCTGCGCACGCTGACGAACGCCGAGGGCGGCGTCATCGTCGAACGCCTCGAAGCCTTCGACGAGACAGAACGCGGTTACACCTACTCGATCGTGCAGGCCCCCTTCCCCGTCACGGGCTACCGCTCCACGCTTCAGGTCGTCGACCGCGGCGGCGACGGATCCCGGGTGGAGTGGTCGGGCACCTTCACCCCGGACGGCGTCACCGACGCCGAGGCGACCGCACTCTTCGAAGGCATCTACCGGGACGGCCTGGCCGCCCTGGCGGAGACACTCGCCGCCTGACCGGGACGGGCGACAGCCGACGAGAGGGGCCGGGATCCCAGCGATCCCGGCCCCTGGGCCGTTTTCCAAAGTGGAGCGGTTCCCTTATTGAGTGGCACGTGCGCTGTCGTCCTGCCAGCATCTGCGGATGCTCACCCTCACTGATGATCTTGGCAACCTCTCCTACGTCGTCGCCGGCGACGGACCGCCCGTCGTCCTCGTGCACGCCGGCGTCGCCGACCACCGCATGTGGGACGCGGTCGTGCCCGACCTGGCGAAACAGCACACCGTCATCCGGTACGACCTGCGCGGCTTCGGTGAATCCGCACCACCGACCGGCCCGTTCAGCGAGACCGACGACCTGAACCGTCTCCTGGACCACCTCGGCCACGAACGTGTCCGGCTCGTCGGCGCGTCCTGGGGCGGCCGCGTGGCCGTGGACTTCACTCTCGCCCACCCGGGCCGGGTGCACTCCCTGGCGCTCTTCTCCCCGCCATGGCCGGGATACCAGTGGTCTGCGGAAATGATCGCGTACGACGAGGCGGAGACGGCGGCCCTGGCCTCGGGCGACCTGGACGCCGCCGTCCGTATCAACCTGGACATGTGGCTGCGCGGGCCGGCTCGGCGCTGGGAGGACGTCCCCGCCGGACTGGCCGACCAGCTCCGCGGCCCGCTGCGGACGTCGCTGGTGAACCAGGGCGTTGTCGCGGAGCACTCCCAGGGCGCCGCACCCGGCGACATCACCGCCGTCTCCGTTCCCACACTGGTCGGGATCGGCAAGCTCGACGTCGCCGACTTCCAGGACATCGCCCGGCGCTACGCCTCCGAGATCCCCGATGCCACCCTGGTCGAGTTCGCCAACGCTGCTCACCTCATCGCACTGGACGCGCCCGCCGAACTCACCGCGCTGCTGAGCCCGTTCCTCGCCCGCTAGTGGATGACCGCGTTCACGTCTGTCCCAGGAAGCTCAATCTCACCTGACGGTTGACGTTGGAGATGTTGGTGTCGACCAGGCACACCGACTGCCAGGTTCCCAGTGCCAGATGGCCGTCGATCACCGGAAGGGTGGCGTGCGGGGGCACCAGGGCCGGGAGGACGTGGTCGCGGCCGTGACCGGGGCTGCCGTGCCGGTGCTGCCAGCGGTCGTCGGCGGGAAGCAGGGTGTGCAGGGTCGCCAGCAGGTCGTCGTCGCTGCCGGAGCCGGTCTCGATGACCGCGATCCCGGCCGTCGCGTGCGGCGTGAAGACATTCAGCAGGCCGTCGCGGCCGGCCGCGGCCTCGCGCAGAAAGGCCTCGCAGTCGGCGGTCAGGTCGACGACCCGCTCGCGGGTCCCGGTGGCGACTTGGAGCACTCGTGTGGTGAAGGCATCCGGCATTGCCCCATACTCGCCCATCCTCGCCCGCGCACCCGCCCCGCAGGGCCGCCGGTGCGGGCGGCCGTGCCGGGAAGATCCCCGGCCGACCCCCTGTTGGTAGAAACGTGAACAACGTGCGCGAGGTCGAGGCAGTCGTCATCGGCGCTGGTCAGGCCGGTCTGTCCAGCGCCTATCACCTGCGGCGCACCGGTTTCGAGCCGGACCGCGACTTCGTGGTCCTGGACCACTCCCCCGCCCCGGGCGGCGCCTGGCAGTTCCGGTGGCCGTCGCTGACGTACGGCAAGGTCCACGGGATGCACGCGCTGCCGGGCATGGAGCTGACCGGGGCCGACCCGGCACGGCCGTCCGCCGAGGTCATCGGTGAGTACTTCGCGGCCTACGAGCGCGCCTTCGACCTGCGGGTACGACGACCCGTGCACGTCCGCACGGTCCGCGAGGGCGACGGCGGACGGCTGCTCGTGGAGACGGACGCCGGGGACTGGTCGACGCGGGCACTGATCAACGCCACCGGCACCTGGGACCGGCCGTTCTGGCCGCGTTACCCGGGCCAGGAGACCTTCCGCGGGCGGCAGTTGCACACCGCGCAGTACGCCGGGCCCGAGGAGTTCGCCGGGAAGAAAGTGGTGGTGGTCGGCGGCGGGGCCTCCGGCACCCAGCTTCTCCTGGAACTCGCCCCGTACGCGGCCGCCACCACCTGGGTCACCCGGCGTCCGCCGGTCTTCCGCGAGGGGCCCTTCGACGAGGGCGCGGGCCGGGCCGCGGTGGCGCTGGTGGAGGAGCGGGTACGGCAGGGGCTGCCGCCGAGGAGCGTGGTCTCGGTGACCGGTCTGCCCCTCAACGATGCCGTCCGGCAGGGTCTGAGGGACGGTGTCCTGGACCGGCAGCCCATGTTCGACCGCCTCACTCCGGACGGGGTGGCATGGAACGACGGCCGGCATGTCGATGCGGACGTCGTCCTCTGGGCGACCGGTTTCCGCGCCGCCCTCGACCATCTGACGCCGCTGCGGCTGCGCGAGCCGGGCGGCGGGATCCGCGTCGAGGGGACCCGTTCGGTCGCGGATCCCCGGGTCCACCTCGTGGGGTACGGCCCCTCGGCCAGCACCATCGGCGCCAACCGCGCGGGCCGCGAAGCCGTCCGGGACATCGGGCGGCTGCTCGCCGGGAAACCGGTCGCCGCGTGACGCGCGATGCGTGGTGAGTCACGCGTCGTGCGATACGCGTCGTGCGATACGGGTCGTGCGACACGCGTGGTACGTGACGACGCGTGACGTACCGGCGTCTCAGCTGGACGGCTGCGGCACCTGGGGCGACTTCTGGGCCTTCTTCTTCCGCTCCGCGTTGAACTCGGCGACATTGCGCTGGTGTTCGGCGTAGTCGGCGGTGAACCGCGTGTCCCCCGGCTTGACCGTGACGAAGTACAGCCAGTTGCCCGGCGCCGGGTTCATCGCGGCGCGCATGGCGTCCTCGCCCGGGTTGTCGATCGGGCTGGGCGGCAGACCCATGCGCTGATAGGAGTTGTACGGGTTCTCGATACGGGTGTCGTCCACCGTGGTGTCGAGGGTGCTGCGGTTGAGGCCGTAGTTGAGGGTGGAGTCCATCTGCAGCGGCATGCCGCTCTGCAGCCGGTTGAGGACGACCCGGGCCACCTTCCCCATGTCGGCCTTGTTCGCCGCTTCGGCCTGGACGATGCTGGCGATGGTCACCGCCTGGTAGACGTTCATCGCGTCGCGCTGCGCGCCGGCAGCGATCGGCGCCCCGTCGAACCTCTGGTTGGCGGTGTCGACCATGAACCGCAGCACGGACTGCGGGGTCGCGTCCTCCGCCAGGGGATAGGTGGCCGGGAAGAGATAGCCCTCCGGGTTGCCCTCGGCATCGCCCGGCAGCTTCAGGCCCGCGGTGCCGATGGACCCCTTGGTGCTGCCGGCGGGGAGGTCGAGTGCCTTGTCGACGGCGTCGTAGATCTGGGTCGCCCGCCAGCCCTCCGGGATGACCAGGGTGGCGGACCTGGCATCCGCGCCGTGGACCAGGGACAGCAGCGGCACCGTCACGGCGGCGCCCGCCACGACGACGCCGGCCACGACGAGGAGGAGCCTGCCCCGGCGCGTCAGCCGGATCGCCTTCCGCCGCATCGCCCTCGGCCGGATCGTGTTCCGTCGGACCGCGCTCCCTCGGACCGCTTTCCGGCGCGGAGTGTTCATCTGCATGCAGGAACGTTAGCCCGCATATCATCACAAACCCGACATATCGTCAGCTTGTCGACCTCACGTTGCCGACTTCACGTCGGGCGAGTTCACGTCGGCGAGTTCACTTCGCCGACTTCAGCTTGTCGGCGGAGTCGCCCACCGGCGCGCCCGGTCGCCCCCGGTCGCCCCGCCGCCGCCCCGGGCGTCTCGCCGCCTCCCACGCGGCCGCCTCGCCGTTTCCGGCCGGCCCCTCCCCCGCGGTCTCCCCCGCCGTCTCCGCTGCCGCCGCCGTCTCCACCCGGGCGTCCCGGCGCACCAGCGCCGCGTACCGTCCGTCGAGTTCCAGCAGTTCCTCGTGCGTGCCGCGCTCGGCCACGTGACCGGAGTCGAGGACGACGATCTGGTCGGCGCCGCGGATCGTGGACAGCCGGTGGGCGATGGTGACGGTCGTCCGGTTGGCCGACAGGGCGTCGATGGCTTCCTGGACGGCGTGTTCGGTGCGGGTGTCCAGGGCGCTGGTCGCCTCGTCGAGGATGAGGACCGGCGGGTCACGCAGGATGGTGCGGGCGATGGCCAGCCGCTGCTTCTCACCGCCCGAGAAGCGGTGACCGCGTTCGCCGACGACGGTGTCGTAGCCGTCGGGCAGTGCGGCGATATGGTCGTGGATCTGGGCCGCGCGCGCGGCCGCGTGGAGTTCCTCCTCGGTGGCGTCCGGCTTGGCGAAGCGCAGGTTGTCGGCGACCGAGGCATGGAAGAGGTACGTCTCCTGGGAGACGACGCCGACCGTGCGGGCGAGGGTGTCGAAGTCGAGGTCACGGACGTCGACGCCGTCCAGGGTGACCCGGCCGCCGGTGACGTCGTAGAGCCGGGGCACCAGGTAGCCGAGTGTGGACTTGCCGGCGCCGGTCGGGCCGACGATCGCCAGGCTGCCGCCGGCCGGGACGGTGAGGTCGATGCCGTCGAGGACGGGGCCCACCTTGTCGTTGTGCCTGTCGTATCGGAACTCGACCTCCTCGAAGCGGACCTCGCCCTTCACCCGGTCGAGGTGGACCGGCTCGTCCCGCTCGGTGATGTCGATGGGCAGGTCGAGGTACTCGAAGATGCGCTGGAAGAGCGCGAGCGAGGTCTGGATCTGGACGCCGGTCTGCAGCAGGCTCACGGCCGGGCGGAACAGGCCCTGCTGGAGGGAGACGAAGGCGACGATGGTGCCGAGCGAGATCTGCGGGCCGCCCAGGTGGAGGGCCATGCCGGCGGTCCAGTAGATGACGGCGGGCATCGCGGCCATCACGATCGTGATCACGGCCATGCGCCAGCGGCCGGCCATGTTCGAGCGCACTTCCAGGTCGACGAGCTGCTCGGACTCCTCCGAGAAGGAGGCGGTGAGCGAGTCGGCGCGGCCCATGGTCCGGCCGAGCAGGATGCCGCTGACGGAGAGCGACTCGGTGACCGTGGCGGCCATCTCGGCCATCTGCTTCTGACGCTGGGTGGTGATCTTCTTGCGCTCGTTGCCGACCCGGCGGCTGATCCACACGAAGGCCGGGAGCAGGACCATCGAGACGACGGTGAGCCGCCAGTCGAGGGCGATCATCGCGACGATGGTGGCGACCACGCTGGTCAGGTTGGAGACCAGGGAGGTGGCCGTCGAGGTGACGGTGGCCTGCATGCCGCCGATGTCGTTGGCTATGCGGGACTGCACCTCGCCGGTGCGGGTGCGGGTGAAGAAGGCGAGCGACATGCGCTGGAGGCGGCCGTAGACGGCGGTGCGCAGGTCGTGCATGACGCGCTGGCCGACGGTGGTGGATATCAGCGTCTGCAGGACGCCGAAGACGCTGGTGAGGACGGCGCTGAGGATCATGCCCAGCGCCAGCAGGCTGAGCAGTCCGGTGCGGCCCTGCGGGATCGCGGTGTCGAGGATCGCCTTCAGGAGGAAGGGCGCGGCGACCGAGACCAGCGAGGCGGCGCCGACCAGCAGGCCGACGATCGCGAGCCGGCCGCGGTAGGGACGGAAGAGGGCGAGGATGCGGCGCACCTGGCGGGGCTGTCCGGCCGATGTGCCGTCGGGGGTCCAGTTGATCTCGTCTCGGGGCATGGCTCCTACGGAGGGTGCGGTGTGTACGGACTCACGGAGCATAGCTCACTGTTACCTATACTCACAATGAACATAGTCCTGATATTGTTCCCGTATGAGCACCCCCGACTCCGACGGCCCGCTCGCCGAGCAGTTGCTACGCCTCACGCGCCGGGTGTGGCGTATCCAGAAGCGCCATCTGCAGGCGCGCGATCTGGGCGTCACCCCGGCCCAGTCTCGGCTGCTGCGCACCCTCGCGCACTACGACACTCCCCCGCGCATGGCCGACCTCGCCGAGCGGCTCGAGGTGGTGCCGCGCGCGGTGACCACGCTGGTCGACGGCCTGGAGGCGAGCGGCAAGGTGTGCCGGGTGGCGGATCCGACTAACCGCCGGGTGACCCGGATCGAGATCACCGACGAGGGTCGCGAGACCCTCAGCGAGCTGCGGGCGGCGCGGAGGTCCGCGGCCGAGGAGATCCTGGCCCCGCTGTCGGAGGAGCAGCGCGAGGTGCTGGGCGGCCTGCTGGACACGCTGATCGACGGGACGGCGGCCGCGAAGCGCTGCTGAGACATGACGGGGCGGCTCCCCTCCGGGATTCCGGAGGGGAGCCGCCCCGGTTGCGCACGTCAGCGTTAGGACACCGACACCTAGGCCGGTACCAGCGCGGGCCCCAC
>NZ_JBHXSK010000041.1:0-113437 GCF_042716195.1 Streptomyces sp. NPDC058683
CCGTGGTGTGGTTGGGGGGGGGGGGCGCGCCGTGCAGCCCCGCGCTGGCGCGGGGGCGGGCGGCGGGGGGGCCGCCCGGGGCGGGCCGGCCCCCCCCCCCCCGCGACCGGGACCGGGCCGAGGCGTTCGCCGCCGCGCACGGCGTGGAACGGGTGGTCGGCTCCTATGCCGACCTGGTCGGCGACCCGGAGGTCGAGGTCGTCTACAACCCGCTGGCCAACGGCCTGCACGGGCCGTGGAACCTGGCGGCGCTCCGGGCCGGCAAACACGTGCTCACCGAGAAGCCGTCCGCGAGCAACGCCGAGGAGGCGGCCGAGGTCCACAAGGCCGTCGCCCAGGCGGGCACCGTGTTCATGGAGGGCTTCCACTACCTGTTCCACCCGGTCACCCGGCGCCTGCACGAGCTGCTCGACAGCGGGGAGCTGGGCGACCTCCGGCACGTCGAGGCCATGGTCGCCATGCCCGCGCCGCCGGACAGCGACGTGCGGTGGTCGCTGCCGCTGGCCGGCGGTGCGCTGATGGACCTCGGGTGCTACAGCCTGCACGCGCTGCGGATGCTCGCCCCCTGGGCCGGCGGCGCGCCCCGGCTGACCGGCGCCCGCGGCGGCGAGCGAACCGGGGCTCCGGGAGTCGACGAATGGCTCTACGCCGACCTGGAGTTCCCCGGCGGCGCCACCGGAACCGCCCGCTGTCACATGGCCTACCACACGTGGCAGATGAGCTGCCGCGTCGTGGGCACGCGCGGCGAGGCCACGGCGACGAACTTCGTCCAGCCGCACCTGGACGACCGGGTGGTGGTGCGTACGGCCACCGGTGAGCGCACGGAGGAACTCGGCCGCCGGTCGTCGTACACGTACCAGCTGGAGGCGTTGGCGGCGCAGCTGCGGCACGGCGCACCGCCGGCGCTCGACGCCGATGACGCGTCGACCACCATGCGGTTGATCGACGAGTGCTACCGGGCGGCCGGATTCCCCGTCCGTCCGCGTACGGTGCTTCCGGCCACGGCGTGACGCAGCGGGAGGGGGCGGTACCGGACCGGTACCGCCCCCTCCCGCCGTGTGTACGGCTACCGGTACAGGGCCGGGCGTTCCACCAGCTCGACCTCCACGCGCCGCCCCTCCCGCTGGGACAGCACGCCCGCCTCGCACACGGCCGCGGCGGCGTAACCGTCCCAGACGCCGGGGCCTGTGACCTCCCCGCGACGGGTGGCGTCGACCCAGGCCTGGACCTCGCGGTCGTAGGCGTCCTGGAAACGCTCGATGTAGTCCGGCGTGACACGTCCGCCCCAGCGGCCGTCGGCGCTGACCCGCGGCCCGTGCTCGTCGCCGATGCGTACGGTGCCGTGTTCGCAGACCGCCTCGGCGTGTACCTCGTAGCCGTAGCCGCAGTGCCCGAAGATCTCGACGTCGACGAGCGCGCCCGCCCCGGTTTCGAAGAGGACGAACTGAGGGTCGCTCATACCGGCGGGCGCCTGTGCCGACGGTGCCGGTTTGTGCACGGTGACCGCGGTGATCTCCTGGCCGAGGAGCCAGCGTGTCACGTCCATCTCGTGCACGACCGAGTCGTTGATGAGCATCTCCTCGGTGAACCAGGCGGGCATGGCCGGGTTGCGGTGCTGTTGGTGCAGCATCAGCGTCCGGCCCAGCTTGCCTTCGTCGAGGAGCCGCTTGAGCTTCAGGTACTCGGCGTCGTACCGGCGCATGAAACCCACCTGGACGCGCCGGTGCCCGAGCTTCTGTTCGGCCTCCAGGACCCGCAGGGCGGAGGCCGCGTCAGGGGTGAGCGGCTTCTCGCACAGTACCGGCAGGTCCCGGCTCAGGGCTTCGAGCAGAGCCGCCTCGTGGGCGGGCCCCGGTGAGGCGATGAGGACCGCGTCCACGTCCTGCGCCGCCATGGCGACCGCGGGTTCGGTGTACGCCGTGCAGCCCTCCGTCGCGTCGGCCAGCGACTTGGCCCGTTCCGCGTCGATGTCGACGACGGCCGTCACGCGGGCCCCGCTGATGACGTTCCGGAGTCTGCGCACATGGTCCGCGCCCATCGTGCCGGTGCCGACGACGGCAACGCGCAGCGCTCGCTGAGATGACATGTTCCGGTGTCTCCCGTGGTCGTAGTCAGTTGGTGCGGGGGTCGCCGACCCGAAGTGCGTCCGCCGCGGGGAGTTCCTCGGTGTCCACGCCCCGGACCTGGGACAGTTCGTGCTTGAGGGCGGCGAGTTCGGTGCCGCCCGCCATGTGGTTGGTGAGCTCTTCGAGGGTGATCTCGCTGCGCTCGGCGGAGAGTTCGAGGGTGCCCAGACGCAGCACGCTGAAGTGGTCGCCGACCATGTACGCGTGGTGCGGGTTGTGGGTGATGAAGATGACGCCGAGGCCGCGTTCGCGGGCGGCCGCGATGTACTTCAGGACCACACCGGACTGCTTGACGCCGAGAGCGGCGGTGGGCTCGTCCAGGATCAGCACCCGGGCGCCGAAGTAGACGGCACGGGCGATGGCCACGCACTGCCGCTGCCCGCCGGAGAGCGTCCCGATGGGCTGGTCCAGGTCGTCCAGGACGATGCCCATGTTGCGCAGCTCCCGGTCGGCGGTCTCCTTCATCCGGGCGATGTCCAGACGCCGCACCGGCCAGGGGCCCCGGGTCATCTCGGAGCCCAGGAAGAAGTTCCGCCACACCGGCATCAGGGGAACGGTGGCGAGGTCCTGGTAGACCGTGGCGATGCCCTTGTCCAGGGCCTCACGCGGGGTGGTGAAGCGCACCGGCTCGCCGTCGACCAGGAAATCGCCCTCGGTGTGCTGGTGCAGCCCCGAAATAATCTTGATGAGGGTCGACTTGCCGGCCCCGTTGTCACCCAGGACGCAGGTCACCCTGCTGGGCCGGACGGCGAGGTCGACGCCGTGCAGGGCACGGATGTTGCCGTACGACTTGCCCGTACCGCGCAGTTCGACGATCACGTCGTCCTTCTCGGGGGCGGCGTCGGCGATGACCGCGCCGTGGGTTCCGGTTCCGTTGGTGGATGTCATTGCGTCACCTCCGGGTCGCCGTGCGGCTGACCCACAGATTGATCAGGACGGCGCCGAGCAGCATCACGCCGAGGAAGGCCTTGAACCAGTCGGGGTTCCAGCCGGCGTAGACGATGCCCTGCTGCACCATGCCGAACATGAAGGCACCGAAGACCGGGCCGATCGCCGACCCCGCACCGCCCGTCAGCAGACAGCCGCCGATGACGGCCGCGGAGATGTAGATCAGCTCCTGGCCCACGCCCTCACCGGACTGCACCGTGTTGAAGGAGAACAGCTGGTGCATGCCGACGAACCAGGCACCGAAACCGACCAGCATGAACAGCGAGATCTTGGTGAAGGTCACCGGCACACCGACCGCCCGGGCGGACTCCTTGTTGCCGCCCACCGCGAAGACCCAGTTGCCGTACTTGGTGCGCAGCAGCACCCAGGTCGCCAGCGCCGCGAAGACCAGCCAGTAGAAAACGGTGATCTTGACCTGGACGCCGCCGATGGTGAAGGTCGAGGCGAAGATCTTCTGCGCCTGGCCGAAGCCGTCCATGTCGCTGATGTCGTCGGTGGCGACGTTGCCGGTGACCAGCTTGGTGACCGCGAGGTTGACGCCCTGGAGGATCAGGAAGGTGCCCAGGGTGACCAGGAAGCTGGGCAGCCCGGTCCTGACCACCAGCCAGCCGTTGAGGAAGCCGATCGCCAGCGACACCAGCAAGGCCGCGATCACGCCCACCCAGACGTTCATGGTCAGCTGGTAGGCGAGCATGCTCGCGGTCAGCGCCGAGGTGACGACGGCGACGCCTGCCGACAGGTCGAACTCGCCGCCGATCATCAGCAGCGCCACCGGCAGCGCCATGATCCCGATGGTGGAGGACTGGTAGAGCACCGTCGCCATCGAGCCGCCGTCGCGCACCGGCGGGGCCGCGATCAGGAAGAACACGTACACCGCGGCGGCACCGAGGAAGACGCCGACCTCGGGCCGGGCCAACAGCCGGACGACCGGCGGACGTTGGGTCGTCCGCCCGTCCTTCTGGGGGGCCGGCGGAGCCGGCGACGGGGAGTCCGTCGCCGGGGCCGCGCTCTGGGTCATGCTCTGGGCCGTGCTCATCACCGGGTTCCCTTCGCCGCGAACTCGGCGATCTTCGCGACGTTGGTCTTGTCGACGAAGGCCGGACCGGTCAGCACCGGCGCCTCGCCGCCGCCGCTGTAGTTACCGTTGTTCTTGTAGAGCCACAGGGAGTCGACCGACAGGTAGCCCTGCAGGTAGGGCTGCTGGTCGACGGCCCACTGGATCTTGCCCGACTTGATGGCGCCGACCGCGTCCTTGTTGAGGTCGAACGTGGCGAGCTTGGCCTTGCCGCCCGCGTCGGCGATGGACTGGATGGCGGTCATCGCGAACGGAGCACCGAGGGTCGTCACGTAGTCGATGGACGGGTCCGTCTTGAGCTTGGCGGTGATCGTCGCCTTCACGGACGGCATGTCGGTGCCGCTGACGTAGAGGATGTCGGTCTTGCCCTCGAACGTCTTCTTCACCCCGGCGCAGCGGGCCTCCAGGGAGACCTGCCCCTGTTCCATGATCACGCAGACCGTGTGCTTGGCGCCGGCCTCGTTCAGCTTGCGACCGAAGGCCTCGCCCGCGATGCTCTCGTCCTGGCCGAAGTACTCCAGCAGACCCTGCTTCTTCCAGTCGGCCACGCCGCTGTTGAAGCCGACGACGGGGATGCCGGCCTGTTCGGCCTTGGCGACCACGGCCTTCATGGCGTCCGGCTTGGCGAGGGTGACCGCGATGCCGTCGACCTTCTGGTCGATCGCGTTCTGCACCAGGCTGGCCTGGTTGGGGCCGCTGGGGTCGCTGGAGTAGACGAGCTTGACGTTGTCCTTCGCGGCGGCCGCCTCCGCGCCCTTGCGGATCGTGTCCCAGAAGGTGTCACCGGGCGCGGCGTGCGTGATCATCGCGACCGTCATACGGGCGGTGGTGGCCTTGCCGGCCGAGACGCCGCTGTCGGCCTCCTCGGCGTTCTTGCCTCCGGAGTTGCTGGAGCATCCGGCGACGAGCAGCGCGGCCGCTGCCGCCGCGGCGACGACGGGGGCGATTCTGCGGGAGCGGGGGTACGACGAGCGATCCATCTTCCGGCACCTCACTGTGCGACGGGGAGGAGAAGGATGCGACTGGCTGCGCAGGCGCTACGGGACACATGCCGTTTACGCGGCCGTTTCCCATGACGAGATGGAACCGCCATGAAACCCCGGGGGTCAACATTTGTAATGACATCATTTATCCATCAGGACACGATGTCAGGACATGCACTCGACGCCGTCTGTGGCACCCTCCACGTCCGAAATGGCCCGAGCCATTCCGTCCCCTTTTTTAGATGTATTAGCCATTCAGCACTCGGCCGCACGAGAGGGAACCCGCGCCGGTGAAGAGCCTCCGCCACCGGGTCGCCGGCCGGCCCGACGACCCGTATGACAGGAAAGGGATTCCGAGCCGACCGGACCGGACGGGGTCAATTCCCGGACGGGCGCGAATTCGACCCGGAATCGGCGAAACAGGTGGTCCGGGTACGGTCACGCGGTGGCGCGCAGCACCGAACGCAGATGCTCGGCGCTTTCCCATACCGCGTCGACGGGGCCCTTTCCCTTGGGTTCCCCGGTGAGAATGGTGTCCTGTTCCAGGACGTACCAGCCGTCGTATCCGCGGGCGCCGAGATGGGTGACGATGGCCCGGACGTCGACGTCACCGGCGCCGAGCGGGCGGTACATGCCGTCGCGTACGGCCTCGGTGTAGGTGAGGCGGCCGGACCGGACCTTGGCGGCGAGGGCGGCGTCCACGTCCTTCATGTGGGTGTGGGCGATGCGCTCGGGTGCCTGCCGGGTCAGTTCGGCGGGGTCGGTGCCGCCGATGAGCAGGTGTCCGGTGTCGAGGCAGAGGGAGATCGCCGAGTGCTCCAGGACGCGGCGGACCTCCTCGCCGTTCTCGATCATCGTGCCGACGTGCGGGTGCAGGACGGCCCGTACGCCGCGTTCGGCGGCCAGCGCCGTCAGCCGGTCGAGGTTGGAAAGCAGCAGCCGCCAGCCGTCGGCGTCGAGTTCGGGCCGGGAGTCGTAGCCGTCCTGGCCGGTGATGGCCGACAGGACGAGGACCTCCGCGTCCGAGGCGGCGTAGCCCTCCAGGAGCTGTTCCGCGACCGGCAGCGGGTCGTGTCCGGGCACGTGCAGCAGCAGCGGGGTGAAGCCGCCGACGGCGTGCAGGTCGTGGTCGGCGAGGACCTGGGCCATGGCGCCCGGTTCCGCGGGCAGGAAGCCGTCGGGGCCGATCTCGGTGGCGGCCAGGCCGACCTCGCGCATCTCCTTCAGTACCCGTTCGGGTGTCAACTGGTAGCCCCAGCCGGGCACTTCGCACACCCCCCAGGAGATGGGCGCGCCGGCGATCCTGTCGAGCGGTGAGGTGGTCATGCTGTGGCCTTTCGGTGGTTCTGTTCGGGGTCGGCGACCGCGGCCGGCGGGCGGCCCGCGAGGACGTCCGCGACGCCACGCGCCGCGTCGGCGAAGGTCAGCGTCATCGCCCGGCGTGTCATACCCATCAGGTGCGGGGTGAGGACGACGTTCGGGTGATCGAAGAGCGGGTGGTAGAGGGCCGGCTCTGGGTCGAACACGTCCAGGCCGGCGCCGGACAGCCGGCCCGTCTCCAGGGCGGCCAGGGTGGCGTCGAGGTCGAGCAGGCCGCCCCGGCCGCAGTTGACGAGGATCGCTCCCGGCTTCACCCGGGCCAGCAGGTGCTCGTCCACGAGGTGCCGGGTGTCGTCGGTGAGCGGGGTGTGCAGGGTCAGGACGTCGGCGGCCGCGACGAGATCGCCCAGATCGGCGCGGGCCACCTCGGTCGGCGGAGGACTGAACGGGTCGTAGGCGAGCGTCCGCATCCCGAACGCGGCGGCGAGTTCGCCCACCCGGCGGCCGATACGGCCGTAGCCGACGATCCCCAGGGTGGCGCCGTCCAGATCGCCGACCGGCAGGGTGGCACGCTCGGCCCAGCGGCCCTCGCGCACCAGCTCGGTCAGCGGACTCAGCCGCTTGGTCAGGTGCAGCGCCATGGCGAGGACCCCCTCGGCCACCGCCCGGCTGCCGCTGTTCGGGGTGACGACGACGGGGATCCCGCGGGCGGCGGCCACCGCCACGTCGACCAGCTCGACACCCACCCCGGTGCGGGCGATGACCCGCAGCCGTGGCATCCGCGCGAGGAGGTCCCCGTCGACCTGCCGGTCCGCGCGGACGATGGCCCCCTCGGCGACCGCGAGGTCCTCGGCCGTGGGGTCGGTGACGAAGGTGACCCGCTCGCCGAGGACGGGGACCACCGTGCCGGCGTCGACCGGCCCGAGGGCCACGACGACATGTTCGCAAGGCATACGATCAGCTCCGCGCCGGATGACCGAAGGTCGCGCCGGGTACCGCGAGCACCGACTGCCAGGAGCCGCTCTCGGCGGAGGCGGCGGCCGCCGCGATCACCTCGGCGACGGCGTGCGCGTCCTCGATCGTGGAGTGGTGGTGCTCGACGCCGGCCACGGCGGCCAGGAACTTCTTGGCCTCGATCACCTTCAGGTCGTCGTAGCCCATGCTGTTGCCGGGGCCGGGCTGGAAGCGGGCGTAGTCGCCCATGTGTCCGTTGCCCAGCACGGTGGTGTAGCCCTGCTGGGGGCCGCTGCGGTCGAGGGCGACGCGCAGTTCGTTCATGCGCTCGAAGGTCCAGGTGACCGAGCCGTCGGTGCCGTAGATCTCGAAGCCGATGCCGCACTGCGGGCCGACGATGACGCGGGACGCCTCCAGGGTGCCGACGGCTCCCTGGCTGAAGCGGACGAGGGCGGCGGTGTAGTCGTCGTTCTCGACCCGCGCCATCTCACCCCCCTCGATCACCGCGAAGTGCGTGCCGGAGCCCATGGGCAGCAGCGGGCGCTCGGTGTAGACGGTGCTGGTGAGCGCGGAGACCTCGTCGATCGGGGCCACGACGTAGCTGACGAGGTCCACGACGTGGCTCATCAGGTCGCCGAGCGCGCCGTGTCCGGCCAGGTCCCGCTTGAAACGCCAGGACAGGGCGCCCCTGGGCTCGGAGGCGTAGCCGGAGAAGAAGGTGGCGCGGACGTTGGTGATCCGGCCGAGCCGGCCCTCGGCGATCAGCTCGCGGGCCCGCTCGACGGCGGGTGCGTGCCGGTAGTTGTAGCCGATGGAGGTGACCACGCCGGCCGCCCGGGCCGCGGCGGCGACCTCGGCGGTCTCCTCGGCGCCGCGTCCGACGGGCTTCTCGATCCAGAACGGTTTGCCGGCCTTGGCGGCGGCGATGCCGATCTCGTGGTGGAGGAGGTTCGGCGCACAGATCGAGACGACCTCGACGTCCGGGTCGTCGAGCACGGCACGGTAGTCGGTCGAGGCTCTCTCGTAGCCGAGCACGTCACGGGCGTACGCGGCGCGGTCCTCGGCGGTGTCGGCGGCGTGCACGAGGCGGGGCCTGATGCCCAGCTCGGGATAGACGGAGGGCAGCGCCTGGTAGGCACGGCTGTGCAGCTTGCCCATCCAGCCGACGCTGATCAGGCCGACGCCGATCTCGCGTGCGGCGCCCGGGGTGGTGGGGGTCATCTGTGTCTCCTGAGGTCTCTAGGCCCGGGCTTGGTCCAGCGCGCCGGCCAGGGCGGCGGCGAGCAGGGTGGTGTCGGAGCCGATGCCGATGAACGTCCAGCCCTCGGCCCGCTTCGTGGCCGCGGCCGCGCCGTCGGGGACGAGGAGCCCACACGCCTTGCCGTGGTCCGCGGCGGCCTTGCGGACGCGTTCCAGGGCCTCCCGGTAGACGGGGGCGGTGAAGTCGCCGGGCACGCCGAGGTCATGGCTGAGGTCGCGGGGGCCGACGAACAGCACGTCGGCGCCGTCCAGGGCCGCGATCTCCTCGACCTCGCCGAGCGCGCTCGCCGACTCGATCTGGATCACGCCGAGAATCTCGCCCTCCCGGTCCAGGGCCGCGGGGTCGAGTCCGAACCGGCAGGCCCGGTTGTAGGTGGCCACACCCCGGTCGCCCGCGGGCGGGTACCTCAAGTGCCTGAGCGCTTCGCGCACTTCGGCCGCCGTGTCGAGGCGGGGCAGCATGACGCCCGCGACCCCCAGGTCGAGGACACGGCCGATGCGGATACGGGCGGCGGACTCGACGCGTACGACGGTCGGCACGCCGTACGCGGCGGCGGCCGGGACGGTCGTACGGACCTGCTCCTCTCCCCCGGCGCCGTGTTCGAGGTCGAGCAGCACCCAGTCGACACCGGCGGCGGCGCACACCTCGGCCGCGACCGGGGAGGCGCTGCCGACGAAGGTGCCCACCGTGGGCTCACCGGCGGCGAGCCGGGCACGCAGCCGGCCGTGGTCCAGGATCGAGCGGGTCATCCGTACCACCTCTGGGAAGCCAGGCCTTCTTCGTACTCGTGGCGCAGCTGGGCGACCGCCTCCTGCTCGGAGACCTCCGCCGGGGCCACGTCCCACCACACGCCCGCACCGGGGAGGTCGGCGTGCGGGATCACGGGGACGACGAGGACGACGGGTCCGTCGTGGTCCCGGGTGCCGGCCAGGGCGGCCCGCACCTCGTCGGCGGTGGTGGCGCGGAGCGCGCGGGCGCCGAGCCCCTCCGCCGTCTTCACGAGGTCGACCCGGAGGTAGTCGCCCTCCAGTCGGGCGGCCTTGCCGGAGCCGATCTCCAGGCTGCCGTCCCGGTAGCGGAACTCGTTGCCGAACTCCCGTCCGCTGCGCCCCATCTGGAGGCGGTGGATGACCTGGTAGCCGTGGTTCTCCGGGATCACGAAGGTGACCGGGAGCCGCTCCTGCGCGGCCGTGACCAGCTCCGTCGGCGCCATCAGGAAGGTGCCGTCGCCCAGCAGGGACAGCACCCGCTTGGCCGGGTCCGGCTCGGCGAGGCGGACGCCGATCGCGGCGGGCAGCTCGTAGCCCATGCAGGAGAAGCCGAACTCCAGGTGCGCGAAGCGGCCCTCGGTGGCGTCCCACACCTTCTGCAGGTCACCGGGCGGACCGCCGGCGGCGGCGATGATCGTGTCGCCGGACCGGGCGTGCTCCTGCAGCAGGCCGATCAGCTGGCCCTGGGTGAGGACCGCGTCGGTGTCGCTCACGACGTCGGTGTCCGCGGGCAGCGACGCCAGGTCGAAGGGGGTGTCCGGGTCGAGGGCGGCGGCACGCTGCTGCTGCCACTGCCCGTCGAGGGTGCGCACCTTCTCCTGCCAGGCGGCCGACGTGCTGGTGCCGTTCGCGCGTACGGCGTCGGTGAGCGCGGCGAGCGCCCGCTTGGCGTCGGCCACGACGCCGGTGGCGCCCAGGCGGTTCGCGTCGTGCACGTTGACGTTGATGCTCGCGAAGCGCACGCCGGGGTTCTGGAAGAGGGAGTGCGAGGCGGTGGCGAAGTCCGTCAGACGCGAGCCCACGGTGAGCACGAAGTCGGCCTCCCGGGCGAGGGCGTTGACGGCCTGGGTGCCTTCCAGGCCGATACCGCCCAGCTGCCACCAGGCCCGGCGCTGCACCGCGCCCTTGCCGGCGAACGTCTCCGCGACGGGGACGCCCGCCGCCTCGGCCAGCGCCTCCAGCTCCTCGCCGGCACCGGAGTACACGACCCCGCCACCGGCGATGACCAGCGGTTTCTCCGCCTCGGCGAGCATCCGCGCGACCGCCGCGACCTCGTCGGCGTCCGGCGCCGGGCGGCGGATCGGCCAGTCCCGCTCGGCGAAGAACTCCGCCGGATAGTCGTACGCGTGGGACTGGATGTCCTGCGGCAGGGAGACGACGACCGCGCCGGTGTCCACGTCGGTCAGCGCCCGCATCGCCGCGGGCAGCGCGGTCAGCAGCTGCTCGGGCCGGGTGATGCGGTCGAAGAAGCGGGAGACGGGCCGGAAGGCGTCGTTGACGGAGGCGTCGGCCTCGACGGGATGCTGCAACTGCTGGAGCACGGGCCCCTGGTGGCGGGTCGCGTAGGTGTCGCCCGGCAGCAGCAGGACGGGCAGCCGGTTGACGGTGGCCAGGCCCGCGCCGGTCACCATGTTCAGGGCGCCGGGCCCGATGGAGGCGGTCACGGCGAGGGTGGCGTGCCGCCTGGTCGCCTTGCCGTAGGCGGTCGCGATGTGGACGAGGGCCTGCTCGTTACGGCCCTGGACGAAGGGGAGTCGGTCGCTGAGCTGGTCGAGGGCCTGGCCGAGGCCTGCCACGTTGCCGTGGCCGAAGATGCCGAGCGCGGCCGGGACGAGGCGGCGCCGGTGGCCGTCGGCCACGGAGTACTGCCGGGAGAGGTAGGTGACGACGGCCTGGGCGACGGTGAGGCGCACCGTGCCCCGTGGCTGTGGCGTCCGGTCAGTCATGAGTCGGCTCCTGATCAGGGGTACGGGGCAGGGTCACCAGGGACGGCCGTGCAGCACGATCGTCTTGACCTCGGTCATCTCGCCGACCGCGGCGCGGGGGCCTTCCTTGCCGTAGCCGCTGCCCTTGAGCCCGCCGTACGGCATCAGGTCGGCGCGCCACAGGGGCGTCCAGTTGATGTGGACGGAACCGGCGTCGATCTCCCGGACGGCCCGGACCGCACCGGCGACGTCGGAGGTGAAGATGCCGGCGCCGAGGCCGTAGGCGGTGCCGTTGGCCTGCGCGAGGGCGGACTCCCAGTCGGCGGCCGAGCTGACGGCAACGGCCGGGCCGAACAACTCCTGCTGGCTGAACGGGGATTCGGGGTCGACGTCAGCGACGACGGCCGGCTGCACCACGGCGCCGTCGCGCTCGCCGCCGGTCAGCACACGTGCCCCGTCCGCGCCGGCCCGGGCGATGGCCCGCTCGACGCGCTCCGCCTCCGCGGTCGTGATGAGGGCGCCCATCGTGGTGTCCGGGGAGGCGGGGTCGCCGGTGCGGATGGCCCGGACCTTGGGGACGAGGGCGTCCAGGAAGTCGCCGGTCACGGCGGGGTGCGTGATGACCCGCTGGACGGAGATGCACACCTGCCCCGCGTTGACGTAGCCACCGGCGGCCACCGCGCTCGCCGCGGCCTCGATGTCGGCGTCGGGCAGCACCACGACCGGGCAGGACGCGCCCAGCTCCAGGGAGAGCTTCTTCACCCCGGCGACCCGGGAGATGTGCTCGCCGGTGGCCGTCGAGCCGGTGAAGGAGATCTTCCGGACCCGGGGGTCGGCGACGAGGGCGTCGCCGAGCACCGCGCCGGAGCCGACGAGTACCGAGAGCACCCCCTCCGGCAGGCCCGCGTCCACGAAGCACTCGGCGAGTTCGAGGGCGGTCAGGGGAGTGCTGGTGGCCGGCTTGAGGATCACCGCGTTGCCCGCCGCCAGGGCCGGGGCGAGCTTGTGCAGGACCAGCAGCGCCGGGTAGTTGAACGGCGTGATCGCCACGACGATCCCGCAGGGCTGGCGCAGCGTGAAGCCGATCTTGTCCTGTCCGGTGCCGCGGTTGGCGTCGAGCGGGAGCGTCTCGCCGTAGAGCTGGGTCCCCTCGAAGGCGGCGAGCCGGATCAGGTCACCGGAGCGGGACGCCTCACCGGTGGCCTCGGTGATGGTCTTCCCGGACTCCGCGCTGATGGTCCGCGCGGTCTTCGGGGCCCGCTCGTCGGCGAGTTCCGCGGCACGCAGCAGGATCCGCATCCGCTCGTGGGCGGGCGTACGCCGCCAGACGGCCGCGCCCCGCTCCGCGGCGGCGAGTGCCGCCCCGACGTCCTCGGTCCCGGCGAGCGCCACGGTGCCCACCGCCGAGCCGTCGAACGGGGACCTGACCTCCCGAGTCTGCCCCGTTCCCTTGGCCGCCTGCCACCGACTGCCGATCAGCAACTCCACGGGCGCCATTGCCCTCTCCCTTCAGCAAGCCGTCAGAACACGGCCGCGACCGACGCCTCCGCGAATGCCGGGGGTGTCGGACAGCCAACGGCCAGGCCGTTTACGTGCACGCAACGCTAGGTCCGCGAGGGAGGGATGCGAAGCCCTCGAATCCATCATTTCGCCGTCAAGGCAGCCATCATTTATCCGTCATCTTGGCACCCAACTTGCCCCCACCCCGCGGCTAGACGCTGAAGGTCATGCACATGTCAAATCCACATTGCACGAGGCGGCCTCGCGAGGCCGGTCACGGTACCCGTGGCGACCGCGCCTCCGACATCGTTGTCGAAAGCGCGGCCCGCCCGAGGCGCGGCCCTACGGGATGTTGCACGCCCCGAGGGGACACCGGACGCCGGGGAGTGTGGTCGGTCTACGGCGTGTAGCGGGCGTCACTGCCGTACAGCTCCCTGGTGAACGCGGAGACATCGGCGCTGCGATCGGCGCCGTCGAGGTTGTACGTCAGATAGACGCCGTACCCCTCACTGACCGTGCGGCGGGCGAGGGCGGCGGCGGTGCTTTGCGAGGTTCCGCCGATCTGGACGGCCGCCGGCGACAGCTTCGACTTGGGCAGTGCGATGCCGGGGACCTGCCAGGAGCCGTAGTACGGGTTCCAGGCGTAGTCGAACTTGGACGAGACGTCGACGCCGCCGTAGGACAGGCGCGACGCGGCCGGGCCGATGTTGTAGAGGCTGATGATCTTGTTCGGCATGTTGGCGCGCAGTGCCGACACCAGGTACACGAACGAGCTGGCGTTGGGCTGGCCGGTGCCGTTGTTGCCGTAATCGGCGTACTCGTCGTCGAAGTCGATGCCGTCGAGGCCGTACTTGGCCACGGTGTCCGACAGCTGCTTCGCGAACGTCGAAGCCGTCTGCTGGGACGGGAAGTTGGCGAAGCCCGAGCCCTGGTGGTTGCCGAGCACCGAGAGGACGACCTTGATGCCCTTCTGCTGCAACGGCCGTATCTGCGTGGCGGCGTTGTCGAGGACGCGCTGCACGTTCGGGTTGAAGTACAGGGTCCCCGCCTTCGTGCCCGCGTCGTAGTTGATGTTCGCCGCGAAGATCACGGCGACGTCGAAGACGTTGCCGCCGCCGTTGGCGAGGGTGTACTTGCCGACGTTCAGCATGCTGTTGTTGTTCACCTCGACGTACGCCACCGAGGTCGGTCCCTGTTTCGCGAGAGCGGGGGCCGCTGCCGCGCCGGTCGTGACGGTCGCGCCTAAGGTGAGCGCCGTAATGGCCGAGAGCGCGAGCGCGGCCGTCCGTATTCTGCTCCGTACCGGAGTGAACATCGTTGATCGGTCTCCCATCGCATGGAGCGGCGCCCGACCTGTTCGCGAGCGCCGAGAAAGCCCCCCGATCGTTCCGTTCCCGTGACGGAATCCCCAGAACCATGCGGGAACTCTTCACGACTCCCACGCACACACGTCGCACCGTAACCCTGGGCCCCGGCAAGGGAGTTACCAGAACGCTGCGCTGCCGCGCCGGCGCGGACGAACCAGGCATGCACGCCGCGGATCCGCAGCACCGGAGCAAACGGTCAGCGGCTCCTCTCCAGCAGACCCCAGGTCCCGCTCCTCGCGGATCGAACGTCTGACCGGTGTCAACCATCCCTCTGTTGTGCCGACCAAGAATCCTCGTCACACACTTCCGGACGACCGGCTACAACCCCACGATCGCGTTCCACCGCTTCGCGAAGGCCACGCGCTCGGTCGACGTGATGTCGCGGGCGATCGCGAGGCGCCTGCGCATCGCCGTGTTCGGGAAGATCAGGGGGTTCTCGGCGAGGGCCGCGGTGTCCTTGTCCTTGGAGGCGGCGAGGACCTGCTGGGCCGCCGGGACCGGGCAGACGTAGTTGACCCACGCGGCCAGCTCGGCGGCGACCTCGGGCTCGTAGTAGTAGTCGACGAGGCGTTCGGCGTTGGCCTTGTGGTCGGCCCGGTCCGGGATCATCAGGGAGTCCGACCACAGCTCCGCGCCCTCCTCGGGGACGAGGAAGCGGATGTCGGGGTTGTCGGCCTGGAGCTGGATGACGTCGCCGGAGTACGCCTGGCAGGCCAGGACGTCGCCGCTGACCAGGTCCTTGGTGTAGTCGTTGCCGGTGAAGCGGCGGATCTGGCCCCGGGCGACCTGCTTCTCCACCTCGTCGCAGACGTCGTAGAAGTCGTCGGCCGTCCACTTGGTGATGTCCACGCCGTTGCCCTGCATCAGCAGCGCGAACGCCTCGTCGAGGCCGGAGAGCAGGGTCACCCGGCCCTTGAGGTCGTTCGCCCACAGGTCCTTGACGTGCCGGATCTCGCGGCCCAGCTTCCTGCGGTTGTACGCGATGCCGGTGATGCCCGACTGCCACGGCACCGTGTACAGGCGGCCCGGGTCGAAGGCGGGCGAACGGAGCAGCGGGTCCAGGTACTTCGCCACGTGGGGCTGGTGGGCGCGGTCCATCTTCTGGACCCAGCCCAGGCGGACGAACCGCGCGCACATCCAGTCGCTGATGACGATCAGGTCCCGGCCGGTGGACTGGTGGTTCATCAGCGCCGGGCTGATCTTGCCGAAGAACTCGTCGTTGTCGTTGATCTCCTCGATGTAGTCGACGGAGATCCCGCTCTGCTTCTCGAAGGCGTCGAGGGTGGGCCGCTTGTTCGGATTGTCGTCGTCGACGTCGATGTACAGCGGCCAGTTCGCGAAGACCAGCTTGTGGTCCCGGGCGGACAGGTCGGTCACGGTGCGGTCGCCGGCCTTGACGTAGGCGGCGGGCACCCCACAGCCGGCCAGGGCGCCGAGCGCGGCGGTGCCGCCGAGCGCGCGCAGCAGGGAGCGACGGGAGAGCGCGGGCGTTCGAGAAGGATTCTGGGGCACGCCCGAAGCATGTCGCGCCTGCCTGTGGCCGGGCAATCGACGCTGCGTCGAGCCCCCTGACGCGGACCCGACACCTTGTCGATGCCCCAGGTCAACACGGCGTTACTTCTCGACTCCGGGCAGCGCAACGCCCCTGAAAGGGGCGCGGGGCTGTGTCAATTCGCGGCTTCGCCGCGTGAGCACGACCAGCCCCCACGCACCTGCAGCAGACCTACGACCTACGCGTCCAGCGACGTCATCACATGCTTGATCCGCGTGTAGTCCTCGAACCCGTACCCCGACAGGTCCTTGCCGTACCCGGACTTCTTGAACCCGCCGTGCGGCATCTCCGCGACCAGCGGGATGTGCGTGTTGATCCACACGCAGCCGAAGTCCAGCTTCTTGGACATCCGCATCGCCCGCCCGTGGTCCTTGGTCCACACGGAGGACGCGAGCGCGTAGTCGACGCCGTTGGCCCACTCGGTGGCCTGGTCCTCGTCCGTGAAGGACTGGACGGTGATGACCGGTCCGAAGACCTCGTTCTGGATGATCTCGTCGTCCTGCTTGAGCCCGGAGACGACGGTCGGGGCGTAGAAGTAGCCCTTGTCACCGACCCGCTGCCCGCCGGCCTCGACCTTGGCGTGGGCGGGAAGCCGCTCGATGAAGCCGGAGACCTGCTTCAGCTGGTTCGGGTTGTTCAGCGGCCCGAACAGCACGTCCTCGTCGTCCGGCTGGCCCGTCTTCGTCTCGGCCGCGGCCTTCGCGAGCGCCGCCACGAACTCGTCGTGGATCGACTCCTGCACCAGCACACGCGTCGCCGCCGTACAGTCCTGGCCGGCGTTGAAGAAACCGGCGACGGAGATGTCCTCGGCGGCCTTGGCGATGGCCGCGCTGTCGAGGTCCTCGAAGACGACGACCGGCGCCTTGCCGCCCAGCTCCAGGTGGACCCGCTTGAGGTCCTTGGACGCGGACTCGGCGACCTGCATGCCGGCGCGCACGGAGCCGGTGATGGAGGCCATCGCCGGAGTCGGGTGCTCGACCATCAGGCGGCCGGTGTCACGGTCGCCGGTGACGACGTTGAAGACGCCCTTGGGGAGGATCCCGCCGATGATCTCGGCCATCAGGACGGTCGACGCCGGGGTGGTGTCCGACGGCTTCAGCACGACCGTGTTGCCCGCCGCGATCGCCGGGGCGAACTTCCACACGGCCATCATCATCGGGTAGTTCCACGGCGCGACCTGCGCGCAGACACCGACCGGCTCGCGGCGGACGATGGAGGTCATCCCCTCCATGTACTCACCGGCCGACCGGCCCTCCAGCATCCGCGCCGCGCCCGCGAAGAAGCGGATCTGGTCGACCATCGGCGGGATCTCCTCGGAGCGGGTGAGCCCGGTCGGCTTGCCCGTGTTCTCCACCTCGGCCGCGATGAGTTCCTCGGCCCGCTCCTCGAACGCGTCCGCGATCTTCAGCAGGGCCTTCTGACGCTCGGCGGGCGTGGTGTCGCGCCAGCCCGGGAAGGCGGCGGCCGCGGCCGCCATCGCCGCGTCGACGTCGGCCTCGCCGGACAGCGGGGCGGTGGCGTACGCCTCGCCGATCGCGGGGTTGACCACCTCCGTGGTCCGTCCGTCGGCGGCGTCCCGGAACTCACCGTCGATGTAATTGCGCAGACGACGCAGCTCGGTGCTCACTGCCGGCCCTCCAAGTTCGGGTGTCCATTGAATGAGACACCCACAGTAATCCGAGATCCCACGTTTTCAACACCCCCACGGCCGTCGCGTCTGCGAAATCCGCAATACCGGGCACCTCAAACAACGAATTTCATCGATACGGCCTTGCGGAACCGTCGAGACGTCGTGCACAGTGAGGTCGTGGCCAGTCGAAGCGCAGACCAGAGGGACTCGTCCCGCGAGTCCAGGAACGGCACCCCCCAGTTGGACGCCGTTTCCCTCGCCATCATCCAGCAGCTCCAGGAGGACGGCCGCCGGCCGTACGCCGCGATCGGCAAGGCCGTCGGCCTGTCGGAGGCGGCCGTGCGCCAGCGCGTCCAGAAGCTGCTGGACCAGGGCGTGATGCAGATCGTCGCCGTCACGGACCCGCTCACCGTGGGCTTCCGCCGGCAGGCGATGGTCGGCGTCAACGTCGAGGGCGATGTCGAGTCCATCGCGGACGCGCTGACCGCCATGTCGGAAGTCGAGTACGTGGTGATGACCGCGGGCTCGTTCGACATCCTCGCCGAGATCGTCTGCGAGGACGACGACCACCTGCTGGACGTCATCAACAAACGCATCCGGGCCCTGCCCGGCGTGCGCTCCACCGAAAGCTTCGTTTACCTGAAGCTGAAGAAGCAGACCTACATGTGGGGAACCCGATAACCGTGAGCCAGAAGGACCTCAGCAAGACCGCGTACGACCACCTGTGGATGCACTTCACCCGCATGTCCTCGTACGAGAACTCGCCCGTCCCGACCATCGTCCGGGGCGAGGGCACCTACATCTACGACGACAAGGGCAAGCGCTACCTCGACGGTCTCGCGGGCCTGTTCGTGGTCCAGGCCGGTCACGGCCGCGTCGAACTCGCCGAGGCGGCCTTCAAGCAGGCGCAGGAGCTGGCCTTCTTCCCGGTGTGGTCCTACGCCCACCCGAAGGCCGTCGAGCTCGCGGAGCGCCTGGCCCACCACGCCCCCGGCGACCTGAACAAGGTCTTCTTCACCACCGGCGGCGGCGAGGCCGTGGAGACCGCCTGGAAGCTCGCCAAGCAGTACTTCAAGCTCCAGGGCAAGCCGACCAAGTACAAGGTCATCTCCCGCGCGGTCGCCTACCACGGCACCCCGCAGGGCGCCCTGTCCATCACCGGCCTGCCGGCCCTGAAGGCGCCGTTCGAGCCCCTCGTCCCGGGCGCGCACAAGGTGCCGAACACCAACATCTACCGCGCCCCGCTCTTCGGCGACGACCCGGAGGCCTTCGGCCGCTGGGCCGCCGACCAGATCGAGCAGCAGATCCTCTTCGAGGGCCCCGACACCGTCGCCGCGGTCTTCCTGGAGCCCGTCCAGAACGCGGGCGGCTGCTTCCCGCCCCCGCCCGGCTACTTCCAGCGGGTCCGCGAGATCTGCGACCAGTACGACGTGCTGCTCGTCTCCGACGAGGTCATCTGCGCCTTCGGCCGCCTCGGCACGATGTTCGCCTGCGACAAGTTCGACTACGTCCCGGACATGATCACCTGCGCCAAGGGCATGACCTCGGGCTACTCCCCGATCGGCGCGTGCATCATCTCCGACAAGCTCGCCGAGCCGTTCTACAAGGGCGACAACACCTTCCTGCACGGCTACACCTTCGGCGGCCACCCGGTGTCGGCGGCGGTGGGCCTCGCCAACCTCGACCTGTTCGAGCGCGAGGGCATCAACCAGCACGTGCTCGACAACGAGGGCGCGTTCCTGTCCACCCTCCAGAAGCTGCACGACCTGCCGATCGTCGGCGACGTCCGCGGCAACGGCTTCTTCTACGGCATCGAGCTGGTGAAGGACAAGGCCACGAAGGAGTCCTTCAACGACGAGGAGACCGAGCGCGTCCTGTACGGCTTCCTCTCCAAGGCGCTGTTCGACAACGGCCTGTACTGCCGTGCCGACGACCGCGGCGACCCGGTCGTCCAGCTCGCCCCGCCGCTGATCTCCAACCAGGAGACCTTCGACGAGATCGAGCAGATCCTGCGCGCCACGCTGACGGAGGCGTGGACGAAGCTCTGATCATCGGATCAGCGGTCCGATCCGGCCCCGGTGCCGTCCGTTCGAGTGAGAACGGCGGCCCGGGGCCGTGTGCTGTCCGGGCCCGGCCTCCCGACCTGCCTAGCGTGCACGTGACCGATCGCCCCAGCCTTCGTTCCCCCGGACGGGGGATCGAAGACGGGAAAACGGATCAGAACCGAGGTGTACGCCCATGGAGGCCCCGCCGGACAACGACGTGCTGTGGGCACGCTCCCTGCACTTCAGCCACCCGGACGGCTCGCCCGGTGTCGCCGGTGTCTCGCTCGGCGTACGGGAGGGCGAGATCCTCGCCGTCAGCGGGCCGCGCGGCAGCGGCAAGACCACGCTGCTGAGGTGCCTGTCCGGTCTGGTCCCGGCGCAGCACGGCGAGGTCTGGTTCAACAGCACGGCCGTACACCGGATGGGTCCGGTCACCCGCGAACGGCTCCGCCGCGACCGCTTCGGCTGGATCGACCCGAAGCCGACGCTGGTCCCCGAGCTGAACGTCTGGGAGAACACCGCCCTGCCCCTGATGCTGCGCGGCACCGGCCGCCGCCGGGCCAAGGTGGCCGCACTGGAGTGGCTGGAGCGCCTCGACGTCGGTGACAAGGCCCGCAGCCACCCCGCGGGACTCCAGCAGGCCGAACGCCAGCGCGTCTGCATCGCCCGCGCCCTCGCCCCCGCCCCGACGATCCTCTTCGCGGACGAGCCGACGGCACCGCTGCACCGCGCCGACCGCGCCCATGTGCTGCGCACCCTCACCACGGCGGCCCGCTCGCACGGCATCACGGTGGTCCTGGCCACGCACGACGCGGACACCGCCGCCCTGGCCGACCGCAAGGTCTCGCTCCTGGACGGGCGCCGGGTGAACACGGTCCACCTGCCGCCGGTCCCCGAAGCGGAGGGCCGGGCCGAGTGCTCGCTCTCCGTCTGACCCGCGCCGCCCGCCCGGCCGTCCACCTGCGCCGCCTCCTGGTGGCCGCGGCGGCCGCCGGCACGGGCTTCCTGCTGCTGTCCGCCCTCGGCTACGCGATGGTCCACCCGACCCACTCCACGGCCGCCCTGCTGCGCCTGTCGTGGTGTGCGATCCCGCTCGCCGCCACGGTGTACCTCGCGATCGCGGTGGCCCGCACCGACCCCGGCACCAGGCCGCGCCCGGGCCTGTCCGCCCTGGGCCTGGGCCCGGCCCGGCTGATGGCCATCGCCGCCCTGAACACGGCCCTGGCCTGCACCCTGGGTTCGCTGCTGGCCCTCCTGGTCTTCCTCCACCTGCGCGGCGACCTCACGGGCATGCCCTTCGACGGCGCGGCGAAGGACTTCCTGGCGGCGAACAGGTCCCTGCCCGTCCCGGCGGCCCTGACCCTCCTGGCCGTGCTCCCGGTACTCGCGTCCACGGCGGTGGCGGTGACCCTCCGCCCGAGGGACCTGCCGGGCCCGGCGGGCCGGGCGCGTGTGTACGGCCGTTTCGGGGCCTACGACACAAAGGCGGGGCGGGAGACCTTCGGAGCGTACGGCCGCTTCGGCGCCCGCCTCTTCACATCCCGGTCCCGGCCCACACCGCCCTCCACGGCCGACCGTGCCGCCGAGCCGGCACAGGCACAGGCACCGGCTCAGGCAGCCGCCGCGGACACCCCCGCCGGGGAGGGCGCCCCGCAAGCGCCGGCAGGCGAACCCCCCCTCCCGGCCCCCGCGGACGTTCCCGAGCTGATCGGGGTCGCGAAGTCCCCCACCGGCCTCCCCTGGGGCATCGCCGTGCTCGCCGCGGGCCTCGCCGTGGAGTCCTACGCCGGCGCCACCGAGGCCACCCCGCGGACCTCCCTCCCCGGCGGCCTGGCCGTGGGCCCCGTCGGGGTCCTCGCCGGCTGGACCCTCACCGCCCTCGGCCTGATCCTCGCCGCCCCCGGCCTCACCCACCTCTGCGGCCGCCTCCTCCAGACCGCCCGCCCCGGCGCCCTCCGCCTCCTGGCCGGCCGCGTCCTGATGGCGGAGGCCACCCGCATCGGCCGCCCCCTCGGCGTCGTCTGCGCGGTGGCGTCGGCGGCCTTCGCGGCCCTCACGCTCTACGACGACGGCGGCACCCTCGCCTTCGGCCCGCTCACCGCCCTGGGCGGTGCCGTGGTCGCCGGCTGCACCCTGGCCACTCTCCTGACCGCCGCCGTGGAGGCCCGCCAGTCCCGCGCCGACACCACCGAGGCCCTGCTCCGCCTGGGCG
Source organism: Streptomyces sp. NPDC058683 (assembly GCF_042716195.1). NCBI lineage: Bacteria > Bacillati > Actinomycetota > Actinomycetes > Kitasatosporales > Streptomycetaceae > Streptomyces > Streptomyces sp. NPDC058683. Next base: position 21,669 of record NZ_JBHXSK010000041.1, read on the forward strand.
CCCCGGCCACGGTGCTGCGCAGCGCCGCGGCCCTGCGCTCCGGCGCCCTGCTGGCCCTCTTCGCCCCTCTCACCCTGCTGGTCGCCGACCTGGCCGCGCTGCCCCTCGCGCCCTGAGACGCCGTACGAAAGTCGTGGCACAAAGATGCGAACGCACCGATGACTTTCGGACCACCCCGCGGTCTGTCCCCCCGAACGGCACGACACCCGAGGGAGAGACTCCATGTACCAGCAGATGATCTTCGTGAACCTGGCCACCAACGACGTCGCCGCGTCGCGGAAGTTCTTCACCGAGCTCGGCTACCCGATCAACCCGCAGTTCAGCACCGACGACTGCGCCTGTGTCGTGATCAGCGACACGATCATCGCGATGCTGCTGAGCAAGCAGCGCTACGCCGACTTCACGAAGAAGGAGATCGCGGACTCGACCAAGACCAGCGAGGTGCTGATCTGTCTGAGCGCGGAGAGCCGCGAGAAGGTCGACGAGCTGGTGGAGAAGGCGGTCGCGGCCGGCGGCACGGCGAACGAGGACGGCCAGGACCAGGGCTTCATGTACGGCCGCTCCTTCGACGACCTCGACGGCCACAGCTGGGAGGTCGTGTGGATGGACCCGGCGGCGGTCCAGGGCTGACCGGCCCGGCCCCGCCCACGCCTTCCCGACGGGGCCCTACGAATCCCTACGAATCCCTACGAACAGCTGTGCCAGCATGGGCGGGTGCATCCGACACCCGCCCAGCCTCAGCCCAACCGTGCCGCCCGCGACCGTGAGATCGAGTCCCTCGCCGAGTTCGACGAGGTCGTCGCCGCGCACGGCACGCTCGCCCAGTACCGCGTCCAGGCCGTCGACCTGACGGACCGTACGGACGTCCTGCTCACCACCGACGCCGCCGGCGCCGTCTTCCTCGGCTGCCCGATGTCGGCCGAGGCCGCCGCCCGGGTCCGCACCTCGGGCGCCCTCGTCTTCCCGCCCGTCCCGGACCTCCCCTTCGACCCCTACCGCGCCTTCGTCTACACGCCCGACGAACTGTTCGACGCGCTCGGCGAGGGCTACGAGGCGACCCCGGACGCCCGCTCGTACGCCTGGTTCCAGGGGACCAAGGCGGACGGCGACATATTCGCCTCGATGCTCCGCTCGATCCACGACGACGCGGTCTCCGACGCGCTCGACGAACTCCTCGTCGGCGCCCGGGTGGTGGGCGTCATGGGCGGCCACGCCATGGCGCGCGGTACGCAGGCGTACGCCGGCGCCGCCCGGCTCGGCCGGGAGCTGGCGCGGGCCGGCTTCACGGTGGCGACCGGCGGCGGCCCGGGCGCGATGGAGGCGGCGAACCTGGGCGCGTACGCGGCCCCCTTCGACGACGGAATGCTGGAGGAGGCGCTGCGGCTCCTCGCCAAGGCACCGTCGTTCCGGCCGTCCATCACCGACTGGGCGCGGGCCGCCTTCGAGGTCCGCGATCGCTGGCCGGACGGCGGGCCCTCGGTCGGCATCCCCACCTGGTTCTACGGCCACGAGCCGCCGAACGCCTTCGCCGCGCACATCGCCAAGTACTTCGCCAACGCCACCCGCGAGGACGGGCTGCTGGCCCGCTCCAACGCCGGTGTGGTGTTCCTGCCGGGCGCCGCCGGGACCGTACAGGAGATCTTCGACAACGCGACGCCCAACTACTACGAGTCACGGGGCGAGCCGACCCCGATGGTGCTCGTGGACGAGGCGCACTGGAGCGAGAGGCTGCCGGCTTGGCAGCTGCTGACCTCGCTTGCCCGGGAGCGGTCCATGGCGTCCCGTATCGCCCTGGTTGACCGTATCGAGCAGGCTCCCGAGGCACTGAAACGTCTCAGCGATTAATAAGCAGGCAAAGTCAACGCCCGTGGACCGCATATGCATTGACACTACTTACGGCACACTTATAGACCTGTGAGCCTCCTGGGGTTGCTGATGCCTCACCTCGCGTTGCGTCAACTCCCCCGCAAACCCCCCGCAGTTATGCACCCAGTAAGGACAAACGTGTCCATATCCCGCCGCAGTGCACGTCGTTCCGTGCGCATCCTGGGAGTTGCCGCTGCGTCGGCCGCGCTGACGCTCGGCGTCTCCGGTTCCGCCCTCGCGTGCAACATCTCTGATTTCTCCGCCGAAGCCACCTGCGACGGCGCCAATGGCGTCATTACGGTCACCGACACCGACGCCTCCGGTACTCCGGCCACGATCACCGTCTTCCTCGAGAGCAACGGCGCCGACGCGAAGCAGGTCGGCGACGCCCAGACCGTCAAGGGCTCCAAGGCGGGCACCGCGGTCACCTTCTCCGAGGACTGGCAGCCGAACGCGGTGTACCGCGTCCACGTCAAGGTCGACAGCGGCAAGATCCAGATCGACAAGGACATCACGCCCAACCTGACCACCTCCTCCACCGCCTGCAAGGGCGAGGAGAGCGCCAGCCCGTCCCCGTCGGATTCGGCCACGCCGTCGCCGTCGGAGTCCGAGTCCACCCCGGCCGAGTCGGACTCCCCGACCCCGTCGGCCTCGGAGAGCAGCAGCACCGCCCCGGCGGGCACGTCGAGCAACGCCCCCTCCCCGGCGGTCGGTGAGTCGAACCTCGCCGAGACCGGTGCCAACTCCAACACCGGTCTGATCGCCGGCATCGCGGCCGCGCTGGTCGTGGTCGGCGGCGGCGCCGTGTGGTTCGGCATGCGCCGTCGTGGGGCGAACAGCGGAAGCTGACGCACCCGCCTTCGTACACCGCTTTCGTACAACGTCGAGGCCCGTCCCCGTATCCCCGGGGGGCGGGCCTCGGCCGTGTCCTGAAGGGCCTCAGTCCAGTACGACGGTCTCCGCCGCGTCGAACTCGACGCCCACCGCGTCCCCGGCCTCCGGCGCCTCCCGCAGCGCGCAGGCCGCCTCCAGGCGCGGGCCGTCCTGGGGCTGGAGGTGGACGGTGACATGGGTGCCCTGGAAGGTGCGGGCGGTCACCGTGCAGGGCAGTCCCGCGTCGGCCGCCACGAGCCGTACGCCCGCGGGCCGTACCAGCACGGTACGCGGCCCCTGAGGCGCGTTCTCGGGCAGCGGCAGCTTCCCCCAGGGCGTCACCGCGACCGAGCCCTCGACGGTCGCCGGGACCACGTTGCCGAAGCCGAGGAAGCGCGCCACGAACTCGTCGGCCGGCCGCTGCCAGACATCGAGGGGCGTGCCGGACTGGGCGATTCGGCCGTCCCGCATCACCACCACCCGGTCGGCCAGCGCGAAGGCCTCGCCCTGGTCGTGGGTGACCGCGAGCACGGTCGTGCCCAACCGGCCGAACAGCTCCCGCAGTTCGACCACCAGCCGCTCCCGCAGCGAGCGGTCGAGCTGTCCCAGCGGTTCGTCGAGCATCAGCAGCCGGGGCCGGGGCGCCAGCGCCCGCGCGAGCGCCACCCGCTGCTGCTCACCGCCGGAGAGCCCGGCCACCGCCCGCCGAGCGGCCCCCGGCAGCCCCACCAGTTCCAGCAGCTCGCCGACCCGCTCGGCCTGTTGCCCCTTGCCGGCGCCCCGCATCCGGAGGCCGAAGGCCACGTTCCCGCCCACGTCCCGCTGCGGGAACAGCTGATGGTCCTGGAACATCAGCCCGACGCCCCGCCGATGGGCCGGCACCCGCGTCCGGTCCTGCCCGTCGAGCAGCACCCGCCCCGCGTCCGGCGGTTGCAGCCCCGCCACCACCCGCAGCAGCGTCGACTTGCCGCTCCCGCTGGGCCCGAGCACACACACCACCTCGTGCTCGGCGACCTGGAGGTCCACGGCGTCGAGCACGGCCCGCCCGCCGAACCGCACGGTGGCCTGCTCCAGTTCGAGAAGCGGCATCAGAACTCCCCCGTCCGGTCGGTCCGCAGCCGCTCCAGCACCAGCAGCGCCACCGCGCACACCACCATCAGAATCGTGGAAAGGGCCATCGCCTGGCCGTAGTTGAGATCACCGGGGCGGGACAGCAACCGCGCCACGGCCACCGGCAGCGTCGGGCTGTCCGGCCGCGCGATGAACACCGTCGCCCCGAACTCCCCGAGCGACACCGCGAAGGCGAACCCGGCCGCGACCAGCAACGCCCGCCGCACCATCGGCAGATCGACCTCCCGCCACACCCGCCACGGCGAGGCCCCGAGCACGGCCGCCGCCTCCCGCAGCCGTTCGTCCACGGCACGCAGCACGGGCAGCATGGTCCGTACGACGAACGGCACCCCGACCAGCGCCTGTGCGAGCGGCACCAGGATCCAGGACTGCCTGAGGTCCAGCGGCGGCTTGTCGAGGGCGATCAGGAACCCGAAGCCGACGGTCACCGCGGACACCCCGAGCGGCAGCATCAGCAGCGCGTCGAAGCCCCGTACCAGCCGCCCCGCGTCCCGCCGGGCCAGCGCGGCGGCGGCGAGCCCGCCGATCACCACGGCGATGGCGGTGGCCGCGACGGCGTATTCGAGCGAGTTGGCCACCGCCTGGATCGGCGCGACCAGGAAGGTGCCCCCGTCGGCGTCGCCCAGCGCCCGGTAGTAGCCGAACCCCCCGTCGAACGACCGCCGCACCAGGACGGCCAGCGGCAGTACCAGGAGCACGGCGACGGTGGCGAGGACCGCGCCGAGCAGCGCCCACTGCCCGGCCCCGCGCGGCCGGCGTGCCGTCACCGACGGGTCCACCAGCCGTAGCGCGCTCTCCCGCCGCCGTACCGTCCACGCGTGCACGGCGAGGATCGCGCCGACCGCGACGAACTGCACGATCGTGAGGACGGCGGCGGTGGAGAGGTCGAAGATCTCGGAGGTCTGCCGGTAGATCTCCACTTCGAGGGTGGAGAAGGTCGGCCCGCCGAGGATCTGCACCACGCCGAAGGAGGTGAAGGTGAACAGGAAGACCATCAGCGCGGCGGCGGCCACGGCGGGCGCCAGCGCGGGCAGGGTCACCTTCCGCCAGGCACCCAGCGGCGAGACGCCGAGCATCCGCGCGGCCTCCTCCTGCCGTGGGTCCAGTTGCGCCCACAGGCCGCCCACGGTCCGTACGACGACCGCGTAGTTGAAGAAGACATGCGCGAGCAGAATGGCCCAGACGGTGGTGTCCAGTCGTACGCCCCACAGCTCGTCCAGCAGTCCGCCGCGGCCGACCAGCGCCAGGAACGCCGTACCGACCACCACCGTCGGCAGCACGAAGGGCACCGTCACCACGGCCCGCAGCACCTGCTTGCCCGGGAAGTCGAGTCGGGCGAAGACGTAGGCGGCCGGCAGCGCCACCAGCAGGGTGAGCGCGGTGGAGGCGAGCGCCTGCCAGGTGGTGAACCACAGGACGTGCCGGATGTCGGACTGACCGACGACGTCGGCGATCCGCCCGAACCGCCACACCCCGTCGGTCTTCAGCCCGCGCGTGACGATCGCCGCGACCGGCCAGGCGAAGAAGACGGCGAAGAACGCGACGGGCACGAGCATCAGCCCGAGCCGCGCCACGCTCCCACGCCTGCCCGCTGTGTGAGCGCGAGCTACTTGAGTACGAGTGAGGTCCACGTCTTGACCCACTGGTCACGGTTGGCGGCGATCCTGTCGGGCGCCATGGTCTCGGGGTCCTCGGCGGCGGGACCGTACTTCGTGAACTCGACAGGCACCGCGGCCCCCTTGACCACCGGGTACACGAACATGTTCAACGGCATGTCCTCCTGGAACTCCTTGGAGACCAGGAAGTCGACGAGCGCCTTGCCGCCCTTGGTGTTCTTGGCGTTGCTCAGCAGCCCGGCGAACTCGATCTGCCGGAAGCAGGTGCCGGTCGCGACACCGGTGGGCGCGGTGCTGGGCTTCGGGTCGGCGTAGATGACCTCGGCGGGCGGGGAGGAGGCGTACGACACGACGAGCGGCCGGTCGCCCTTCGCCTTCTTGCCGCCGGCCGAGCCGGAGAACTCCTCGTTGTAGGCCTGCTCCCAGCCGTCGACGACCTTGACGCCGTTGTCCTTGAGCTTCTTCCAGTAGCCCTGCCACCCACTGTCCCCGTACTGCGCGGCCGAGCCGAGCAGGAAGCCGAGCCCCGGCGAGGAGGTGGCCGCGTTCTCGGTGACAAGGAGGTTCTTGTACTGCGGCTTGACGAGATCGGCGTAGGAGGCGGGCGGGGCCAGCTTGTGCGCGCTGAAGTAGGCCTTGTCGTAGTTGACGCAGATGTCGCCGTAGTCGACGGGCGTGACTCGCTTCTTGGCGGCGTCGAGCTGGTACTCGGTGCCGACCTGGTCGAGTCCCTTGGCCGCGTACGGCTGGAAGAGACCGTTGTCGAGGGCCCTGGACAGCAGGGTGTTGTCGACGCCGAAGAAGACGTCGCCCTGCGGGTTGTCCTTGGTCAGGATCGCCTTGTTGACGGCCTGGCCGGCGTCGCCGTCCTTGAGGACGTTCACCTTGTAGCCGGACTGCTTCTCGAAGTCCTGGAGCACGCTCTTGGAGACGGCCCATGAGTCGTGGCTGACCAGGGTGACGGTCTTGGAGTCGGTCTCGGTGCCCGACGACGAACACGCGGACAGCGTGACGAGACCGAGCCCGACGGCCGCGGCCACGAAGGTCTTGGTGTGCACTGGTGTTTTCCTCCTGGGGTGGACCAGGAAGAGACGCGGCCCTGCCCAGAGGATCTGATCTCCTGGGCAGGGCGCAACAGCTTGAGTGATGACCGAACTTCCTACCCAGAATGACCTGGGCGAGGTTCAGAGGGTCTGCGGCCCGATTGCCGCACTCTCAGCGCTGTGGCGCTCCCCTGTCGGAATATGAAGATGTCGATATGAAGATGTCTGGGTACGACGATATGGCTGTACGGCCCTCAGATTACCGCTCGGTGGCCGCGAGCTGACCGCAGGCTCCGTCGATCTCCTGACCACGGGTGTCCCGGACGGTGACGGGCACACCGTGCGCGGCGATCGCCTCGACGAACGCCTTCTCGTCCTCGGGCCGGGAGGCGGTCCACTTCGAGCCCGGCGTCGGGTTCAGCGGGATGAGGTTGACATGGACCGGCTTGCCCTTGAGCAGACGGCCCAGCCGGTCCCCTCGCCACGCCTGGTCGTTGATGTCACGGATGAGGGCGTACTCGATCGACAACCGCCGCCCGCTCTTCTCGACGTACTCGAACCCGGCGTCGAGCACCTCGCGCACCTTCCACCGCGTGTTCACGGGGACGAGGGTGTCGCGCAGCTCGTCGTCGGGGGCGTGCAGGGAGATCGCGAGCCGGCACTTGAGTCCCTCGTCGGCGAGCCGGTGGATGGCCGGCACGAGCCCGACCGTCGACACGGTGATCCCGCGCTGCGAGAGCCCCAGCCCGTCCGGGGCCGGGTCGGTCAGCGCCCGGATGGCGGTGACGACCCGCTTGTAGTTGGCGAGCGGCTCGCCCATCCCCATGAACACGATGTTGGAGAGCCGCGCCGGACCGCCGGGCACCTCCCCGTCCCGCAGCGCCCGCATCCCGTCCACGATCTGGTGGACGATCTCCGCGGTGGACAGGTTCCGGTCCAGGCCCGCCTGCCCGGTCGCGCAGAACGGGCAGTTCATCCCGCATCCCGCCTGCGAGCTGATGCACATGGTCACGCGGTCCGGGTAGCGCATCAGCACGGACTCGACGAGCGTGCCGTCGAACAGCCGCCACAGCGTCTTGCGGGTGGTGCCCTCGTCCGTCGACAGATGCCGTACGACGGTCATCAGCTCGGGGAACAGCGCGTCCCGCAGCCGGTCCCGGGAGCCGACCGGGATGTCCGTCCACTGCTCGGGCTCGTGCGCGTACCGCGCGAAGTAGTGCTGCGCGAGCTGCTTGGCACGGAACGGCTTCTCACCGATCTCGGCCACCGCGTCCTTGCGCTCGGCAGGCGTGAGATCGGCAAGATGCCGCGGCGGCTTCTTGGCTCCGCGCGGCGCGACAAAAGTAAGTTCTCCGGGCTTGGGCATGGTGGTACCAGTGTCGCAGATCCAATCGGGTGACCTGCGGGTCACGGTCTGGGCGCTGATGGTCCCGCGCAGCCTGGCCCCATTCGATTTCAGGACCCGCGCCAATTCTCCGAGAGTGACCGTGTCACCTTCACAAGGAAGTGCTCCGGCATTTTCAGCCGGACGGATAACCCCTAACTGGAGCGCCCCGGTTCGGAAGATCGCGTATGCGGAGTCGGCCCGCGCTGGGAGATCGCTGATCTGCGAGTTCTTGAAAGCTCCATCGCCCGATCGGACGGCGCAGGGCGGGGAACACCGAGGACCGGTTCGGTCGTGTTCATGTCGCGCGGTCGGCTGTCCTGCCGCAGTCTGATGATGTGACGCACCGCGAAGCCGGACGTCGGCCATCGTGGAAGCCCGGAACGCATGGCGCTGCCAAACGATCACGTTTGGTTTGGGTTGGAGCTGCTCTGTTGTGCGTGAGCGTGGCTTTGCTCACGGTGGTCGTCTTCATCACCCGGCCCCATCAAGGGCTGGGCGGTTCGCCGCAACCTGCTGCTTCGTTGACCAGTGGAGAAGCTGCTTCACCGAGCGCCACTGGGGGAGCAGACGCTTCGCCCAGCGGGTCTCGCGGAGAAGCTACTCCGCCAAGAGCCACTCCACCGGAAGCCACTCTGCCGGGAGCCACGCCGCCCGGTGGCGGCGGCGCGGGCCCGGGCTCAGAGTTGCCGTCACCTGTTCCGGCCGCGACTGTAACGGTCACCGAAACGGTCCGGCTCCGGGAGGCCAGCGATGCGTCGTCCCCCAGCAAGTCGGGAGTGGACCCCTCCGCGATCATCACCTCGGTCGCGGGACTGATCACTGCCGGAGTGGGGGCCGTATCGTTCGCCGTGGGAATGCTGAAGGACCGTCGACGGCCCGGCGGGTCGTGAACATTGCGCGTCCAGGCAGAGCGCGCCACTGTGCGAACGACCTGGACGCCACGGGCCGCGCATGCCACTGCTCGCCGGCATTCGCGAACGGCACCGCCGCCGGAGGCTGGTTCCGACCGTGGTCAGGAGCGCACGAGGAAGACCGTGAACCGAGTACTCAACGGCCTGCCCGAGCCTGACCAGTGTCGGCAAGGTCTCGCTCAGTAGGGCTGCCACCAGCAGAAATCGCCCGAGGCAAAGCAGGCACACACGATGGCCCACCTGGCGCCCGGCATCGCCGCAACGACGCCGGGCGGACCTCCGGAAGGCTGTCGGACCACCACGGTCGCGACTTCGCTTCCGTCGACGTCATAAGCCTTCCAGTCAACCGCACGCCCTTGGACAACCTCCACGACGAGCTTCCTGCCATCGTCCTCGAAGACGACATGCTCACCATCGTCTTTCGAGATTCGCGAGAGCGTGTCGGCGAGATTGCCTCGCGGCCTACGCTCAATCAGAGTCATCTTCGATTCGAACTGCATTCGCCCCCCATAGGCTGGATGTACCGTCTCCGAGACTACGAGGGAGGCGGGAGGCCGACAACTACGGCATTTCGTACCGCAATCGCGCCGCCGAAACTGACACACCTGGCGCATGCTCCATGCTCCAGAGCCGTGAGAGGCCTGTCAGGACGGGAAGCGCCTCGGTCTTCCATCAGTGACACTGTCGCGAGCGATGTACCACGGCCCAGAAGAGCCCTGTTCGCGGGCCTGACAGTCAGGGCGCTCGCGTCCGGGTCCGGGCTGCCGAGGCCGAGCCGGTCCGGTGGGCCGGGGACACAGATGGTCGTCAGCATGGAGTGGGCCTCGGTCACCACGTCACGGGCAGGGTGCGCGGGCCGCGGATCAGGCCTTGGCGCTGGAACTCGACCTCCTCGGCAGGCACGGCCAGGCGGATGCCGGGGAAGCGGGTGAGGACCGAGCCGATCATGATCTCGGCCTCCATACGGGCCATGATGGCGGCCATGCAGTGGTGGGGACCGTGCCCGAAGGCCAGGTGAGGGCCGTCGGTGCGGTCGAAGTCCAGATCGTCGGGGTCGGGGAAGACCGCGGGATCACGGTTGGCGGCGACATACGCGTTGTAGATGACCTCACCGGCCCGGATCAGCTGGCCGCCGACCTCGACGTCCTCGATGGCGACCCGCGGGATGCCGACGCCGTTGCGGTGCGGGACGTAGCGGAAGAGTTCGTCCACCGCCTTGGGGAGCAGCTCCGGCTCGCGGCGCAGCCGCTCCAGATGGCGGGGGTGGGTGAGCAGCGCGTACATCATCGAGCCGCTGTTGTTGCGGACCGCGTGACCGCCGCTGACCTGGATGGCGGTGGCCAGCGAGATCGCCTCGTCGTCGGTGATCTCGCCGGACTCGGTGGCCAGCGCCAGGACTCCGGCGAGGTCCTCGCGGGGCTCCTCGTGGCGGTGCTGGAGCAGTTCGGCGATCCGGGCCCGGGTGGTCCGGGCAGCCTCCTTGGCACGCTCCTCGGAGTCGGCGCCGGCGGACAGCAGGGCCTCGCCGGTCGCCGCCCAGCGGTGCCAGTCCTTCTCGTCGACGCCGAGGAAGTCACGGATGACGGCGATCGGGAAGGGGCCGTGCAGATGCTCCATGAGGTCGGCCGGTGGCCCGGCGGCCGCCATCACGTCGAGCAGTTCGGCGGCCCGGCGCTCGGCGATCGGCCGCAGCCGCTGCATGGCCCGCCCGGTGAAGGCGCGGGCGACGACCCGGCGCAGCCGGTTGTGCCGGGGCGGGTCGATGTACTGCAGGCCCGCCGTCTGCGAGGCCACGGGTTCCGGGCGCATGCTGGTGACGTCGCGGCCGACGACCTGTTCCCGGGAGAAGCGGGGGTCGGAGGTGACGAAGCGGCAGTCCTCGTACCGGGTGATCAGCCAGGCATGCCCCTCGCCGTGCGCGAGCTTGATCCGGGTGACCGGTTCGTCCCGCAGCATCTCGTCGAGAAACGGGTCGGGGTCGAGGGCGGGCAGGTCGTCGACGGGCCAGAACCGCACCGGAGGAGGAGGGGTCGGGGTCGGGGTGGAGGCCGGGGCCGGGTCTAGGGGCATGGGCACACTCCCTGCGCGTCGGAGGACACACAGCGTCCTCACAGGGAGTCTGCCTCCGGCCGGACCGACCATGCGATTTCTGCTGCGCCATCCGGGGCCGACAAGCCGATGAGCCCCCGCCCTGCGAAGGACGGGGGCTCGACTACGCCAGGTGCAGGTCAGCCGCTGCCGACGAAGAGCACCATCAGCAGCCACACCACCGGAGCCGTGGGCAGCAGCGAGTCCAAGCGGTCCATGATGCCGCCGTGGCCCGGGAGCAGTGTGCCCATGTCCTTGATGCCCAGGTCCCGCTTGATCATGGACTCACCGAGGTCGCCCAGGGTGGCGCTGGCCGCGACCGCGAGGCCCAGCAGCAGGCCCTGCCACCAGGTGCCGTCGTCGATCAGGAACTCCATGCACAGCGCGCCCGCGACCATGGCGAACAGCACCGCGCCGACCAGGCCCTCGCGGGTCTTGCCGGGGCTGATGCGCGGGGCGAGCTTGTGGGTGCCGAACCGCCAGCCGACCGCGTAGGCGCCGGTGTCGCTGACCACCGTGAGGAGAAGGAAGGTGATCACCCGGCGGGGGCCGTCGTCGGCGGTGAGCATCATCGAGACGAAGGTCGCCAGGAACGGTACGTAGAACGCCGCGAAGAGGCCCGCCGTGACGTCCCTGAGATAGCCCTCCGGCGGTTCCGTCATCCGCCAGACCAGGACCGCGAGCCCGGTGAGCGCCAGGGCGACCCAGGCACCCTCGGCACCGCGGGCGTAGCCGGCGACCACCATCGCCGCGCCGCCGAGCGCCAGCGGGACCAGGGGCGCCTTGATGCCCTTGCGCTCCTGGAGCCGGCTGGTCAGCTCCCACAGGCCCACCACGACCGCGACCGCGACCACACCGACGAAGACGGCCTTGACGACGAACAGGGATGCCACGATCACGACGCCCAGTCCGACGCCGACCCCTATGGCCGCACCCAGGTCCCGACCCGCGCTCTTCTTCTGCGGCGCGGGCGCCGGCTGCGGGGCGTCGGGCATGGGCTCCGGATTCTGCGGCGCCGCCGCAGAGGGCAGAGGCTGCGCCGACGGGGTGTCGTTGCGGTACGTCCCATCGCGGGACGTACCGTCCTGGAACGTCTCGTCTCGGAACAAGGGGCCGCCCAGCCGAGCGGCCCCCCGGTCGTCGTCCTGGTCTCCGCCGTACGGTGGTGCGTCGTCGGGCACGATGGGCATGGGGCGAGTCTGCTGCGCGTCATGCGCATCGTACGCGGGACCCGCCGGGGCGGCTCCCTGGACATACCCCTGGCCATAGCCATGGTCATAGCCGTGGTCGTACCCCTGGCCGGGAGCATGGCCGTACCCCTGACCGCGGCCGGAACCGTTGGCGTACCCCTGGCCCTGGACAGGACCCTGGTCGTACCCCTGGCCTTGGACGGGACCCTGGTCGTCGTACCCCCGGCCCTCGGCGGGACCCTGGTCGTACCCCTGGCCGGTGCCCTGATCGGTCGGCCCCCAGTACCCGGCCGGTGATCCGGCCTGCCCGGCCTGCGGACCGGCGTGTGGCGGCGCTCCCCAGGATGAGTCGTTCATCAGACTTCGAGAAGCTCCGCTTCCTTGTGCTTGAGGAGCTCGTCCACCTGCGCGACGTACTTCGCGGTGGTGTCGTCGAGCTCCTTCTCGGCGCGACGGCCCTCGTCCTCGCCGACCTCGCCGTCCTTGATCATCTTGTCGATGGCGTCCTTGGCCTTGCGGCGGACGGAACGGATGGAGACCTTGGAGTCCTCCGCCTTGCCCTTGGCGACCTTGATGTAGTCGCGGCGGCGCTCCTCGGTGAGCTCCGGGAACACCACACGGATGATGTTGCCGTCGTTGCTGGGGTTGACGCCCAGGTCCGAGTCGCGGATCGCCTGCTCGATGTTGCGCAGCGCGCTCTTGTCGAACGGGGTCACGACCGCCATGCGCGGTTCCGGCACGGAGAACGAGGCCAGCTGGTTGATCGGCGTCGGCGCGCCGTAGTAGTCGGCCACGATCTTGTTGAACATCGCCGGGTGCGCACGACCGGTGCGGATCGCGGCGAAGTCCTCCTTGGCGACCACGACGGCCTTCTCCATCTTCTCCTCGGCCTCGAGGAGGGTCTCTTCGATCACCACTTGCTCCTGCGTGTCTTGAGTAAGGCCCGGCTGCGGTTCCTGTGCGGGCGGCGGCCGGCTGCGTCGCGTCTTGTTTCCTGCACGGTTCCCGACCGGCAGGACATTGTCCATCCCCCGGTCAGGGTGCGTCAGGCGGTGCCGGTCAGGCCCGGCCGCCCTGGTCACCCACCAGCGTGCCGATCTTCTCACCCTTGACGGCCCGCGCGATATTGCCCTCCACGAGCAGCTCGAACACCAGGATCGGCAGCTTGTTGTCGCGGCAGAGCGTGATCGCCGTGGCGTCGGCGACCTTGAGCTCGCGGGTGATGACCTCGCCGTAGCCGAGGGAGTCGAACTTGACGGCGTCGGGGTTTTTCTTCGGGTCGGAGTCGTAGACCCCGTCCACGCCGTTCTTGCCCATGAGCAGCGCCTCGGCGTCGATCTCCAGGGCGCGCTGGGCGGCGGTGGTGTCGGTGGAGAAGTAGGGCATGCCCATACCGGCGCCGAAGATGACCACGCGGCCCTTCTCCAGGTGGCGCACGGCGCGCAGCGGGATGTACGGCTCGGCGACCTGGCCCATGGTGATCGCGGTCTGCACCCGGCTGTCGATGCCCTCCTTCTCCAGGAAGTCCTGGAGGGCGAGGCAGTTCATCACGGTGCCGAGCATGCCCATGTAGTCCGAGCGGGCCCGGTCCATGCCGCGCTGCTGGAGCTCGGCGCCACGGAAGAAGTTGCCGCCGCCGATGACGACGGCGACCTCGGCGCCGTCGCGGACGACGGCCGCGATCTCACGGGCGATCTTGTGCACCACGTCGGGGTCCACGCCCAGGCCGCCGCCACCGGCGAACGCCTCTCCGGACAGCTTCAGCAGAAACCGGCCGCGTACTTTGCCGTCGTCGCTCTTCTGAGCCTTGGTGGTCATGGAGATCCCGCCTCTTTCACGTGGTGCACATACGAAGAAGGCCATTGCCGATGGGGTCGCTTTTCGCTGCCCATGCGCGGCAATGGCCTCCTCGTCAGATCTGCTGCCGTCCGTCACGACCCTGGGTCTGGCCGGGTACCCGGACGACTGCTGTCGACCGACCCTACCGGGATTTCCCCGGGGGTCGCGCGTCGATCGCGGTACGGACTCAGATGCCGACCTTGATGCGCGTGAAGCGCTTCAGGGTGACACCGGCCTCGTCCAGAACCTTCTGGACCGACTTCTTGTTCTCGAGCGCGTACGGCTGGCCGAGCAGCGTGGCGTCCTTGAAGAAGCCGTTCAGACGACCCTCGACGATCTTCGGGAGCGCGGCCTCGGGCTTGCCCTCGGCGCGGGTGGTCTCCTCGGCGATACGACGCTCGGACTCGACGACGTCGGCCGGCACGTCCTCCTTGGAGAGGTACTTCGGCGCGAAGGCGGCGATGTGCTGGGCGACGCCCTTGGCGATCTCGGCGTTCGGCTTGTCGAGCTCGACGAGGACACCGATCTGCGGGGGCAGGTCGGGCATCGTGCGGTGCATGTACGCGAGCACGAAACCGTCGGCGTACTGCGCGAAGCGGTCCAGGACGATCTTCTCGCCGAGGTTGGCGTTGGCCTCGTCCACGAACGCCTGGACGGTCTTGCCGGGCTCGATCTCGGAGGCGAGCAGGGCGTCCAGGTCCGCGTAGGCGGACTTGGCGACGTGCTCGGCGATGGCGTTGGCGGCGGCCTGGAACTTGTCACCCTTGGCGACGAAGTCCGTCTCGCACTTCAGCTCGACGAGGACGCCGGAGGAGTTGTCGTCAGCGATGATCGAGACCACGGCGCCGTTCTCGGCGGAGCGGCCCTCGCGCTTGGCGACGCCCTTCTGGCCCTTGATACGGAGCGCCTCGACAGCCTTGTCGACATCGCCCTCGGCCTCGTCCAGGGCCTTCTTGCAGTCCATCATGCCGGCGCCGGTGAGCTCGCGGAGCTTCTTGACGTCAGCGGCGGTGTAGTTCGCCATGAGTCTGTAAGTCTTTCTCGAAGTCTGGAAGATCGAAGATCTGCACGTCTGCGATCCACATGGATCCCATGTGTGGATTCCACCTGTAGGGGTGGATCGCGGACCGTTGGCTGACCTACGGGTGAACGGTGGGGGCGGACTTCATGGCACCGCCCCCACCGTCAACGCTTCACCGGACGGTCAGGCCTGCTCGGCGTCCGCGGCCGGGGCCTCGGCAGCGGGAGCCTCGGCGGCCGGAGCCTCGACAGCCGGAGCCTCGACAGCGGCCTCGGCGGCAGCCGGAGCCTCGGCCTGCTCGGCGTCGGCGACCTTCTCGGTCTCGGCAGAGGTCTGGACCTCGGCCTCGTCCGCCTTCTTCTCGCCCTCGAGCAGGTCGCGCTCCCACGCGGCCAGCGGCTCGCCCGCGGCCTTGTCGCCCTTGCCCTCGGTGGCGACACCGGAGCGGGAGATGAGGCCCTCGGCGACCGCGTCCGCGATCACACGGGTGAGCAGGGTGACGGAGCGGATCGCGTCGTCGTTGCCCGGGATCTTGTAGTCGACCTCGTCGGGGTCGCAGTTGGTGTCGAGGATGGCGACGACCGGGATGTTGAGCTTCCGGGCCTCACCGACCGCGATGTGCTCCTTCTTGGTGTCCACGATCCAGACGGCGCTGGGCACCTTGGACATCTCGCGGATACCACCGAGGGTCTTCTCCAGCTTGGCCTTCTCGCGCGAGAGCACGAGAAGCTCCTTCTTGGTGAGACCCGACGCGGCGACGTCCTCGAAGTCGATCTGCTCGAGCTCCTTGAGGCGCTGCAGACGCTTGTAGACGGTGGAGAAGTTGGTGAGCATGCCGCCCAGCCAGCGCTGGTTGACGAAGGGCATGCCGACGCGGGTGGCCTGCTCGGCGATGGCCTCCTGCGCCTGCTTCTTCGTGCCGACGAACATGACCGTGCCGCCGTGGGCGACGGTCTCCTTGACGAACTCGTAGGCGCGGTCGATGTACGACAGCGACTGGAGCAGGTCGATGATGTAGATGCCGTTGCGCTCCGTGAAGATGAAGCGCTTCATCTTCGGGTTCCAACGACGGGTCTGGTGACCGAAGTGGACGCCGCTTTCCAGCAGCTCCCGCATCGTGACGACGGCCATGGCCGTATCTCCTTGAATTTCTCGGTTGTGCCGCGGGTACCGGACGGCTCCCGCGCCTGACGCCCGTTTGCGCTGTGCCACGAAGGACCGAGAAGCGCTGACCCAGATCGTTTTGCCGGCCTGGTGTCGGGGCGTGCGAAGTCGACCCGGTGACCCGGATCGCCAAAGGAAGTGTACGGGACCCGCGAGGCACCGGGTGACGCCGCCGTCCACAACCGGTGAGTAGTCCACAGGTACCGGCCATGATCGGTGGTTTGCGGGACGGTTCGGTCATGTGGGCGATGCGACGAACGATGCGGTGGATGGGGGCGGCGACGGTGCCGCTGCTCCTGGCGGTGACCGGGACCTGGGCCTGGACCTGGAGCTGGACGGTGGCTTGGGCGGAGGATCCCCTACCCCCTCCCGCGACGGTCCCGGCGATCGGCCGCGCCTGGCCGGTGGGGGTACGGCCGCCGGTCCTGCGGGGCTGGGAGCCGCCGGCGACGGTGTACGGCCCCGGGCACCGCGGGGTCGATCTGGGCGCCGCGCCCGGCACGGAGGTGCGGGCGGTGGCGGCGGGCCGGGTCTCTTTCGCGGGGCGGGTGGCCGGGCGAGGTGTGGTGTCGGTGCGACTCGCCGGCACGGACCTCCGCACGACGTACGAACCGGTGACGGCGCAGGTGAAGAAGGGGGAGGAGGTTGCGGCGGGGCAGGTGGTGGGCACGGTGGAGCGGCCGGGTGCGCACTGTGGTGCGGGTACGTGTGTGCACTGGGGGCTGCTCAAGGGGGACGTATATGTGGACCCGTTGCTGCTGTTGCCGCCGTGGTTGCTGAACGGGGGTCCGTCGAGACTGCTGCCGGTGCTGGGGGTGCCGCTGCCGGAGGGGTGACGGTTGTGCGGCTGTCGGTGGGTGGGGGTTGCTCGCGCAGTTCCCCGCGCCCCTTACGGGGCGCTACCTGCGCGGGCACATTCATCGGCACCCTGCCGGCGCCGGTAAGCCCCTCCTGCCTCAGCCCCGCACACCTCGCAGCGCCATGGCCACAGCCGCGTCCGTGATCACCGTCGGGTCTTCGGCCGCGCCCAGCTCGATGCGCCGTACCGCCGCGTCCACGACCCCCTGCACCAGCATCGCCGCCAGCCGGGGCTGCGCATGCCCCAGCTCCCCCAGCGCCTCCACGATCATCGCGACCAGCCCGCCGTGCGCGGCCCGGATCTTCTCCCGCGCCCCCGCGTCCAGCTCGCTCGCCGAGATCGCGACCACCGCCCGGTGCCGCCGGTCCCCGACCAGCGCCAGCTGCTGCCGGACATACGCCTCGACCTTGCCCTCGGCGGAGGCCGCACGCTCCATCGCCGCCTCGACCTCCGCTGCCCACACGGGAAAGTCGACCTCGCACAGCTCCTGGACCACCGAGGCCCTGGAGCGGAAGTACTCGTACACGGACGAGCGCGCGAGCCCCGTCCGCTCGGCGAGCGCGGGGAACGTCAGCGCCTCCGTCCCGCCCTCGGACAGGAGGGACCGCGCCGCGTCCAGCAGGGCGGCTCGCTGCATCGACCGGTGCTCGGCCACGGAGGCCGCTCGAATCCTTGGCACGTCAACCACTCTACGGACGCGCCGCGCCGGACGGGAGACAGCACCACCGGGACACGGATCACTCCCTGGCGGCCACGCCCCGAAATCTCCGGACCCACGGCCGAAAGCCGCCGCTCAGCGACCGAAACTCGCCAGCTTCGCCCGCAGCTGCAACACGGACTTCGTGTGGATCTGGCTCACCCGGCTCTCGGTGACCCCGAGCACGTTGCCGATCTCGGCGAGCGTGAGCCCTTCGTAGTAGTAGAGGGTCACCACGGTCTTCTCCCGCTCCGGCAGCGTATTGATGGCCCGCGCCAGGAACCGCCGCAGCTCCCGGTCCTCGGCCACCTCCACGGGGTTGTCCGCGGCGGTGTCCTCCAGCGTGTCCATCAGGCTCAGCCGGTCCCCGCCCTCGCCCCCGACGTGCAGCAGTTCCTCCAGCGCCACCACGTTGGCCAGCGACAACTGACTGAAGACGGCATGGAGTTCGTCGACCTCGATACCGAGCTCGGCGGCCACCTCGACCTCCGAGGGCGTCCTGCGCAGCCGGGCCTCCAGCGTGGCGTACGCCCGCTCGACGTTGCGCGCCTTCTGCCGTACGGACCGGGGGATCCAGTCCAGCGCCCGCAGCTCGTCGATCATCGCGCCCCGGATCCGGGTGATCGCGTACGTCTCGAACTTGATCTCCCGGTCGACGTCGAACTTCTCGATCGCGTCGATGAGCCCGAACACCCCGGAGGAGACGAAGTCGGCCTGCTCCACATTGGGCGGCAGACCGACACTCACCCGTCCCGCCACGTACTTCACCAGCGGCGAGTAGTGCAGGATCAGCTGTTCCCGCAGCCGCTCGTCCCCTGTCGCCTTGTACGACCGCCACAGCTCGTCGAGCGTCGAGGGAGCGGGCGGCCGCACGCTGCCACCGTCGCGGGCGGCTGGGGGGATCGCCGCCCGGTCGGACCCGGAGGTGTGCTGGGGCATTCGTCGCCTTGTGCCGTTCTGCCGTGAAGTGCCAGGAAGTGCTGTGATGTGCCGTGAAGCGGGGTGAGCGGGGATGAAGGGTGTGGTTTGCGTGAGGTGTCGGTCCGGTGCCGGTTGGCGCGGTCTGCGCCAGGGCTTTTGTGAGCGTAGCGTGACTGAGGAGTCGCGGTGCGCGAACACTGAGGCTCCACCCCTGCGCGAACCCCCTGTACGGCGCGTCCGGCCGCGCTCGGCGCGTCGCTCTGCGTGATCGGCCGGAGGTGTCAACTCCGGGAATTCCCAAGGGCGTCAGGGGTTCCCCCGGACGGCCGAACACGCTCGGTCAGCGCCGACTCCGACCCTCTCGGACCGAGATCATCGCCTGGCGTGTCAACTTCCAGCCATCGCCGTGTCGTTCGACGTAACCAAGTGCTCGGAGTTCGTACAGCCTCGCGACGGCCTCGTCCTCGGACGTCTGAGCGCCCCGCGCCACCTCTTCGAGTGACGCCGTCCGGTTCCCGGGCAAGGCGGCCAGGACCCGCCGGGCAGCGGGTTCCAGCAGGTCACGCGGGAGGACGGGACCGCGTCTGGCCGGTGCCAGCTCACCCATGTCGCCCACGAGTTCGACGACCTCCGCGGCGTCCGTGACGAGGACGGCCTCCCCTCTCAGCAACTCGTGCACCCCGACCGAGAGGCCGCTGGTGGCGGGGCCGGGCACGCCCATGGTGAACCGGCCGAGCCGCTGTGCCGCCCGTGCGGTGACCAGCGAGCCGCTGCGGTGGGCGGCCTCCACGACGACGGTTCCCCTGGTCAGGGCCGCGATCACCCGGTTGCGGAGCACGAATCTGCTCTGCGTCGGATGCTCACCGGGCGGCAACTCCCCCACCACCAGGCCCTGTTCCGCGATCCTGCCGATCAACTCGGTGTGTCCCCGCGGATAGGGCCGGTCGACCCCGCAGGCCAGCACCGCGACGGTGGCGCCACCGGCACCGAGGGCGCCGCGGTGGGCGGCGCCGTCCACCCCGTAGGCGCCGCCGGACACCACCACCCAGCCGCGCTCGGCGAGTCCCGCGGCGAGGGTCGCCGCCATGTGCGCCCCGTACTCGGTACAGGCCCGCGCCCCGACGACGGCGACGGCCCGCAGCGCCCACATCCGCAGGCCGGGCCGCCCGCGCACCCACAGCCCGAGGGGGCGGGCGTCCCCGAGGTCGTCGAGCTGGGTGGGCCACTCGGTGTCACCGGGGGCGACGAAACGCATTCCGGCCTCCCGCGCGATCGCGAGGTCCCGCTCCGGGTCGGCGTGCCCGGCCCGGGCGCGGAGGCCGGCCCAGCGGGTCCCGCTCACCCCGGGCAGCGCCGCCGCTCCGCCCGCACGCAGCCGCCGGACCACCTCCTGGACCCCGTACTCCCGCAGCCACCGCCCGCCCGTCTCGTCGCCGGGTTCGATCACCCTGGTGAGGAGGATCCGGGCGTGGAGTCCGCCGTCGCTCATGGCGCGGTCCGTTCCAGGACCGCACCGCGCCGGACGCCGGTGCGCAGCTCCAGGGCCAGGTTGACGTCGTTGACCGAGGGCCGGTCGTGGCCGGCGAGGTCGGCCAGTGTCCAGGCGACGCGGAGCACGCGGTCCAGGCCACGGGCGGTGAGCAGGCCCCGGTCGAGATCCAGTTCGGCCTTGGCGAGCGCGCCGGGCTGGACGTGCCAGCGGGTGCGCAGCTCGTGGCCGGGCACCTCGCTGTTGGTGTGCCAGGGCAGACCCTCGTAGCGGCGGGCGGCCCGCTCCCGGGCCGCGCGCACCCGGTCGGCCACGGCGGCGGAGGGTTCGGCGCTGGTGTGGAGTCGCAGCAGCTCCTCCCGGGCGACCGGTTCGACGTTCACCCTGAGGTCCACGCGGTCCAGCAGGGGCCCGGAGAGCCGGGCCCGGTACCTCTTGATCGAGGAGGGCCGGCACTCGCAGACGTCGCCGGGGGTGCCGTGCCGGCCGCAGGGGCAGGGGTTGGCGGCCAGAACCATGAGGAACTTCGCCGGCATCCGCAGTATCCCGGCGGCCCGGGCGACCACGACATGCCCGGACTCCAGGGGCTGGCGCAGGGCGTCCAGGACGCTGCTGTGGAACTCGGCGGCCTCGTCCAGGAAGAGCACGCCGTGGTGGGCCAGGGACACCGCTCCGGGGCGTGGCAGGCCGGTTCCGCCGCCGACCAGCGAGGCCATGGTGGCCGAGTGGTGCGGGGCGCAGTAGGGCGCCCTGTCGACGAGGGGATGGCCCGGTGGCAGCATCCCGGCGACCGAGTGGACGGCGGTGACCTCGAGGGACTCCTGGCGGCTCAGCTCGGGCAGCAGCCCCGGCAGCCGCTCGGCCAGCATGGTCTTGCCGGCTCCGGGCGGGCCCTTGAAGAAGACGTGATGGCGTCCGGCGGCCGCCACCTCCAGGGCGGCCCTGGCCACGTGCTGTCCGGCGACGTCGGCGAGGTCGGGCGTGTGGTCACCGGTCGTCATGCCGGTGCCGAGTCCCATGCCGGGGAGGGCGAGCCCGGCGAGGAAGGGGTCGGAGCGGATCTCTCCGGGGAGCGGCTCCTCGTCGGGCACCGGTTCGTCGGTGAGGACCGCGATCAGCTGGCGCAGGCTGCGCACGCCGAGCACCGACACTCCCGGCACCAGCGAGGCCTCCGGCACCGCGCTCTCGGGCACGACCACCTGCTCGTATCCGGCGTCGGCGGCGGCCAGCACCGCCGGCAGGATGCCCCGGACCGGCCGCACCCGGCCGTCCAGGCCCAGCTCGCCGATCATCACGATCTCGGCGAGCACCCGGGGATCGATCCGCTCGGCCGCGCCGAGCACCGCCGCGGCGATCGCCAGGTCGAAGCCGCTGCCGCTCTTGGGCACCGACGCCGGGCTCAGCCCGACCGTGAGTTTCTTCGAGGGCCAGGCCGCCCCCGAGTTCACCACCGCCGCCCGCACCCGGTCCTTGCTCTCCGTCAGGCTCTTGTCCGGCAGCCCCACCAGCGTGAACGCCGCCACTCCCGGTTCCAGGTCGGCCTGGACCTCGACCACCACGCCCTCGACGCCCACCAGCGCCACCGAGCACGTCCGCGCGAACCCCATCTCACGCCACCCCCCGCGCGTGCTCGACCACCGGCGCCCCGCGCTGCGGCAGGAGCACGCCGATCACGTCGATGCGGACGCCGCCCGGCGGTGCTCCTCCGTGTGCGTGGATCCAGTGTTCGGCGAGGCCGCGCAGGCGCTCCGCCTTCTCGGGGGTCACCCCGGCCATGGGGTGTTCGAAGAGCCCCGCCCGCCGGGTCTTGACCTCGCAGACCACCAGGACGTCCCCGTCCCGCGCCACGATGTCGATCTCGCCCGACCTGCCGCAGCGCCAGTTGCGCTCCAGGACCGTCAGACCGGCCTCCGTCAGCCGCCGCGCGGCCAGCGTCTCGCCGTACTTGCCGAGTGCACTGCGTGCCCTATTCGTGTTCATGTCGGCACCACCTCCGGCGCCAACCGTCACGCATCCCCGACCCAGAAGTGGATCTTGGTGTGTTACTCAGCGGTTGTGGACAACTCCGTCACTCACACGAGTGACCCCAAGCCGCCCGAAGCCCGGCTCAGCCGCCCGGAAGCTCCAGATCGCTCTTGTTCAGCTCCTCGATGTTCACGTCCTTGAACGTAAGTACGCGGACCTGTTTCACGAAGCGGGCCGGCCGGTACATGTCCCAGACCCAGGCATCCGCCATGGACACCTCGAAGAACACCTCGCCCTGGACCGAGTGCACCTGCATCTCGTAGTCGTTGGTGAGGTAGAAGCGTCGCTCGGTCTCGATCACGTATTTGAACAGACCGACGACATCGCGGTACTCCCGGTAGAGCTTCAGCTCCATCTCGGTCTCGTACTTTTCGAGGTCCTCGGCGCTCATGGCATGTTCCCCTTCAGCCGTGCGATCCCACCATTGTGCGCCAGTCCCGCGCGCCTCTAGACGATTTCCGTGTCAAGGGTGACGGGCCTGACGGGGGGACCTTCGTCGAGCAGCCTACGGAACAGCTCGGCGAGTCTGGTCGGATACACCGTCTCATGTGCCCGGGTCAGTTCCCGGCACGTCCACCAACGTGCTCCCACCACACTGCGCCGCTCCAGCTCGGTCAGGGCTGTGGCCTCGGGCGTCACCTCAGACGTATGCGCCGTCCGGGCCAGGTAGTACCACTCGTCCTGGTCCCAGCGGCGGCCCGCGAACGGGAAGGAGCACATCCGCCGCCACAGCAGCGGGCCGAGTTCGACGTCCGTGATGCCGGTCTCCTCGGCGAGTTCCCGCAGCGCGGCCTGCTCACGGGTCTCGTCGCCCTCCAGTCCGCCGCCGGGCGTGAACCACCAGTCGTCGGCCGGATCGTCCGGTTCATGGCCGTGCAGGAGCAGGATGCGGTCGTCGGGGTCCAGGAGGACCACCCGCGCCACCTTGCGCGGGGGGCGCGAGGTGCCCTCCGGCAGCGCCTCAGCGGGCACCGGCGGGCTCCGTACGGCGACGGGCGCGGGAGCGGCCCAGCAGGCCGGCGATCGGGCCGTACGCGCCGCCGGCGAGGACCAGCACGGCACCGCCCGCGATCATGAACTCGACGGCATGGAGCGGACCCGGCTGGGAGAGGGCTCCCAGCGTCTCGAAGCCGGTCGGGCGCTTGAGCAGGCCCTTCATGGGCCAGATGACGGCGTCCACGCGGGCGCTCACGGCACTGCGGGCGACCGTGCCCTTCGCCGTGTCCGTGAGGTGGGCGGTGGAGTCCAGGGAGCCCTGGCGCTCGTCACCGAGGAGGAAGAGCCGGCCCTTGGGGACGGTGACGGTCGGGAAGTCCTGGATCTCGGCCAGGCTGCCCGCCGGCAGATACGGTTCGTCGATCTGCTTGCCGTTGACGGTCAGCTTGCCGTTCGTGCAGCAGGCGACGGTGTCGCCGCCGATCGCGACCACGCGCTTGACGACGTCCGCGTTGGAGACCCAGCTCGTGTCGCGGAAGACCACGACGTCGCCCCGGCGTACCTCGCCGCCGTCGATGCGCTGGCCGAGGACCCGGTCCCCGGCATCGATCGTCGGTGTCATGGAACTGGTGGGCACGGTGTACGGCCGGTAGACCACCGCTGCCCAGGCGAACCCGCCGAGGAACAGGACGATGCCCAGCGCGACGGCGATCCCGGACAAGCGGTTTCCGAGCGTGCTGCCGGTCTGTGCCGTGCCGGCGCTGGTGCCTCCGCTGCGCGGGGCCGTACGTATCGTGCTCTCGCCACCCATGAGGCCGCACCCTACCCGGCGGTACCGGGCAGGGGCAGCCCTTCTTCCCCGCCCCTGGTCACAAGCTCCCCAAGGGTTTCACACGGGTGGGTCAGCGCCGCCCCGCGGCCGTCCGGCCCGGTCAGCGCTTGCCCGCGGCCGTCGGGCGCTTCTCGAACTTCGACTCGATCCGGTCGCCCCGCCGCCGGCGCCACACCGCGATCGGCAGCACGGCCGCGACCGCCACGCCCTCCGGGGCCACCGACAGGGAGGCCGCGGCGGACGACTGCGTGTTGATGCCGCTCTGGTCGAAGGTGTCCGGGACCGGCAGGGTGCCCCAGCGGTTGATCGGCCAGGCCTTGACGATGGCGCGGCCGACGACGTCCTTGACCGGGACCATGCCGTGGTGGCTGTCGGACTGGTTGTAGCGCGAGTCGCGGGAGTTCTGGCGGTGGTCGCCCATCACCCAGATGTAGCCCTTGGGCACCTTCACCGTGAACTGGCCGCCCTGGTCGTCCACGCTGCACGGGGTGTTGCCCGGATACACATAGGGCTCGTTCAGCGCATGGCCGTTGACCATGAGCGGGCCGCTGTTCTTGCAGGAGACGGTGTCACCGCCGACGCCGATGACCCGCTTGATGAGGTCCTTCTCCTCGGCGGACGGCATCAGGCCGATCCAGCTGAGGAAGGTCTGGATCGCGTTCGGCTGGGCCGTGGGCTCGCCCGCCAGCCAGTCGTCCGGGTCGTGGAAGACGACCACCTCGCCACGGTCCGGCTTGGAGCCGAACCACGGGGTGAGCTTGTCGACCAGGACGCGGTCACCCTGCTGGAGGGTGTTCTGCATCGAGTCCGACGGAATCGAGAACGCCTGCACCAGAAACGTCTTGATCAGCAGCGCCAGTACCAGCGCGATACCGATCAGGATCGGCAGCTCCTTCCAGAAGGAGCGGGGCTTCTTCGGTGCGGGCGCCGCCGAGTCGCCCGCACCCCCGTCCGTGTTCCCGCCGCCACCGCCGGGGTACGGACCGTCCGCCGGACCGCCGTCCCCGGTCGGTCCACCGTCATTCCCGGAGGTGGAACCACCGTCGACGGGGGGGACATTCTCCACGGGGCGCCCGCTGTGCTCCTCGCCGTCGTGTCCCGACCGTGCGCCAACCGCCACATCCCCCACGCCAACTCCTTACTCCGTGCCGCCGCCCGCGCCCTACCCGGCGCAGGCCCACCACTCCCATAACGAGCGGGAGTTCCGCAGGGCTCGGGAGTTGGATGTATCCGTTCGGATCGTCGGAGGCAACCCTATGCGACAGCCGGGGAGCCGCGGTCGACCCCGACACGGAGTTGGAAACGCTTGCGAAGGTTTTAGGTTCGTCCAGCGAGGTCCAGTGCCCGAACGGCCAGCCGATCCACTTGGCCCGGCCCACCACCAGGCTCACCGGGACCGTGCCGCCGTAGTCGGTGTCCTGGTGCGCCCTGGAATCGGCCGAGTTGCCGCGATGGTCGCCCATCACCCACAGCCGCCCCTGCGGGACGGTGATGTCGAACTCGGTGGCGGACGGGACGTTCCCCGGATAGAGGTAGTCGCCCTCGGTCAGCGGTACGCCGTTGACCGTGACCCGGCCCTCTCCGTCGCAGCACTTGACGTGGTCGCCGCCGACGCCGATGACCCGCTTGATGAGGTCCTTCTCGTTGGCGGAGGGCAGCAGACCGATGAAGGTGAGCCCTTCCTTGACCTGCTTGACGACGATCGGGTCGTTCGCCTTGGCGGTCTGCTCGTCGGCCAGCCAGCCGCCCGGGTCGTGGAAGACGACGACGTCACCGCGGTGCGGCTTGGAGCCGAACCACGGGGTGAACTTGTCGACCAGGACACGGTCGCCGATCCGGATCGTCTGCTCCATCGAACCCGAGGGGATCACGAAGGCCTGGACGAGGAACGTCTTCAGCACGAGGGCTATCAGGACGGCCACACCGACCAGCAGCGGTATCTCCCGCATCGCGCCGCGCCGGCGCTTGCGCTTGACCTTGCGCTGCAGCTTGCGCCGCTCCGCGCGGGACCGTCCGCCGGACGAGCCGGAGGCGCGCCGGATCCCGGTGGGCAGCAGGTTGGCGGTGGCGTCCGTGGGCACGCCGCGCGGTTTGCCGCGGTTACCCATGGACCGCTCCCGCCGCCGGCACGCGCGCGTAGGCGGCGGGACGGGTGAGCCGGGTCCAGTGGGTGTGCGGCCAGACGATCCAGTCGGCGCGGCCGATCACGTCCCGCACCGGGATCATGCCGCCGCCGGGTGAGCCCAGATGGTCGCGGGAGTCGCTGGAGTCACTGCGGTGGTCACCCAGGACGAAGAGCCTGCCGTCGGGGACCTCGACGTCGAAGGGCACGGTGGACGGGGTGTCCCCGGGGTACAGGAACGCGGTCTCGTCGACCGACCGGCCGTTCACTTCGATCCTCCCCTCCTTGTCGCAGCAGACCACGTGGTCTCCTCCCACACCGACAACGCGTTTGATGTAGTCGGCGTCCCCGAAATAGCCGGTGCCGTCGAACACGACGACATCGCCCCGGCGCGGATCGGCACCGAAACGGTACGCCAACTTATTTACGAGAACGCGGTCCCCGATCCTCAATCCCTGTTCCATGGATCCGCTGGGAATCTGGAATGGTTGCGCCACGAAAGCGTTGAGGACGAGCAAAAACGCCAGGCAGGCGAAGAGGGTCAGGGTGATCCAGCCGCCCGGCAGCCAGTCGGTGACCCGCGCCAGGAACGCGAAACGCGACCGGTCCTCCGCGGCCTCTGGTTCGGGGCTGGAGGAGCGGTCGCGCTCCGTCGGCTGTGCTTCGGTGTCCATCGGGGCCAGATGTTATCCGGCCCCGGTAAGACACCTTCTTGTCGGCTCGCTCACCTACGGCTCGCGAGCGTCGTCGCGCGCGATCAGTTGTCGCGCTTCTCCTTGATCTTCGCGGCCTTGCCGCGCAGGTCGCGCAGGTAGTAGAGCTTGGCGCGACGCACGTCACCGCGGGTGACGAGCTCGATCTTCTCGACGATCGGGGTGTGCACCGGGAAGGTGCGCTCGACGCCGACGGAGAAGGAGACCTTGCGGACCGTGAAGGTCTCGCGGACACCGCTGCCCTGGCGGCGGATCACAACGCCCTTGAACTGCTGCACACGGGAGCGGTTGCCCTCGATGACGCGGACGTGGACGTTGACGGTGTCACCCGGGCGGAAGGCCGGGACGTCGCTGCGCAGCGACTTGGTGTCGACGGTGTCGAGAAGGTGAGACATTTTTTCGTCTGCTTTCTTCGCTGATGCCACAGGTCATCAACGGGAACTAGAGGTTCTTCGGAGGTGGGCCGTGCCGTCGGGGTGGGCGTCGTCTCCCCCTGTGGCAGGGGCGCACACCGGACGGTTCACAGCACAACAGCCGCCTATTCTTCCACGCCGGGGGCCCGGCGCCAAAATCGGCCGTGGGGCTCCCCCTCCGGGTCCGGTTCCCAGCCCAGGATGGAGAGCATCTCGCGGTCCTTCTTGTCGAAGGCCTTGGGCTCGCAGCGCTCGATCAGGTCGGGCCGGTGCGCGGTCGTGCGCTTCAGGGCCTCGTCGCGGCGCCAGCGGGCGATCTTCCCGTGGTGGCCGCTGAGCAGCACCTCCGGGATGTCGCGCCCCCGCCAGTCCGGCGGTTTGGTGTAGACGGGCCCTTCCAGGAGGTTGGCCATGGCGCCGGGTGCGAAGGAGTCGTCCCGGTGCGACTCGGCGTTGCCGAGGACGCCGGGCAGCAGCCTGGCCACGGCCTCGGTGACCACGAGTACGGCCGCCTCGCCGCCGGCGAGCACATAGTCGCCGATGGACACCTCGTGGACCGGCATCCGGGTGGCGTACTCGTCGATGACCCGACGGTCGATGCCCTCGTAGCGGGCGGGTGTGAAGATCAGCCACGGTCGCTCGGAGAGTTCGACCGCGAGTTCCTGGGTGAAGGGGCGGCCGCTGGGGGTGGGCACGATCAGCGCGGGCGTGTGCGCACCGGTCTCGTAGCCGTCGGCGAGGACGGTGTCGAGGGCGTCGCCCCAGGGCTCGGTCTTCATGACCATGCCGGGCCCGCCGCCGTACGGGGTGTCGTCGACCGTGTTGTGCCGGTCGTACGTCCAGGCCCGCAGATCGTGCACCCGCACATCGAGCTGTCCACGCGCGCGTGCCTTGCCGACGAGCGAGACGTTCAGGGGTTCCAGGTACTCGGGAAAGATCGTGACGACGTCGAGGCGCATCTCTTACGACTCTTCCCGCGAGGAATCGATCTCGGCTTGGTCGTCGATCAGGCCGGGCGGGGGCGTGATGACCGCCTTCTGCTCCGCCAGGTCGATCTCGGTGACGATCTCCTCGACGAACGGGATCATCACCTCGCTGCCGTCGGGGCGCTCCACGATGAAGAGGTCCTGGGAGGGCAGGTGCGAGATCTCGGTGATCCGGCCGACCTCGGTGCCGTCCGCGGTGACCACGTCCAGGTCCATGAGCTGGTGGTCGTAGTACTCGTCCGGGTCCTCGGGCAGCTCCTCCGGATCGATCTCGGCGATCAGGACGGTGTTGCGCAGGGCCTCGGCGCCGGTGCGGTCCTTGACGCCCTCGAAGCGCAGGAGCAGGCGGCCGCTGTGCACGCGGCCCGTCTCGATGGTGAGCGGTCCCACGCCCGCGGGATCGGTGTCGAGTACGGCGCCGGGTGCGAGCCTGAGTTCCGGCTCGTCGGTACGTACCTCGACGGTGACCTCGCCCTTGATGCCGTGGGCGCGGCCGATCCGTGCGACTACCAGCTGCACTGTGCTTGCTCTCCTGTCCTGCGACTCATACGGCCGGCCATACGACTACGGGCCGGGGACGGCCCAGTGGCCCTCCCCGGCCCGAGCCGGTTGCGATGAAGCGTCAGCGGACTTGGTCCACGTCGACGAGGTCGACGCGGACTCCACGACCGCCGATGGCGCCCACGACGGTGCGCAGGGCACGGGCGGTACGGCCGTTGCGGCCGATCACCTTGCCGAGGTCGTCGGGGTGCACCCGGACCTCCAGCACGCGCCCACGGCGCAGGTCGCGCGAGGCGACCTGCACATCGTCGGGGTTGTCGACGATGCCCTTCACGAGGTGCTCAAGCGCCTCTTCGAGCATGCTGCTCAGGCCTCGGTCGACTCGGACTCAGCCGCGGCCTCGTCCTTCTTCTCAGCCTTCTTCTTCTGGGTGATCGCCTCACCCTTGCCCTCGTCGTCACCGCCGAGCGCCTCGAACGACGGGCGCGTGGCCTTCGGAGCGGCGACGAGCAGCGGCGCCGGGGCGGGCTCGCCCTTGAACTTCTGCCAGTCGCCGGTCTTCTTCAGGATGGCGAGCACGGGCTCGGTCGGCTGGGCGCCGACACCGAGCCAGTACGCGACGCGGTCGGCGTCCACCTCGATGACCGACGGGTTGTAGGTCGGGTGGTACTTGCCGATCTCCTCGATCGCACGGCCGTCACGGCGAGTGCGGGAGTCGGCGATGACGATGCGGTAGTGAGGCGAACGGATCTTGCCCAGACGCTTCAGCTTGATCTTGACTGCCACGGGAGTGGGTTCTCCTGGATTTGACGTGTTTGGGCACGGCGAGTCTGCCGCGTGGGGTTGCGGTACCCGAGTGCCCGATGGACGCGTCAGCCGGAGGAGAGAGGGGTCCTGTGCGGCTGTCGAGTACAGCTAGCCATTGTGCCACACCCTGCGGGTCGCTTTGGCCGACCGCGAGGTGAAGGGCCCTGGGCACGCCGAAGGCGCACCCGGCGTGGAGGTGAGGTACGTCGGGTGCGCTGCCCGCGGGAGACCCGGGTGCGGCGATGAGCAATGGCTACGGCTGCCACGAGCAGCCGTGTGGTCAGCTCGCCGCCGCTCCCACGATCTCCGGGATGCGGAACGGCTTGCCGCAGCCGCCGCACACGATGGGCGCCTGGGCCAGGACCGACGGCACCACCCGGACGTTGCGACCGCAGTCGCACACCGCCTTGACCCGGACGCCGCCGCCGGACGAGCCATGGCGGGCGGCCGGACCGCGGAAGGTGCGGGAGGTGTCGGCGGAGGTCGCCACCGTGTGCGCCTTGAGAGCGCGCTGCAGTCTGTCGATGGTCGGCCGGTAGCGGCGCTTGGCCTCGGGGTTGAGCGTGACCAGCGAGAAGCCGCTGCTGGGATGCGGCTCGTCGGGGTGGTCCAGGCCCAGCTCCTCGGCGATCGCGAGGAATCTGCGGTTGTGGTAGCGGCCGGCCCGGGAGGTGTCGCGCACTCCACGGGAGGCGGCGATGCCGTGGACTGCCTCATGGAGCAGTCGTTCGAAGGAGAGCTCGTGTCCGCACGCGGACGACGACTCTCCGATCAGGGACTCTGGCGCGGCAAGGTCCGGCAGTTCGGGGTGGTACCGCTGAATATCGGCCCACGCCTCTGCCAGCTCTGCGGCGAGAACAGGTGGTGTCTGTGTCGTGCTCACGTAATGAGAACGAGCGGGAGTGCCACTGTGTTCCTATTCCGGGGCATCCCAAATAATTTGCACGTACCCGTCAGTTGGCACTGATGCGTGGAGACGAGTACGGGTGCGCTGATCTGCGGAGAAGCCTCACAGCTCGTACCAAGCCGGTGCGTAGTCTGACGTACGACCCGACGCGTACCCCCGGCGTAGAGACCGGGACGGCTGTGGCCGGCGGATGCGCAAGAGGCCTTTCGGTCGCTCTCGTGGCGGAGGACCTCATCTCGGTCAGCGCCCGCGGCGGTCCCGACGTTACCCGGATCCCGTCGTCATCCCGGCACCGGCCCGTCTCCGGCGACCGGACACCGTACGTCCACCGTGCCGGCCGACCATGGCCAGAACCGCCGTGTCGTGGGTCCGATGGTAGAGCCACAAGTTGCGGGGATGTGAAATCTCGCCACAGTCACAGTCCACGCACAAGCCGGGTCCCGCGACCTCTGGACGCCACCGCGAGCCCGGAGTTACCTGGCATACGTGGGAAGTGCGAGCGCACGACACGGGGGCCACGGAATCGGTCAGTGCGTAACTCTCGGCGGATTGGGGCGCTTACCTATGACACCTACGCTCGTGCGGCATCACCCGTCTCACGCGGACTCCGCACCCCGCGTGAACCTGGGCGCACGCGCGCGTGACTGGTCAGAGATCCAGGAGCGGATGCTGGTGCCGCTCTACCAGACCGTCCACGAGCGACTCGAAGTGGGCCCCGCCACCCGGCTGCTCGGCCTGCGCTGCGGTTCCGGTCTCGCCCTGCTGATGGCGGCGGCCAGAGGGGCCGCGGTGACCGGTGTCGACCCCTCCCCCGAACGCCTCGCCCTCGCCCGTGAGCGCCTGCTGCCCGAGCCTGCCCTCGGGGCACGCGCGCGTGGCCGCGCCGCCCGGGTCGTCCAGGGCGGGCCGGCGGACACGGCGGACCCGCAGGCACCGGCGTACAACCTGATCACCGCCTTCGAACCCATCGGCTGCCTGGCCGGCGACGCCGAACGGCTCGGTGGGCTGCTCGCCGAGGCCACGCCCCTGGCGGAGCGCGGGGCGGCCGTGGTGCTGGTCGGCTGGGGTCCGCCGGAGCGCTGTGCGACCTCGTCCGTCCTGCGGGTGGCCGCGAAGTTGGCCGATCCTTTGCGCAGCGCGGGAAGCTGGCGGCCGGCCTGCCGCGACGACCTGGAGGAGGTCGCCCAGCGGGAAGGACTGCGGATCGACGGTTCCGGGCGGGTCTCCTGCCCGTTCGGGTACGCCGACGCGGACAGCGCCGTACGCGGGCTGCTGTCGACCGGGCTGTTCGACGCGGCGACCGCGGCGACCGACCAGGAGCAGGTCGGCAAGGAGCTGACCGAGGCGCTCCACCCGCACCAGCGCCCGGACGGCACGGTGTGGATGCCGAACGTCTTCCGCTACCTGATCGCCCGCGTGCGCTGACGCTCCGCTGGAGGTGCCGTTGTCGTTCGGGCGCGGCGCCGTGGGGGCTGGTCGCGCAGTTCCCCGCGCCCCTTTGGGGCGCTCAGACGCGGGGCGCTCAGACGCGGGGCGCTCAGATTCGGCGCGGTCAGATTCGGCGCGGTCAGGTCTCGTCGAGGTCCTTGGTCAGGCGGGTGATCCCCGCGATCCGGTACGCGTCCGCCTCCTCCAGCGTCTCGCGTTCCAGCAGGGCCTGGGCCAGCGCGTCCAGCTGGTCCCGGTGGTCGCGGAGTTTGCGGCGCGCCTCCTCGTAGCACTCGTCGACGATCCGGCGCATTTCGTGGTCGATCGCGTCGAGGGTTCCCGGCGCGGCGGCCAGGCCGTAGGCCTGCTGTGCGTCGTTCGGGAGGGCGGAGAGGCGGCCGACCTCGTGGCTCATGCCCCAGCGGGACACCATTCCGCGCGCGATGTTGGTGACCTGTTCCAGGTCGCTCTCCGAACCGGTGGTGATCACGTCGTAGACCTCCTGCTCGGCGGCCATTCCACCGAGCGCGCCGATGATCCGGCCGCGCAGGTACTCCTCGGTGTACGCGTACTTGTCGGCGTCCGGCGTCGACAGCGTGACGCCGAGGGCGCGGCCGCGCGGCACGATGGTGATCTTGCGGACCGGGTCGGCGCCGGGCTGGAGCATGCCGAGCAGGGCGTGCCCGCTCTCGTGGTAGGCGGTCCTGCGCCGCTCCTCCTCGGGCATCACCAGCGGCCGTTCGGCGCCGAGCTGGACCTTCTCCAGGGCCTCCGAGAGGTCGGACTGGGTGACCTTCTCCTGCTTGCGCTTGACGGCGAGCAGGGCGGCCTCGTTGGCGAGGTTGGCCAGTTCCGCACCGGTCATGCCCGGGGTCGTACGGGCGACCTGGGCGAGGTCGACGCCCGGGGCGAGCGGAATCTCGCGGGTGTGGATCTCCAGGATGGCCTCGCGGCCGGTGCGGTCCGGGGGCGAGACCTGGACCACCCGGTCGAAGCGGCCGGGGCGGGTGAGCGCGGGGTCGAGGATGTCGGCGCGGTTGGTGGCCGCGATGACGATGACGCCCTCGGACCCGGAGAAGCCGTCCATCTCGGTGAGGATCTGGTTGAGCGTCTGCTCGCGCTCGTCGTGCCCGCCCATGGAGGCGCCGCCGCCGCGGGCCCGGCCGATGGTGTCGATCTCGTCGATGAAGATGATCGACGGCGCGACCTTGCGGGCCTCCGCGAACAGCTCGCGCACGCGTGAGGCGCCGACACCGACGATCATCTCGATGAACTCGGAGGCGGAGGCCGAGAAGAACGGCACCCCCGCCTCGCCTGCGACGGCCCGCGCGAGCAGGGTCTTGCCGGTGCCGGGCGGGCCGGCCAGCAGCACACCGCGCGGCATCTTGGCGCCCATCCGGCGATAGGCGTCGGGGTTCTTCAGGAAGTCGACGACGTCGTTGAGTTCGCCCTCGACCTCGTCGATGCCGGCCACGTCATCGAAGGTGGTCCGCTGCTGTCCGGGCTCCAGTTCGACCGGCTTGGGCGGTGCCTTGCGGCCCAGCATGCCGCCCGGGCCGCCGAGGCCCGCGCTCATCCGGCGGGCGATGAAGACCCACACCGCGACCAGGATGATGATCGGCGCCAGCGAGATCAGCAGGTTGGCGAGGAAGCTGCGGTGCTGGACCACCGGCGCGGCGGTGACCGTGACGTTGTGCTTGGTCAGGTTCGCCCACAGGCCGTCGTCGGCGAAGGAGGGCCGCTCGGTGTTGAACTTGGTGTAGTTCCCGCCGCCCTCGGGGTTCTTCTGCTCCTTCTTGAGCTGCCCCTGGATCGAGTCGCCCTTGGCGTAGATCTTGTCGACGTTGCCGGCGTCGACCTGTTTGCTGAACTCGGTGTACGAGATCGTCGGCTCGTTGGCCTGGTCGAAGTAGGACAGCACCAGGTTGGCGAGCAGGTAGACCACCAGA
This sequence comes from Streptomyces sp. NPDC058683, assembly GCF_042716195.1. Lineage (NCBI taxonomy): Bacteria > Bacillati > Actinomycetota > Actinomycetes > Kitasatosporales > Streptomycetaceae > Streptomyces > Streptomyces sp. NPDC058683. The sequence goes on from NZ_JBHXSK010000041.1 coordinate 55,383, forward strand.
GCGGTCATGATCAGCCGCCACCAGCCGCCGCGCATCTTCCGACCGCCGGGCCGCTGCTGCGGCTCCTCGGGGGCGCCCTCGGTACGCCAGGGCTGGTCGGGCGACTTGCGCGGGGGCGCGGGGTTGGTCATATGCGGAAGGTACGACACCGACCAACCCCTGGCACGCGCACCGGCGAACTCAGCCCATGAACTTCTTGAACTCGTCCGGCAGCTCGAAGTCCTGGCTGCCCTGCTGCGGCACCCCGAAGGCGTTCCCGCCCTGGGCGGCCGCCTCGCGGCGCTGGGCCTCCTCCAGCTCCTGCTGCTTGCGCTTCATCGGGTTGCCGGAGCGCTGCTTGCCCTTGGCCTGCTTCGGCTGCTTCTTGGTACGGCCGGGGCCGCCGCCCATGCCCGGGATCCCCGGCATGCCCGGCATACCGCCGCCCTGGGCCATGCGGGACATCATCTTGCGGGCCTCGAAGAACCGCTCGACGAGCCCCTTGACCGCGCTGACCTCGACACCGGAGCCCTTGGCGATACGGGCGCGGCGCGAGCCGTTGATGATGTTCGGGTCCTGGCGCTCGCCCGGGGTCATCGACTTGATGATCGCGGCAGTGCGGTCGACATCCCGCTCGTCCAGGTTGTTGATCTGGTCCTTGATCTGGCCCATGCCGGGCAGCATGCCGAGCAGCTTGGAGATGCTGCCCATCTTCCTGACCTGCTCCATCTGGGCCAGGAAGTCGTCCAGGGTGAAGTCCTGGCCCTTCTTGGACGCCAGCTTGGAGGCCATCTTCTCGGCCTCTTCCTGGCTGAACGTCTTCTCCGCCTGCTCGATCAGGGTGAGCAGGTCACCCATGTCGAGGATGCGGGAAGCCATCCGGTCCGGGTGGAAGGCGTCGAAGTCGTCGAGCTTCTCGCCGTTCGAGGCGAACATGATCGGCTTGCCGGTGACCTGGCGGATGGAGAGCGCGGCACCACCGCGGGCGTCACCGTCGAGCTTGGAGAGGACGACACCGTCGAAGCCGACGCCGTCGCGGAAGGCCTCGGCGGTGGTGACGGCGTCCTGGCCGATCATGGCGTCGACGACGAAGAGGATCTCGTCGGGGCTGACCGCGTCCCGGATGTCGGCGGCCTGCTGCATCAGTTCCTGGTCGATGCCGAGACGGCCGGCGGTGTCCACGATCACGATGTCGTGGACCTTCTGCTTGGCGAACTCCATGGAGTCCCTGGCGACCTTGACCGGGTCGCCGACGCCGTTGCCCGGCTCGGGCGCGTAGACGGCGACCCCCGCACGCTCGGCGACGACGCTGAGCTGGTTGACGGCGTTGGGGCGCTGGAGGTCGGCGGCGACCAGGAGCGGGGAGTGGCCCTGCCCCTTGAGCCAGTGGCCGAGCTTGCCCGCGAGGGTGGTCTTACCGGCACCCTGGAGACCGGCGAGCATGATCACGGTGGGCGGCTGCTTGGCGAAGCGCAGCCGCCGGGTCTCGCCGCCGAGGATGGTGACCAGCTCGTCGTTGACGATCTTCAGGACCTGCTGGGCCGGGTTCAGGGCCTTGGAGACCTCGGAGCCGAGCGCCCGCTCCTTGACGTTCTTGATGAACGTGCGGACGACCGGGAGGGCCACGTCGGCTTCGAGCAGCGCGATGCGGATGTCCCGCGCCGTGGCGTCGATGTCCGCTTCGCTCAGACGCCCTTTGCCGCGCAGATTCTTGAAGGTCGCTGAAAGGCGATCGGAGAGAGTGTCGAACACGGCGGCGTCGGTCCTCGGAGTCGGGGGCAGTGAGCGTCTTCCAGGGTATCCGGCCGCGCAAGGAAGTGGTCCCCGCCTTGCACAACCGTGCGGTCAGGCCCTCAGCATCTCCTCCAGCTTGCGCGCCACGGAGCTCGCCTCCTCCGCGGGCAGCGGCGCGTGGTCGGTGCCGGTCACGTAGAAGGCGTCGACGGCGTTGGACCCGAGCGTACTGACATGCGCGCTGCGCACCCGTACCTCGGCGTCTTCCAGCGCCCGCCCGATCCGGAACAGCAGGCCGGGTGCGTCCTGGGCCCGCACCTCGATCACCGTGGCGTGCCGGGAGGCCGCCGAGGCGACCGTCACGCGCGGCGGCGGGGCCACCCAGCCCCGGCGCCTCGGGTAGGCCGCGTCCCGCTCGGCGAGGCGCCCGGCGATGTCCAGGGAGCCGTCCAGGGCACGGACCAGGTCCGCACGGAGACGGGCCGCCTGGGGCAGGGAGCCGTACTCGGCGGCGACCCGCCAGTCCAGGAGCAGGACGGCGCCGTCGTCGACGTCGTCGGGGAGCCGGAGGGAGCGCAGCTCGGCGGTGCGGACGGCGAGGCGGTGCATGGCCAGGACGCCGGCGACGGCCGGGAGGACGCCCGGCTGGTCCGGTACGGCGATGAGCAGTTCCACGCCGAGCGGCTCGGGGTCGCCGGACGGCTCGTCCTCCGTCGCCGACGGTTCGGTCTGGGCCCGCAGCGACAGCACCGGGCTGCCGGTGCGGAACGCCTCGATCGCCAGCCGCTCCTGCTCGGCCGTGGGCGCGCCCGGCTCGGGCTCGTCGGCGGTGTCCCCGGCGAGGACCGCCGAGACCCGCTTGACCAGGTCGGCGACGAGCGAGCCGCGCCAGGACGACCAGGCGGCCGGGCCGGTGGCCAGCGCGTCGGCCTCGGTGAGGGCGTGCAGCAGCTCCAGGGTGCCCTGGCTGCCGACCGCCTCGGCGACCAGGCGGACCGTGGCCGGGTCCTCCAGGTCGCGCCGGGTGGCGGTCTCGATGAGCAGCAGGTGGTGCCGTACGAGCGTGGACAGGACCGCCACCTCCGTGCGGTCGAAGCCGATCCTGGCCGCCACGTCCTTGGCGATGATCTCGCCGGCCACCGAGTGGTCGCCGGGCCAGCCCTTGCCGATGTCGTGCAGCAGCGCGGCGACCAGGAGCAGGTCGGGGCGGTGCACGCGGCGGGCGAACTCGGAGGCGCGGACGGCGGTCTCGATGAGGTGCCGGTCGACGGTCCAGATGTGCACGGCATTGCGCTGCGGACGGCAGCGGACCCGCTCCCAGTCGGGAAGGAGCCGGGTGATCAGGCCCTCCGCCTCCAGCGCCTCCCAGACCTCGACGGTGGGGCGGCCGGAGCCAAGGAGCGTGACCAGCTGCTCGCGCGCCTCGGCGGGCCAGGGCGTGGGCAGGGGGCGCGCGGTGGCGGCCATGCGCCGTACGGCGTGCAGGGAGAGCGGGAGGCCGGACTGCGCGGCGGCGGCCGCGGCGCGCAACGGGAGCACGGGGTCGCGTTCGGGGCGTGCGGCGCGGGCGAGCACCACCTCGCCGTCCTGTTCCACCACCCCTTCGGCGAGCGGGGAGCGCTCGGCGACCGGCTTGCCGCCGCCCAGCATGGCGCGCAGCCGCGGCCGCACGGCGCGCGAACGCAGTACGCGCCCCACCTCACGCCAGGTGACATCACTGGCGTACGAAATGACCCGCGCGGACTCGTAGACCTGGCGCAGGAGCGTGTCGGCGTCGAGGAGGTCCAGTTCGGCGGCGACCTGGTCCTGCTCCTGGAGCGCGAGGCGGTCGGTGGCGCGCCCCGTCGTGAGGTGCAGGGCGTCGCGGACGTCGAGCAGGCGCCGGCGGGCGTCGGCGAGGCCCTCGCGCGGGGCGTCGGCCAGCCAGGAGGCGGCGACGGCGCGCAGCGCGGTGGCGTCCCGGAGCCCGCCGCGGGCCTCCTTCAGGTCCGGCTCCAGGAGGTACTGCAGCTCGCCCTGGCGTTCGGCGCGCTCGACGCAGAGCTCCTGGAGTTCGGGGAGGCGTTTGGGCGCCTGGTTGCGCCAGTCGGCGAGGATCGCGGTGCGCAGTCCGGAGGTCAGGCCCAGGTCGCCGGCGATGTGGCGGGCGTCGAGCAGGCCCAGCTGGACCTTGAGGTCCTCGCCGGCGGTCTTGCGGGCCTCGGCGGGGGTGCGCACGGAGTGGTCGAGGGCCAGGCCCAGGTCCCAGACGGGGTACCAGAGCCGGTCGGCGACGGCGGCGACCGCGCCGGAGTCGCCGCCGTCGTGCAGGAGCAGGAGGTCCAGGTCGCTGCGCGGGGACAGTTCGCCGCGGCCGTAGCCGCCGACGGCGACCAGGGAGACGCCGCCCTTGATGCCCTCGGTGGCCGCCGCGAACAGGCCGGTCAGCCATTCGTCCGTGAGTTCGGCGAGGGCGGTACGGCGCGACGGCCCGGACCGCGCCCCCTCGGTGAGGAGGCGCAGCCGGGCCGCCGCGTAGCCGCTGGGTCCCGTGTTCTCTGCGTCGTTCCGAACTTCCGTACCCGTCACCCAGCGACTCCTGCCTGTATTCAGATGGTTCTGTTCTACAGTGCGTCCGGTCCGCGTTCGCCCGTGCGGACCCGTACGGCGGTCTCGACCGGGAGGGACCAGACCTTGCCGTCACCGATCTTGCCGGTGCGGGCGGCCTTGACGATGATGTCGATCAGCTGTTCGGCGTCCTCGTCCTCGGCCAGCACCTCGATGCGGATCTTGGGCACCAGGTCGACCGTGTACTCGGCACCACGGTAGACCTCGGTGTGGCCGCGCTGCCGACCGTAGCCGCTGGCCTCGGTGACCGTGAGACCGTGGACGCCGAAGGCCTGCAGGGCCTCCTTGATCTCGTCGAGCCGGTGGGGCTTCACGACAGCGGTGATGAGCTTCATGCGTCCACCTTCTTGCTCGTGCCGGCCAGGGCCGCGGCGGAGACGGTGCCGAGGACACCGCCGCCCGCACCGCTGAAGTCGTATGCAGTCTCGGCGTGCTCGGCCTGGTCGATGCCGGAGACCTCTTCGTCCTCGGAGACCCGCATACCGATGGTCTTGTCGAGGAGGAAGGCGAGGACCGCGGAGGCGACCAGGGAGTAGGCGAGGACCGCACCGACACCGGCGAACTGCTTCCACAGCTGGGTGAAGGAGTGGTCGCCGTAGAAGACGCCGGTCGCGGCGGACTGGCCCTTGCCGGTGGCGAAGAAGCCGATGAGCAGGGAGCCGATGATGCCGCCGACCATGTGGACGCCGACGACGTCCAGGGAGTCGTCGTAGCCGAACTTGAACTTCAGTCCGACGGCCGCGGCGCAGGCGACACCGGCGATGACGCCGACGGCGATCGCGCCGAGCGGGGAGACCGCACCACCGGACGGGGTGATCGCGACCAGACCGGCGACCGCGCCGGAGGCGGCGCCCAGCGTGGTGAACGCGCCGTGCCGGATCTTCTCGTAGGCGAGCCAGGCCAGCATGGCGGCGGCGGTGGCGACCTGCGTGTTGACGAACATCAGCGCGCCGACGCCGTCATCGTTGCCGAGCCAGGAGCCGGCGTTGAAGCCGAACCAGCCGAACCACAGCAGACCGGCGCCGAGCATGACCAGCGGGAGGCTGTGCGGGCGCATCGGGTCCTTCTTGAACCCGACCCGCTTGCCGATGACCAGGATCACGCCGAGCGCGCCGGCACCGGCGTTGATGTGCACCGCGGTACCACCGGCGAAGTCGATCACACCGAGCTTGTAGGCCCAGCCGTCGGCACCCCACACCCAGTGGGCGACCGGGACGTAGACGACCGTGAGCCACAGGGCGACGAAGAGCGCCCAGGCCGAGAACTTGACGCGGTCGGCGATGGCACCGCTTATCAGCGCCGGTGTGATGACCGCGAACATCATCTGGAAGACCATGAAGACGAAGATCGGGATCGTGTAGCCGTCCCAGAGCTCCGTCAGGCCGACGTTGCTCATGCCCAGCCAGTCGGAGTTGAAGCCGATGAAGCCGTTGCTGGAGCCGAAGGCCAGGGAGAAGCCGTAGAGCACCCACAGGATGGTGACGATCCCGATGCTGACGAAGCTCATCATCAGCATGTTCAGGGTGCTCTTGACGCGGACCATGCCTCCGTAGAAGAAGGCGAGGCCCGGCGTCATGAGCAGCACCAGGGCGGAACAGATGAGCATGAAGCCTGTGTTCGCGGAGGACAGCTTGGGTGCCTCCGCGGCAAGCATGATGGCTGGTGCCATCGGCGTCTCCTCGTCGATTGGTACGGCCCTGTGTGCGGGCGATGCCTGAGAGCGGTCCGGTTCAAGCGGGGGGTGGGCCGGTTATGCGCCATGAGATTGGCGCAGCGCCGTTTCGGTCGTTGCCCCTCGTTGTTTCGCCGGAGTGACGAAGACGCCCTGCGTGTTACGCGTCGATGAACTGCGAGATACCGGGCTGCGGGATCGTTATCGTGGCGCAACCTTCTCCCGGACGGAGAGAACCGGCCGCGGCGGCCTTCCGATGACCTGGCGTGGGGGAGCCGAGTCGGGCAGTTCGGGAGGGCCGGCCGCGGCCGGGGTCCGTGGTGTGCCGGGGTTCAGACCGCCTCGGCGGTCTCCGGCAGATCGACGGCGAGCTGTTCGGTGAGGTCGACGACCACGGCGAGATCACCGTGGTCGCGGACGGCGGAGTCCACCGTCTTTCGGATACGAGTGTTCACGCGCTCGGAGCGCACCTTCTTGGCGATGCCCATGGCCTCGGAGGCGAGAACCGTGCTCTGCTCGGGCTCGCCCCGCAGCAGGTGCACGGTGGCCATGCCGATGAGGTTCAGTGCGTACGACCGCTGGTGCTCGCTGTCCTTGGCGAAAAGCTCCACGGCCCGCTGCATCAGGGGCTCCGCCAGCGAGGCGTAGGTGGGGCTGCGGCCGGCGACATAGGCGAGGTCGCGGAAGGAGTGGCTGTTCTCGCCGTAGAGCTCGGCCTCGGAGAAGAAGCGGATCCAGTCGGGGTCCGGCTCGTCCCACTCGTCGGCCTCGGCGAAGGTGTCCTCGGCCATCCGGACCGCCCGCTTGCACTTGCCGGGCTGGCCCATGTTGGCGTAGGCGCGGGCCTCCATCGCATACAGCATCGACTGGGTGCGCGGGCTCGCGCAGTCCCGGCTGCCGTACTGGGCGAGGTGGATCAGCTCCAGGGCGTCGTCGGGCCGGCCGAGGTGGATCATCTGGCGGCTCATGCTGGAGAGGACGTACGAGCCCAGCGGCTTGTCACCGGCCTCCTTGGCCGCGTGCAGGGCGAGCACGAAGTACTTCTGGGCGGTGGGCTGGAGCCCGACGTCGTAGGACATCCAGCCGGCCAGCTCCGCCAGCTCGGCGGCGACCTGGAAGAGCTTGCGGGTGGTGGTCTCGGGCTGGGGCTCCTGGAGGAGGTCGGTGACCTCGTGCAGCTGGCCGACGACCGCCTTGCGGCGCAGGCCGCCGCCGCACTGGGCGTCCCACTGGCGGAACATCACCGTGGTGGACTCCAGCAGCTCCAGCTCGGGCTTGGAGAGGCGGCCTGGGCGGCGGGAGTCGGCCGCCGGCTCGGGGGGCTGCTGCGGGGCGGTGGGCGAGGGGACGAGCCAGCGCTGCATGGGCTCGATGAGGGACGGGCCCGCCGACAGGATCAGCGACGTTCCGAGGAAGCCGCGCCGCGCCAGCATCAGGTCGCTGCGCGAGAACTCGCTGAGCAGGGCCACCGTCTGCGGGCCCGTCCAGGGCAGGTCGACGCCGGTCGCCGAGGGTGACTGGCGGGCGGCCCGCAGACCGAGGTCCTCGACCGAGACGACACAGCCGAAGCGCTCGGAGAACAGCTCGGAGAGGATCCGCGGGATCGGCTCGCGCGGGTTCTCCCCGTCGAGCCAGCGGCGCACCCTCGACGTGTCGGTCGAGATGTGGTTGGCCCCCAACTGGCGTGCCCTGCGGTTCACTTGCCGCGCCAGCTCGCCCTTGGACCAGCCGCTGCGCACGAACCACGAGTTGAGCAGCTCATTGGGGCGCTTGTCCGTACTGGCCGCGGTCGTCCCGCTTCCGCCGTTGCCGCCCACTGGAACGCCCCCATCCCTGAGACCACTTGTTGCCGGATGCGCCAAGCCCTATCAGAATGCCGGTAAATACGGCCGCCCGTCCGCTAGTTCTCACCCTTCGAACGGGATACCGAGTTGCCTCCGGCATACCCACGAGTGCATGTGCCCCCAGGCCTCGTGCACTCAAAGTAATCCTACGATCACTGCTCCAGCCATGGCGATCCCGGAAACGCCACCATTCGCCACCCCTTCGAATGAACTCGCGACACCCTTGGCGCGATTCACTTGACATAGGACGGCCGGGAGTAGGCGGAGCGATGCACTCGGGGGCGCGCAGCCCCAGGTGCACCACCGGCAGCGCTTCCAGGCGCTGCCTTGACCTTGCGGCCGTCAGGGAAGGCGGAGCCGTAGCGTCACGTTCCGTTTCGGTCTCGTTCCGTGTCGTAACCACCGGCGCGCCGGACCCGTTGGAGGGGGCATGGGCTTCACGATCGGCGGCATTCGCGAGATCCGCTCCGGCACGCGCCGGCGCGGTCGTTCATCGGATTGCACCGCCGTCGCCGAGTTCACCGGCCTGTGGGGCTGGGACGTGGTCCCGGGCGCCCGGGCCGCGGCCGGCGCGTGCTCGTGCGGGCACGCCGACTGTCCCGCGCCGGGAGCGCATCCGCTGGACTTCGCGCCCCAGGTGTCCGCGGGGGCCACGCTCGACGAGGTCACCAAGGCCTGGGGCGAGTTCCCGGGCGCGGCGGTGATGCTGCCGGCCGGCCGCGCGTTCGACGTGGTCGAGGTCGCCGAGGCCGCCGGGCGCCGGGCCCTGGTTCGCCTGGAGCGGATGGGTCTGCCGCTCGGCCCGGTCATCGCCACCCCGGAGGGCCGCGCCCACTTCCTCGTCGCCCCCGGCGTCGCCGCCGAACTTCCCGGACTGCTCTACCGCATGGGCTGGGACGACCCGACCTCCCTGGACCTGCGCGGCCTCGGCCCGGGTGCGTACATCACCGCGCCGCCGTCCGACCGGGGCGGCCTGGGCCCGGTGCGCTGGCTGCGGCCACCGGCCCTGGACTCGGCGACGAAGCCGCCGGCGGCGAGGCTGCTGCTGGGGACACTGGCGTACGTGGCGCACCGGTCACGGGCGTAGCCGCAGGGGCCGGTACGCCGAAGCGCCCGTCCCCGACTGCACGGTAGGGATCGGGCGCTTCTCACGAAGGTTCACGAGGGCTCGAAGGTTCACGGGGGCTCTCGCCGCAGCGGCGGGTAAATTCACCCTCCCGGGGTCAGTCACCGATAAGGGCATCCACGAACGCCTCCGGCTCGAACGGTGCCAGGTCGTCCGCGCCCTCGCCGAGGCCGATGAGCTTCACGGGGACGCCCAGTTCGCGCTGGACCGCGATCACGATGCCGCCCTTGGCGGTGCCGTCCAGCTTGGTGAGCACGATGCCGGTGATGTCGACGACCTCGGCGAACACCCGGGCCTGGACCAGGCCGTTCTGGCCGGTGGTGGCGTCCAGGACGAGCAGCACCTCGTCCAGCGGGGCGTGCTTCTCGACGACCCGCTTGACCTTGCCGAGCTCGTCCATGAGCCCGGTCTTGGTATGAAGACGCCCGGCGGTGTCGATCAGTACGACATCCACCCCCATCTCCTTGCCCTCCTTCACCGCGTCGAACGCGACGGAGGCGGGGTCGCCGCCCTCCGGCCCGCGCACGGTGTAGGCACCCACCCGCTCGCCCCAGGTCTGGAGCTGGTCGGCGGCGGCGGCCCGGAAGGTGTCGGCGGCGCCGAGGACGACCGTACGGCCGTCGGCGACGAGCACGCGCGCGAGCTTGCCGGTGGTGGTGGTCTTGCCGGTGCCGTTCACGCCGACGACCATCACGATGCCGGGCTTGCGGTCGGCGGGCTCGGTCTTCACCGCGCGGTCGGCCTCCGTACCGACCAGCTTGAGCAGCTCCTCGCGCAGCAGCCCGCGCAGCTCCTCGGGGGTGCGGGTGCCGAGCACCTTGACGCGCTCGCGCAGCTGTTCGACCAATTCGGTGGTGGGCTGCACACCGACGTCGGCGGTGAGCAGGGTGTCCTCGATCTCCTCCCAGGTGTCGTCGTCGAGGTGCTCGCGCGAGAGCAGCGTGAGCAGCCCCTTGCCGAGGGCGTTCTGGGAGCGGGAGAGCCGGGCACGCAACCGGACCAGGCGGCCGGCCGTGGGCTCGGGGATCTCGATCTCGGGAGCCGGGGGCTCTTCCAGGACGACGGGAGCCGAGCCGTCGGGAAGGTCGACCTCCTCTATCGTCCGGCGCGGTTCGTCGCGCGGCGTCTCGGCCTCGTCGCCGACGTGCGGCTCGGCCGGGGGCGCGGTGATGTCGGGCGCGGCGGGCGGCGGCGGGGGCAGCGACTTCTTGCGCCGGCTGCCGATGACGAGCCCGCCGATCGCGCCGAGCACGACCACGGCGATGACTACAGCAAGGATGACGGTTTCCATAACGCGTCCAGTATCCATCCCTCCCCCGGGCACGACTTTGCTCCCTCGCGAGGGAGTTTCCGGACGATCCCTCGAACCGAGATGTCACCTTTGGGTTGATTCGTCAGACTAAAGTACGATGGCTGCTCGTGAGCACCCCCGCCCACCACGATGGCGCCCTCGAACATCTGGAAGAGTCACTGGAGCAGCACGGCCTCGAAACCCGGGGCATCGAACCGGTCCCCGACTCCGAGCGCACCGGGACACCCCGTGGACTGCTCCCCACCTGGATCGCCGCCAACATCACCGTCCTGCTGCTCACCGTGGGTGCGAGTCTGACGGTCTCGTTCGGACTGAACTTCTGGCAGGCGCTGGTGGTCGGCACCGTCGCGCCGATCGTGTCGTACGGCCTGGTGGGGCTGGTCGGCATCGCGGGCAAACGGGGTGGCGCACCGGGCATGGCCCTGTCCCGCGCGGTCTTCGGGCAGCGCGGCAATCTGCTGCCCGGCGCGCTGATCTGGGTGGCGCGCTGGGGCTGGGAGACGATCAACGCGGTGACCGGCGCCTATGCGCTGCTGACGGTCCTGGACATCCTCTTCGGGATCAGGAGCAACACAGCCCTGATCATCGTCACCCTCCTGCTCTTCGTGATCACCACGTTCGCGATCTCGGGCATGGGCATCAAGGCGGTGCAGCGCTGCAACCGGTGGGCGACCTGGCTGTTCGGCGCCTTCACCCTGCTGGTCCTCGGCCGTCTGATCGTGGAGACGGACTGGGACCGGGTGTTCGGACAGGCCGCCGGCCCCACGGCCGCGATGGTGACCGGGGTCGGACTGATCGCGGCGGGCGGGATGAGCTGGGCTCCGGCCTCGCCGGACTTCACGCGGTATCTGCCGGGTACGGCGTCCTCGGCGGCGATCGTACGCAACACGGTCGGCGGCGCCGTGCTCGTCGTCCTCCCCATGGTCCTGATGGGTGCGGTGGTGGCGACCGGCACGCCGGATCTCGCCAAGGCCGCCGACCCGGTCTCCTTCCTCGGCGAGATCCTCCCGCTGTGGCTCGCCGTCCCCTATCTGCTGATCGCGCTGATCGGGATGGTGCTGATCAACGCGATGTCGATGTACTCGGCGGGCTTCACCGCGCAGACGCTCGGCTTCCGGATCCCCCGCCCCTGGGCGGTCTCCGTCAACGCGGTGATCTCACTGGTCCTCGGCGGGGTGCTGATGCTGGCGGCGACCTCGTTCATGAGCTCGTTCATCGCCTTCCTGTCGCTGCTGGCGGTGGCGTTCTCGGCATGGGTGGGCGTGTTCGGGACCGACATGCTCCGGCGGCGGGAGTACGACGCCACCGCGCTCCTCGACACCACCCGCACCGGCGCCTACTGGTACCGGGCGGGCTTCTCCCCCGCCGCCGTCACGGCCTGGGCGCTCGGCCTGCTGGCCGGGTCCCTGTTCACCAGGTCCGACTGGTTCACCGGCCCGTTCGCCGCGAACAACCCCGTGGGCCGGTACGGGCTGGGCTGGATCGCGACGATCGTCGTCTCGGGTCTGCTGTACGCGGTGCTGCCGAAGCCGGCGGTGGTGCCGGCCGCGGCCGGGGAGCGCGCGACTCTGGCTGTCTGACGCACCGTCAGCTACTGTCCCCGCCACACCCGCCCGGCGAAGGTGAAGGGGAACTCCCATGCCCGTCTCGGTCGTCCGCTTCAACCTCGTCGAGCCCGGGGCCGACTCCGCTTCCCTGGGCGCCCGCTACCGGACCGCCGTGGAGATGGCCGCGTACGCCGACGAGCACGGGGTCACCACGGTCCAGACCGAGGAACACCACGGGGTCGACAACAACTGGCTGCCGTCGCCGTTCGTCTTCGCGGGCGCGGTGTTCGGGGCGACCCGGAACATCGCGGTGACCGTGTCGGCGGTGATCGGCCCGCTGCACGACCCGCTGCGGCTGGCGGAGGACATCGCGGTGCTCGACCTGCTCGGCGGGGGCCGGCTGGTGACGGTGGCCGGGATCGGCTACCGGCCGGAGGAGTACGCCCTGTTCGACGTGGAGTGGAAGCGGCGGGGCCGGCTGCAGGACGAGGTGCTGGAGACGGTGCTCAAGGCGTGGACCGGGGAGGAGTTCGAGTACCGGGGCCGCACGGTGCGGGTCACACCGCGCCCCTTCACCGATCCGCATCCGCTGCTGCTGGTCGGCGGCTCCTCCAAGGCCGCCGCCCGCCGCGCCGCCCGGCTCGGCCTGCCGTTCTTCCCCAGCGCGCATCTGCCGGAGCTGGAGGCGTACTACAAGGAGAAGCTCACCGAGTACGGCACGGAGGGCTGGACGATGATGCCCACGGCGGAGACACCGCTGCTGCACATCGCCGAGGACCCGGACCGGGCGTGGGATCGGTACGGGCAGCACTTCCTGCACGAGGCCCTCACCTACGCGTCCTGGCAGTCCGGCGACATCCACTCGGCGGTGCGCTCGTCGGCGACGACGGTGGAGGAACTCCGCGCGGAGGGCGTCTACCGCATCCTCACGCCGGAGGAATGCGTGACGGCCGGCCTGGACAACCTGGTCCTCCACCCGCTGGCAGGCGGCATGCCCCTGGAGGAGGGCTGGCGAAGCCTGCGGCTGTTCGCAGAGGCCGTGCTTCCGGCGCTTCCGGCGTAGGCGGAAGACGGGGGGCACGGCGGATCGAGTGACAGGAGAAGCGTGAACCGCCGCCCCGCCCGGGCAGTGACCGGGCGGGGCGGCGGGGGGTACGAGGAGAGGGGCAGCGGGGACTTGGCCCTTCTCCTCGAGTCGGGAGCCTCGTGACGAGGGTCAGCCCATCTCCTCCAGGGACTTGCCCTTCGTCTCCTTGACGTACTTGAGGACGAACGGGATGGAGAGGGCCGCGAAGACCGTGTAGATCACGTAGGTCGCGGAGAGGTTCCAGTCGGCCAGCGACGGGAAGCTCGCGGTGATGGCCCAGTTGGCGATCCACTGCGCCGAGGCGGCCACGCCCAGCGCGGCGGCGCGGATCCTGTTCGGGAACATCTCGCCGAGGAAGACCCAGACGACCACACCCCAGGACAGGGCGAAGAAGAGGACGAAGATGTGCGCGGCGACCAGCGCGGTCCAGCCCTGCGCGGCGGGGAGCTTGCCGTCGACCAGGTGGTAGGAGAAGGCCCAGGCCTCCAGGGCGAGGCCGACGACCATGCCGACCGAGCCGATGAGGGCCAGCGGCTTGCGGCCGATCCGGTCCACGAAGATCATCGCGATCACGGTGCCGATGATGTTGATGATCGACGTCGTGAAGGAGTAGAGGAACGAGTCCGTCGGGTCGACACCGACCGACTGCCACAGCGTCGAGGAGTAGTAGAAGGCGACGTTGATGCCGACGAACTGCTGGAAGACCGAGAGACCGATACCGACCCAGACGATCGGCTTGAAGAAGAAGGAGCCGCCGAGCAGGTCCTTGAACGTCGACTTGTGCTCGCTCTTCATCGCGTGCTCGATGTCGGCGACGCGGGCGTCCAGGTCGACGCTCTTGCCCTCGACCTCTTCGAGGATCGCGCGGGCGCGGTCACGCTTGCCGACGGAGAGCAGGAAGCGCGGGGACTCGGGGATGGCGAAGGAGAGCAGGCCGTAGAGGACGGCCGGGATCACCATGACGCCGAGCATGACCTGCCAGGCCTCCAGGCCCATCAGCTTGCCGCGCTGGTCGCCGCCGGCGGCGTTGAGCAGACCCCAGTTGACCAGCTGCGAGACGGCGATGCCGATGACGATCGCGGCCTGCTGGAAGGAACCGAGACGGCCGCGGTAGGCGGGCGGAGCGACCTCGGCGATGTAGGCGGGGCCGATGACGGAGGCCATGCCGATGGCGAAGCCGCCGATGATCCGCCAGAAGGCGAAGTCCCACAGGGCGAAGGGCAGCGCCGAGCCGACGGCGCTGACGGTGAACAGCACGGCGGCGATCTGCATGCAGCGGATACGGCCGATCCGGTCGGCTATCCGGCCGGCGGTCGCGGCGCCGATGGCACAGCCGATCAGGGCGATGGCGATGACCTGGGCCAGGGCGGCGGACCCGATGTCATAGCGGCTTCGGATGGCCTCGACGGCGCCGTTGATGACGGAGCTGTCGTAGCCGAAGAGGAAACCGCCCATCGCGGCGGCCGCCGCGATGAAGATGACATGCCCGAGATGATCGGGGTGAGCCGTCCCGGCTCCTGAATTGGGTGCCTGCGCAGTGCTGGTCACAGAAAACTCCTCGGGCCACCCGGCAGCGCTGCCGGGGGGTGGGGGTGAGCCCTCTCAGGTTCAAGTGGCGCACAAGTTCACACCGCTCACACCTGAAGGTAAAAGCAACGTTGCAGAGACTATGCCTTCAAGTTTCGAAGTCAATAGGGGGTGAGGTGTGACGTTGCAGAGACCACGCAAGGGAAATGCGTTCACTTCTTGAAGGATGGGAGGAGGTGACGTGCCCAAGGGGCGCGGGGCTGTATCGATTTGCGGCTCCGCCACGGGGCGCGACCAGCCACAACGCACCCGCAGCCGAAGTCGGCCAAGACCCAGCGTCAGCGAAGCCGCTGGCTGATGACCTTCGACACACCGTCGCCCTGCATGGAGACGCCGTAGAGCGCGTCGGCGACCTCCATCGTGCGCTTCTGGTGCGTGATCACGATCAGCTGCGACGACTCCTGGAGCTCCTGCATGATGCGGATCAGCCGCTGGAGGTTGGTGTCGTCCAGGGCCGCCTCGACCTCGTCCATGACGTAGAACGGGCTGGGCCGCGCCTTGAAGATCGAGACCAGCATTGCGACGGCGGTCAGCGAGCGTTCGCCACCCGACAGCAGGGAGAGCCGCTTGACCTTCTTGCCCGGCGGCCGGGCCTCGACGTCCACACCCGTGGTGAGCATGTTGTCGGGGTCGGTCAGGATCAGCCGTCCCTCGCCGCCCGGGAAGAGACGGCTGAAGACGCCCTCGAACTCCCGGGCCGTGTCCCGGAACGCCTCCGTGAAGACCTGTTCGACCCGCTCGTCGACCTCCTTCACCACTTGAAGCAGGTCGGTGCGGGTCTTCTTCAGGTCCTCCAGCTGCTCGCTGAGGAACTTGTGCCGTTCCTCAAGGGCCGCGAACTCCTCCAGGGCGAGCGGGTTGACCTTGCCGAGCTGCTGGTAGGCCCGCTCGGCCGCCTTGAGCCGCCGTTCCTGTTCGGCCCGGTGGAAGTGCTTGGGCTGGTTGCGCGGATGCTCGGGGTCCTCCGGCAGCACCTCGCCCTCGGCGGGGGGCGAGGGCGGCACCAGCTGGTGCGGGCCGTACTCCTCGGCGAGTCCCGCCGGTTCGACACCGAGTTCCTCCAGCGCCTTGGTCTCCAGCTGCTCGATCCGCAGCCGTTTCTCGGCGCCGAGTACCTCACCCCGGTGAACTGAATCCGTGAGTTTGTCGAGTTCCGCCTTGAGGTCACGGCCGGTGTTGCGGGCGGCGGTCAGCTCCTGCTCGCGCCGGGCCTTCGCGGCCTCGGCGGCGTCCCGCTCCCGGTCGGCCCGGCCGACCGAGACCTCCACATGCGCGAGCAGCTGCCGGGCGCCGGAGGCGACGGCCTCCGCGACCGCGGCCTCGTGGCGCAGCCGGGCCCGGCGCTGTTCCGCACGCGCGCGTGCCTCGCGTTCCGCGCGGGCGGCGCGGTCGAGGGAGTCGGCGCGGCCGGCGAGGCCCTTGACCCGCTCCTCGTGGGTACGGACCTGGAGGCGGGCCTCCATCTCGGTCTGGCGGGCGTTGGCGCCGTCGGCGGCCAGCCGGTCCCGTACCGAGGTGTCCGGTTCCTCCTCGACCGGCATCTCCTCGGCCACGGCGAGCCGCTCGGCCAGTACCTCGACCTCTTCCAGGGCCTTGTCGAGGGACTCCTGGGCGCGGGCGGCGGCGGCCGTGGAACGTTCCGCCTCGCCGGCCGCGCCGCGCGCCTGTCCGGCGAGCCGGCCGAGCTGCTGGGCGACGGCCGACTTCTCCCGGTCGGCGGCGCGGCGGCGTTCCGCCAGCTCCTCGACCTGTGCGGTGCACGCCTTGCGGTGTTCCTGGGCCGCCTGCTGGGCCTCGGTCAGCGCCTCGCAGCGGACCGCCAGCTCTTCCAGTTCGGCGGCGGCCTCGTCGACGGAGGCCTGTACTTCGAGGAGGCTGGGGGCGCCCGCGGAGCCGCCGTGTGCGAAGTGCGCGCCGAGGAGGTCGCCTTCGGCGGTGACGGCGGTGAGGTGGGGGTGGCGGTAGACGAGCTCCTCGGCGGCTTCGAGGGTGTCGACCACGACGATGCCGTGCAGGAGGCGGCGGACGGCGGGCATGAGGTCGGCGGGGCCGCGGACGAGATCGGCGGCGGGCGTCCCGGCGGGCGTCCCGGCGGGGGGTGCCGCGGAGGGGGGTGCCGGGAGGGGTCGTGGGTCGGGTGCGGGTGCGTCGTGGCTGGTCGCGCCGTTCCCCGCGCCCCTTTGGGGCGCTTCGGACCGGGGCGCCTCAGGATGGGGCAGTTCAGGGGCGTCCGAGAGGAGGAGGGCTGCTCGGCCTCCGTCCTGTTTGCGGAGGAGGCGGATCGCATCGGCTGCCGAGGCCGGGGTCGTTACGGCGATGGCGTCGGCCGCCGTGCCGAAGGCCGCCGCCAGGGCCACCTCGTGGCCCGGGGTCACCGTCAGCAGTTCCGCCGCCGGGCCCAGGACTCCGGTCAGGCGGTCCCGGGCGCCGAGCAGTATGCCGGTGCCGTCCTTGCGGCGCAGGCCCAGTGCCAGCGCCTCGCGGCGGGCCTGGGTCGCGGCGCGGCTGCGTTCCGCCGCGGTGGTCGCCTCACGCGCCGCGGTCAGCGCCGCCTCCGCCTCGGCGAGCCGCAGCCTGGCCTGCTCGTGCTGTTCGGCCAGTTCCTCGTCACCGGCGTCGAGGCCGTCGACCTCCGCCTTCAGCGCCTCGTACTCCTCCTGCGCCGACACCGCTCGCTCCTGGGCCTCGTCGCGGGCGGCGGCCAGCCGGTCGATCTCGGCCTGGGCCGAGCCGGCACGCGAACGGGCCGCGTTGACCTGGCCGTTCAGCCGGGCCAGGCTCTCCCGGCGATCGGCGATGGAGCGGGCCACGTCCTTCAGGCGCCGCTCCTCGTGGGCCAGTTCGCGCTCCAGTTCGGCGCGGTGCGCGACGGTGTCGTCGAGGGCGTGCTGAGCCGCCTCCAGGGCCGCCTCCAGCTCGGCCTCCTGCTCACGGATGCGGTGGGCCTCGCGCTCCATGTCCTCGGGGTCGCGGCCACGCCGCTCCTCGGGCGGCGTGGAGGTGGCGCTCTTCACCCGAGCGTCGGCCAGCGAGATGGTGCCGCGTACCCGCTCGGCCAGCTGGGACAGCTCGTACCAGGTCTGCTGGGCGCGCTGGAGGCGCGGGGTGAGCCGGCGTACCTCGTCCTCCAGGAGCGCCTCGCGCTGGAGGGCCTTCTTCAGCTCCTGCTCGGCGGCTTCCTTGCGCTCCTTGAGGGCGGCCTCGTCGGCGATCTCGGTCTGCAGCGCCTGGCGCAGTCGTACGAGGTCGTCGGCGAGCAGGCGCAGCCGCGCGTCGCGCAGGTCCGCCTGGATGACGGCGGCCCTGCGCGCCACCGCCGCCTGGCGGCCGAGGGGCTTGAGCTGGCGGCGGAGCTCGTCGGTGAGGTCCTGCACGCGCGCGAGGTTGGCCTGCATCGCGTCCAGCTTGCGGAGGGCCTTCTCCTTGCGCTTGCGGTGCTTGAGGACGCCGGCCGCCTCCTCGATGAAGGCCCTGCGGCCCATCGGGTCGGCGTGCAGGACGGAGTCGAGCTGGCCCTGGCCGACGATGACGTGCATCTCGCGGCCGATGCCGGAGTCGGAGAGCAGTTCCTGGATGTCGAGGAGGCGACACGTGTCGCCGTTGATCTGGTACTCGCTGCCGCCGTTGCGGAACATGATCCGCGTGATGGTGACCTCGGCGTACTCGATGGGCAGCGCGCCGTCGGAGTTGTCGATGGTCAGGGACACCTCGGCGCGGCCCAGCGGCGGGCGGCCGGTGGTGCCGGCGAAGATGACGTCCTCCATCTTGCCGCCGCGCAGCGACTTGGCGCTGTGCTCACCCATGACCCAGGTGAGCGCGTCCACGACGTTGGACTTGCCCGAGCCGTTCGGACCGACGACACACGTGATCCCCGGCTCGAACCGGAGCGTGGTCGCCGAGGCGAACGACTTGAACCCGCGAAGGGTCAGGGCCTTGAGATGCACGCCGTCGGACTTTACCCGGCGGCGCTACCGCACTCCACGACCCCTCGCAACCTCGCGGTTTCGCGCATGAACATGCAGGGCACACCAGACGTTAAAGAGGGTGAAAGGATGCGCGGGGCTGGAAGGGGCCGGGCGCAGGGGTGCGGGGGCCACCCGGAGGGACAGCGAAGAAAAGAAGGGACGCCGGGGCGTCCCTTGCAGATCTTGACAACTTAGCGGTTGAAAGGGCTGCCCAACCGCCGCACGTGCTGTTGTGGAGCGATGCAGCGATCAGGTGAGCGCAGGCTCCGCCTGGTTTGCGTCGATGCTCTCCATGATCCTGTCGGGAGAAGCGGCAGCCGTCAGCGCGTCGTTCTCGGCCTGAATCCGTACAAGCTCGGATTCGAGGTCGTGGACACGCTGCTGGAGCCGTCGCATCTCGGCGAGGAGTCGCGGGTCAGAGCCGCCGACGTAACCGAGAAGCGCCTTTGCCATGATGGATGGTCCTCCACACTGAGTGACCGACCGAAGCGGTGTGGGTCGTGAGGGATCGCACCCGCGGTGCTTGACACATCCGAGTGTTACTCGCCTGTTGCTCCATGCCAAACAGCTAAGGTGCGCGGGGCTTTCAGCGTCTCACCAAAAAGTTTGACGGTCAACACGATCACGCCCTGTATTGGCGGGCGAACCCGGGCGCGCGCGGCTCAGGACCGGCGGCGCTGCGACTCCTGCGGGGCCCTCAGGACATGGCGATCATCTTTATCTGCGGAGCCTGCCACGACAAGCGATTCTTGGCAACCACCAGGCCATTCCTGCTTCGGGCACATGCCGGTGGCAGTTCACTCCGCTTCCACCTGCGGGGCTTCACGGAGCGGAGTCAGCGGATGGCGAAGCCCTCGTAACCGCCGCGGGGTGTGTCCCAGATCTCGGTGACACCCTCGACCCGCCCGGGCGTGTCATCGCCCTGGAGCCAGGCCAGCAGCCCTTCGCAGCCCGTCCGGGAGCCCTCCGCGACCACCTGGACGCGGCCGTCGCCCAAATTGAGAGCAAAACCACTCAGGCCGCCGATCTCCAGCGCCTTGGCCCGCGTGAACCAGCGGAATCCCACT
The DNA here is from genome assembly GCF_042716195.1 of Streptomyces sp. NPDC058683. Lineage (NCBI taxonomy): Bacteria > Bacillati > Actinomycetota > Actinomycetes > Kitasatosporales > Streptomycetaceae > Streptomyces > Streptomyces sp. NPDC058683. Next base: position 74,910 of record NZ_JBHXSK010000041.1, read on the forward strand.
CCCTGTACACGTCCACGTACCCAGGCGACCAGTCGCACATCCTCGCTCATGGGTGCAACCTAACCGGCCAATGTCACTCGGAACACTTCCGCCTTCACCGCCATGCGGTACCGTCCCGACCCAATGAATCTCATCTGAAACTCACTCGATCGGATGAGTCTGGTCGACCAGAAGGAGTCATTGGCCACACCGGCCCCTGGTCGGCCCGGACCGCGAGGACGAGGGAAGAAGGCAAGGACATGGGACGCCACCGACGCTCCGCCGCCGGCCGCGCCGCCACGGGCCGCGCCACGGGGGGCACGGAGAACGACGGCCCGTACTCGGGCGGCCACGACCCGCAGGACTCGTACGCGGGCCTCCGCTTCGGGACGGGCACCGCGGCCTACCTGCACCAGGAGGAGTACGCCGACGCCAACGCGCGCAGCTCCGCCTATCTGTACGCCACCGGCAACGGCTACGCCCGGGCCGACGACACGGCCGTCTTCTCCACCGAGGAGTTCGCCCCGGTCATCGGCGGCTCCCCGGCGGGCGGCAGCGGGCACCGGCGCAAGAAGAAGGCCGCACGGCCCATGCGCACGGGTCTGCTCGGGGTCTCGGCCGCCGTCGCCATCGGTACCGTCGCGGTGGCCACCGGCATGGTGCCGGGCCTGGAGAACTACAAGCTCGGCGGGAACACCGGCACCACCGGCGGCGACCAGGTACAGGCCGACGGGGCGCCCAGCAACACGGCCGCCGAACAGGGCGGCACCTCCGGCAGCGCCGAGAGCCGGGACACCGGCTCCTCGACCAGCCGTGACACCCAGCGCTCCGGCTCGCCCACGGAGACGGCCTCCGCGCCCGCCTCCACCTCCGCCGCCGCGTCGCCCACACCGACGAAGACGGCGTCCGAGAAGCCGGCGCCCAGCGCCACGCCGTCCAAGGAGGCGACGCCCGCGCCGGCCAGGACGGCCACCAAGGCGCCGGTGAAGACCGCCGCGCCGATCACCGTGTCCGAGGCGGCCGCCGCCGAGGCCGAGGTGCTCAAGCTGGTGAACGAGGAGCGGGCCAAGGTCGGCTGCAGCGCGCTGTCCGTGAACTCCTCGCTGACCAAGCTGGCCGAGGCGTTCAGCGAGGACATGGCCGCGCGGGACTTCTTCGACCACACCGACCCGGACGGCAAGACGCCCTGGGACCGGGCCGCGGCCGCCGGCATAGCCAACCTGGGCGGCGAGAACATAGCCCGGGGCCAGGCCACCGCCGAGGCCGTCATGGACGCCTGGATGAACAGCGAGGGCCACCGCGCCAACATACTGAACTGCGACTTCAAGACCCTCGGGGTCGGGGTGCACCTCGGTTCGGGCGGCCCCTGGTGGACGCAGGACTTCGGCTACTGAGACAACCGCAGGTCAGCGGCCTGGGAATCGTCCTGGGCCGTCTCCGGGCCGTCAGCCGCGCTCTCCGGAAGGACACGGTCCACGGCGGCCCGGGTACGGGTCCCACTCGACGACATCAGGTGGGTGTACGTCCGCAGCGTCAACCCTGGGTCGTGATGACCCGGGTACTCGCTGAGTGCCTTGATGCTCTCCCCCGCGTTCAGGAGCACCGAGGCGCAGCGCACTTCCTGCGGCGGCTCAGTCAGCCGCCCAGCAGTGGGCTCAGGAACGCGATGATTACGCAGAGCGCGGCACCCAGCAGCAGGATGATCCCTGCCTGACCGAGTCGGAGCCCTGCGCGGCCGACGCGTCCGGAGCGGAGTTCGGGTCGGCCAGTGGAGTTCGCCCGGGGGGCGAATCCGGCGCCCGCGAAGACGAACAGCGCCATGCCGAACAGCGTCAGTGCCGCGTACCCCTCGGTGCGGGCCGGGCTGATCCGCACGTAGGAGTCGGCGCCGACCCGGTCCAGGCGGGTGGTCTGCCCTGAGGCCAAGGACGGGTTCGCGGTGAAGCGTGCCGCTGGGTCCGCAGAGCGGCCGTCGTCCGACCGGAAGGTGCCGCTGCACCAGATCTCAGGAGAGCGTGCCCCCGCGTGCCCGATCGAGCAGCGCCCGACGGGGAAGACAGGACAACAACACCAGCGAATGGACCAGGAACGTGCAGGTCAGCGTCTCACCAGGTCAGCACCCCTCCGCATACGCGATCTTCCGAACTGGGTACGTGCCTTACCTTTGCAACGCCGAGCCGAAGCGTCGCCCGGCTGCATCACCGGTCTGGGGGCGAAGTGAGCAAAGGCATCATCGATCTGTGGCTGGCCAACAAGCGGCCGGCCGTGGATGGGCTGTTTCGCGCTGACGGTTCCGCGTGGGCGGTCGAGGTAGACGGTCCTGAGCTGTCCTGGTTCGACGTCGGCGAGCCGCTCGACCTCGATGAGCTGCTGGCGAAGGATCCGGAGCGGCTGACGTGGGCCGATGTGCATCCGCAGGGCCTGGCGGAGCTGTCGGACGGGTCGGGGTATGTGTGCTGCGGGGACGGCTCGCTGGGCTCGGAGGGTTTCTTCGCGCGGCTCGACCAGGACAAGAACCTGGCGTGGCTGGTGTCGTTGCTGGACTCCAACCCGTTCGAGGGAGCTGGGGTCCACGGCTCTCTGGCCACTTTCACCAACAACCTCGGCAACTCCCTCTCCATCGACCTGACGAACCCCTACTTCGCCTGACGCGGGGCCGGCGGCGGACGTCCAGCACAGCCACCGCTGACAACCGCCGACGGCCAAGTCGCAGGTCGCAGCGTTGATCGATTGCGTGGCCCCAGGTCAGAGACCCGGCCCGGTACTTCTTCGGCTACTGAGTCGTACGACCGCTCCAGAGTGCGCTAACCGACAGTTAGCGCACCCTGTTGGTTAGCGCTGTGCTCGCTTACGCTTGACCCATGACCATCAGCACCCAGGACCGTCCCGAGGAGGCGCATCCTCCGTACGACGCCTTCGCCCGGGCCTGCCCCTCGCGCACCACGCTGGAACATGTCATGGGCCGCTGGGGCGGGCTGACGCTGAGCGCACTGCACGAGGGATCGTTCCGGTTCAACGAACTGCGCCGGCGCGTGGACGGCGTCAGCGAGAAGATGCTCTCGCAGACCCTCCAGGCGTTGGAGCGCGACGGCCTGGTGCACCGCGAGGCCCAGCCGACCAACCCGCCGCGGGTCGACTACGAACTCACCCCGCTCGGCCGCGAGGTCGCCGACCGCCTGCTGTCCGTCGTCCACTTCGTGGAGAGCCGGATGGACGAGGTGCTGGCCGCCCGCGAGCGTTACGACGAGACGCGCGGCGCCCGCTGACACTTCGGGCAGAAGTAGCTGGACCGGTTCATCCAGGGCCGCCTGCGCATCGGCGTACCGCACCGCCGGCAGGGCAGCCCCTCCCTGCCGTAGGCGTCCAGCGAGCGGTCGAAGTACCCCGACTCGCCGTTGACGTTGACGTAGAGGCTGTCGAAGCTGGTGCCGCCGACGGCCAGGGCCGCGTTCATCACGTCCCGTACATGGCCGAGGAGTTCGGCGGTGCGCGGGCGGGTGAAGCCGGCGGTCGGTCGCTCGTAATGGAGACGGGCCCGCCAAAGAGCCTCGTCCGCGTAGATGTTGCCGACCCCGCTGATCAACGACTGGTCGAGCAGCGCCCTTTTGATGGTCGACCGCTTCCGGCGCAGTGCCTGGTGGAAGGCCTCGTCGTCGAACAGCGGGTCGAGCGGGTCGCGGGCGATGTGCGCGATGACGTCCGGCAGCCCGTCGACGGTGTTGTCGTGCAGCGACAGTCCGCCGAAGGTGCGTTGGTCGACGAAGCGGAGTTCGGTGCCAAGGCCGTCGGCGAACCTCACGCGGATTCTGAGGTGCTTCTCGTCCGGTGCCTCGTGCGGCTGCACCAGCAGCTGACCGCTCATGCCGAGGTGGGCGAGGATCGACTGGTCGGTGTCCTCCAGCGGCAGCCACAGGTACTTGCCGCGCCGGCTCGGGGTGCCGACGCGGTGGCCCTTGAGCCGGTGGGTGAAGTCGTCGGCGCCGGCGAGGTGCCGTCGTACGGCACGCGGGTGCAGCACTTCGGTCTCGGCCACGACCCGGTGGGCGACCCACCGCTCCAGGCCACGCCGTACGACCTCGACCTCGGGCAATTCGGGCATCACGTCTCCCGTGCAGGACCCTGGACGATGCGAGCGCCCGGCCCTGGGAAGGGACCGGGCGCTCGGATCATCGCGCTGTTCTTCAGGCGGAGGCGGCGGACGACGGACCGTCGTCCTCCTCGGCCGCGGCGGCCTCTTCGGCTGCCGCTGCCGTCTTGGCTGCCTTGGCCCGCTCGTCCGCGGCGGCGCGGATGGCGCGCCAGGCGGACTCGGCGGCCTGCTGTTCCGCCTCCTTCTTGCTGCGGCCGGTGCCGGTGCCGTACGAGACGCCTCCGACGCGGGCGGCAGCAGTGAAGGTCTTCTCGTGATCGGGGCCGGTCTCCGTGACCAGGTACTCGGGCACGCCGAGACCCTCCGTCGCGGTGAGCTCCTGGAGACTGGTCTTCCAGTCCAGGCCGGCTCCGAGGTTCGAGGACTTCTCGATCAGCGGGTCGAAGAGCCGGTGCACCAGCTCGGACGCCGAGTCGAGGCCCTGGTCGAGATAGACCGCGCCGATCACCGCTTCCAGGGTGTCGGCGAGGATGGACGCCTTGTCCCGGCCGCCCGTGCCCTCTTCACCGCGGCCGAGCCGGATGAAGGAACCCAGGTCGAGACCGCGGCCCACCTCCGCGAGCGCACGAGAGTTCACCACCGCTGCCCTGAGCTTGGCCAGCTGGCCCTCAGGCAGGTCCGGGTGGGTCGTGTACAGCGTGTCCGTGACGACGAGGCCGAGGACGGAGTCACCGAGGAACTCCAGCCGCTCGTTCGTCGGCAGACCGCCGTTCTCGTACGCGTAGGAACGGTGGGTCAGCGCACGCACCAGAAGGGCGGACTCGAGCTGGTAGCCGAGCCGCCCTTCCAGAAGCGTGTGGGACGAGGCCGTGTTGTCCGTTTTCTTCTTGGCGGTTGGGTCCGCCTTGGCGTCATCCGCCTTCTTGGGACTGGACACAGTGCCTCTCACCTGGCCGCTCAGACTTCGAGGACCTGGCGCTTGTTGTAGGTGCCGCAAGACGGGCACGCAATGTGCTGCAGCTTGGGCTCGTGGCAGCGCTCGCACGCAACCAGGGTGGGGACCGCAGCCTTCCACTGCGACCGGCGGTGGCGCGTGTTGCTGCGCGACATCTTCCGCTTCGGAACAGCCACGGCTACTTCTCCTGCTTCTCGTCGACGCCCGCTTCCGCGTCAGCGCCGCTCATCTCGTCCTTCTCGCCGTCCTTCGTGGAACCGGCGAGTCCCTGCAAAGCCGCCCAACGGATGTCGACGGCGTCGTGGTGGTGGTCCGGGTCGTCCGTGAGGCGGGCTCCGCACTCGGAGCACAACCCTGCACAGTCGTCCTGGCACACCGGCTGCATCGGCAGTGCGAGCACCACCGCATCACGCAGCACGGGTTCGAGGTCGAACAAGCCGTCCTCGATGAAGTACCTGTCCTCGTCGTCCTCGGCGTCGTCGCCCGGTTCCGCGATCACGCGGCCCCGGTCGTCGGCGTCAGGGTACGAGAACAGTTCCTGGAAGTCCGCTTCGAGCTCCTGCTCGACCGGCTCCAGACACCTTACGCACTCCCCCTCGGCCTGTGCACGGGCGGTGCCTGTGACGAGCACACCTTCCATGACCGACTCGAGCCGGAGGTCCAGCTCCACCGGGACGCCTTGCGGCACTCCGATGACCCCCTTGATACCGAAGTCCTCGGGAGCGTCGATCGTGCGGGTCAGGCGCTGCAGCGCGCCAGGACGCCGCCCCAGCTCGTGCGTGTCGAACACGAACGGGTTGCGGTGGTCTAGGCGTGCGTGAGGAGCCATTCCTGCTTTCGATCTTCGAGTTCAAAGGGACGCCGTCCGGAGGATTCCTCCGGGCAGCGGTGATCGCATACGCAGACGCGACCGAAGAGCCAGGATACTGGACCTTTCGCTGTCGGCCCAATCCGCCGGCTTTCGGCCCCTTCCCTACAGGCCGCGGCCCTGCTCGTAGGCCCTCAGCTGCTCCGGCGTGATCATGCCGGTGTCGAAGAGGCTGGTCTCGTCGAGGGCGTACGACTGGTGCTGGGCCGGCTGCTGCTGGGGGTCGTAGACGGGCTGCTGACCGGTGTCGTAGCCCTGGTAGGCGTAGGGGTCGGCCTGCTGGTAGCCGTAGGGGTCCTGCTGGGCGTAGGCGGGCTGCTGCTGGGGGTAGCCGCCGTAGGGGTCCTGCTGCTGCGGGTAGCCGTACGGATCCTGCACCACGGGCTGCTGCACCGGCTGCTGGTCGTACTGCGGCTGCTGCTGGGCGGCGGCGGGCTGCTGCTCGGCCTGTGCCGCCTGTGCCGCCTGTGCCGCCCGGTCGTCCTGGTCGGCGAGGGCCGCGAGGTCGGCGAGGTAGTCGGCGTCGCTGGAGTGCTGGAAGGTCGTGTTGTCGTCGGCCAGGGCGCCGAGGGCGTCGGAGGCGATCCGGCCGTGCAGCTTGGCGCGGCCCTTGCCGACGGCCTCCAGGGTCTTGGCGAGGACCGCCTCGAAGGCGCCGAGCTTGACGTCGACGTAGGCGTCGGCGTCCCGGCGCAGGGTCTCGGGGTCGTGGCTGCGCTCGGGGGCGTCCTCGTCCTCGTAGCCCTGCTCGTCCAGGCCCGGGCCGGTGCCGAGGAGCTTCTCGCGGCCGCGCCCGACCGAGCCGAGGGTCTTGGTGAGGACGACCTCGAAGTTGGCGAGCTTGGAGTCGACGTAGTCGTCGGCGTCGGCGCGGACCTCCTCGGCCTCCCTGCGGGCCTCGCCGAGGATCCGGTCGGCCTCCGCCTGGGAGCGGCGGGCCACCTCGGTGTCGGAGATCAGCGAGCCGCGCTCGGCGTGCGCGGTCTCGATGATCCGACCGGCCTCCATGCGGGCCTGCTCGACCATCTGGTCCCGGTCGCCGATGAGCTCCTGGGCCTGCGCGAGGGAGCCGGGCAGCGCCTGGCGCAACTCTTCGAGCATCGCGAGCAGCTCGGCGCGGTTGACCACGCACGACGCCGACATGGGCATGGACCGGGCGCCGGAGACCATGGTCACGATCTCGTCGAGCTTCTTCTGCACGTCCACCTGTGCTCGCCACTCTCTACAGCTGGGTTGGAGACGGACGGGACGACTGTAGCCCCATCAGTCCCGGTGAATACGCTTGTTGAGGGCCTCGAAAACGGCCTCCGGTACCAGGTGGGATACGTCCCCGCCCCACTGGGCGACCTCCTTGACCAGGGAGGACGAGAGGAAGCTGTAGGTGGGGTTGGTCGGCACGAAGAGTGTCTCCACGCCCGACAGGCCGATGTTCATCTGGGCCATCTGCAGCTCGTAGTCGAAGTCGCTGACGGCCCGCAGGCCCTTGACGATGGCCGGGATGTCGCGCTGCTTGCAGAAGTCGACGAGGAGGCCGTGGAACGCCTCGACGCGGACGTTTCCGTGGTCGGCCGTGACCTGGCGGATCAGGTCGATCCGCTCGTCGATCTCGAACAGGCCCTTCTTGGACTTGTTGATCATCACCGCGACGTAGACCTCGTCGTAGAGACGGGACGCACGGGCAATGATGTCGAGGTGTCCGTTGGTGATCGGGTCGAACGACCCGGGACAGACGGCGCGGCGCACTTGAGATCCCTCGCTCTCCGGTCCGGTCATCGTGCGTCTTCGCACGTAGAGGCGGCGCGACCGTACCAAAACGTTCCCTCGCCGTAGCGACGGGACCGGAGGGCCTCGAAGCCGGCCGGCCAGTGGAAGTCACCGCCTCTGGTGCTGCGCTCCACGGTGACGAGCGCCTCCGGCGCTAGCCAGCCCCCCGAGTGGAGTGTGAGGAGAATCTCCCGAAGATCGTCGTCCGAGACGGCGTACGGGGGGTCGAGGAAGACGAGGTCGTACGGCTGCGCGGGGGCCGGTGACTGGACGATTTGTTCCGCTTTGCCCGCCCTCACCTCGGCGCCGGGCAGGCCCAGGCTCTTGGCGTTCTCCCGTACGACGCGGGCGGCTCTGGGGTCGGCTTCGACGAGGAGGGTGTGGGCCGCGCCCCGGGAGAGGGCCTCCAGGCCCACGGCTCCTGAACCGGCGTAGAGGTCGAGGACGCGTTCGCCGTCCAGGGGGCCGCCGAGGAGGGACTGCCAGGTGGAGAAGAGGCCCTCGCGTGCGCGGTCCGAAGTTGGCCGGGTTCCTGTGCCGGGCGGCACGGCGAGGCGCCGTCCGCCTGCCTGGCCGGCGATCACGCGGGTCATGGGGGGTCCTTCATCGGGGGCGGCTTTACGGATTCAGTTTGGCAGGCCCACGGGGGTGGGTGCCTGGTCTGCGACGGCGGCTGCGGTCGCGATGTGGCCGGTCGCGCCCGCGCGGCGGAGCCGCATTTCGACACAGCCCCGCGCCCCTTTCGGGGCGCGTCCACTCAGCCCTTCTCCAAGTACTGCTCTCTCTCCTCGTCCAAGAGGGCGTCCAGGGTCGTTCGTAGCCCCGGGAGGTCGGCAAGCTCCGGGTCCCTCGCCACCAGCGCCGTCGCCTCCTCCCGCGCCTCGGCGATGATCTCCTCGTCCTCGATGACCGCCAGGACGCGGAGGCTGGAGCGGGCGCCCGACTGGGCCTGGCCGAGGACATCGCCCTCGCGCCGCTGTTCCAGGTCGATCCTCGACAGCTCGAAGCCGTCCAGGGTCGAGGCCACCGCCGTCAGGCGCTGGCGGGCCGGGCTCGCCTCGGGCATCTCCGTGACCAGGAGGCAGAGGCCGGCGGCGGAACCCCGGCCCACTCGGCCGCGCAGCTGGTGGAGCTGGGAGACGCCGAAGCGGTCGGCGTCCATGATCACCATGGCGGTGGCGTTGGGGACGTTCACGCCGACCTCGATGACCGTGGTGGCGACCAGGACGTCCGTGTCGCCGGCGGCGAAGCGGCGCATCACCGCGTCCTTGTCGTCCGGGTGCATCCTGCCGTGCAGGACCTCCACCCGCAGGCCGCTGAGCGGGCCCTTGGCGAGGTGGTCGGCGACGTCCAGGACGGCCAGCGGGGGGCGCTTCTCGGCTTCGTCCTCGGCCGACTTCTTTGCCTTCTTCGGGTCCTCCTCCTCGTCTCCGATGCGCGGGCAGACGACGTACGCCTGGTGGCCGTTCCCGACTTCCTCGCGGACCCGTTCCCAGGCGCGGGCCAGGAAGTGGGGCTTGTCGGCGGCGGGGACGACATGCGTGGCGATCGGGGAGCGGCCGGCCGGGAGCTGGTCCAGGACCGAGGTCTCCAGGTCGCCGAAGACCGTCATCGCGACCGTGCGCGGGATGGGGGTCGCGGTCATGACGAGGAGGTGGGGAGGTTGTCTGCCCTTGCCGCGCAGGGCGTCTCGCTGTTCCACGCCGAAGCGGTGCTGTTCGTCCACCACCACCAGGCCCAGGTCGTGGAACTGGACCTTGTCCTCGATCAGGGCGTGGGTGCCGATCACCAGGCCGGCGTCGCCGGAGACGAGGTCGAGCATCGCCTGGCGGCGGGCGACCGTGCCCATCGACCCGGTGAGCAGGACGACCTTGGTGGCGTGCTCGGCGCCGCCCAGCATGCCGCCTTCCGCCAGCTCCCCCATCATCTCGGTGATCGAGCGGTGGTGCTGCTGGGCCAGCACCTCGGTGGGCGCGAGCATGGCCGCCTGCCCGCCCGCGTCGACCACCGCGAGCATCGCGCGCAGGGCGACGAGGGTCTTTCCGCTGCCCACCTCGCCCTGGAGGAGGCGGTGCATCGGATGCTCCGTCGCCAGGTCGTCGAAGATCTCCTTCGAGACCTTCTGCTGGCCGTCCGTGAGGGTGAACGGCAGACGGTCGTCGAAGGCCGTGAGGAGGCCGTCGGGGCTGGGCCTGCGGGCCACCGCCGGGAGTTGGGCGTCGGCGTGGCGGCGGCGGGCCAGGGCGACCTGGAGGACGAAGGCCTCGTCCCACTTGAGGCGGGCGCGGGCGTCCTCGATGTCCGCCTTGGTGTGCGGGCGGTGGATCTTGAGGAGGGCCTCGGGGAGGGAGACCAGACCGCGGCCCTCACGGAGGGCCGGTGGAAGCGGGTCCAGGGCCTCCTGGACGCTCGGCAGGACCGTCTGGATCGCCTTGCCGATCTTCCAGGACTCGAGCTTGGCGGTGGCCGGGTAGAGCGGGATGAGGGTTCCGGCCCAGGTCTCCACCGATTCGGCCGGGTCGTCGCCGCGGAGCAGTTCGTAGGCCGGGTGGGCCAGTTGGAGGCGGCGGTTGAAGACCGAGACCTTGCCGGCGAACATCGCGCGCGTGCCCGGCAGGAGTTCCTTGTGGGGCTTGTGGACGCCGTTGCCGAAGAAGACCAGTTGGAGCCGGCCGCTGCCGTCGGTGATCGTGACCTCCAGCCGCTGGCCCTTGCCGCGGGACGCCTTGGAGGAGGCGAACGTGTGCAGTCGGGCGTCGGCGACCATGGCGACCACCGTGACGTGTTCGTCCATGGGCAGGTCGGCGAGGTGGGTGAGCTGGCCGCGCTCCTCGTATCTGCGGGGGTAGTGGTGCAGGAGATCGCCGACCGTGTGCAGGCCGAGATGCTCGGCCATCACCTTGGCGGTGGCTGGGCCGAGCACCTTCTTCAGTGGTTCTTCCAGTGCGGGCACGAGATCCATTGCACACCACGCCACTGACAATGCCGTATATGTCTCGGGAAACCCCTGGTCAGACGGCCGTTTTGAGTCATAGGATGGCGCGCTCCGGCCATCCTTCCGCGGTCACCACCCCACCAGGGACCGCCCGACCCCGCGCCGACCACGTCTTCCCCCCTCCGGCGCAGCGACGATGGACTCCCAGACCTCACAGTCATCCCAGGCATCACAGTCACCCCATACGTTCCAGGTCGACCTGCGTGGTCTGGTGGACCTGCTCTCCCACCATCTGTATTCCAGCCCCAAGGTCTACCTGCGCGAGCTGTTGCAGAACGCGGTGGACGCCATCACCGCCAGACGGGCCGAGCAGCCCGACGCCCCGGCGCGGGTGCGGCTGTACGCCGACGGCAGCGCTCTTCGGGTGGAGGACAGCGGCGTCGGGCTCACCGAGTCGGACGTGCACACGCTGCTCGCGACCATCGGGCGCAGTTCCAAGCGGTCGGACGGGCTGCAGGAGGCCCGCTCCGACTTCCTGGGCCAGTTCGGCATCGGGCTGCTGGCCTGTTTCGTGGTCGCCGAGCGGATCCGGGTGGTCAGCCGCAGTGCCCGTACTCCGGACGCGCCGCCCGTGGAGTGGACGGCCCGCGACGACGGGTCGTACACCGTAAGGACGTTGGCGCCCGAGGCCCGTCCCGAGCCCGGCACCACCGTGCATCTGGTGGCGCGGGCGGGGGCGGCGGAGTGGCTGGACGAGCGGCGGGTGCTCGCGCTGGCGCGGGACTTCGGCTCGCTACTGCCCTACGACGTCCGGGTGGGCGACGAGGCGGTCACCGATCTGCCCGCGCCCTGGGACCGGCCGTACCCCTCCCCCAGCACCCGCCGGGTGGCGCTGGCCCGGCACTGTCAGGAGCTGTTCGGGTTCGCACCGCTGGACTCGATCGCGCTGGACGTACCGCTGGCCGGGATCCGGGGGGTGGCGTACGTGCTGCCGTCGGCGGTCAGTCCCGCCCAGCGGGCCACCCATCGCGTGCACCTCAAGGGCATGCTGCTCACCGAGCGGGCCGAACAGCTGCTGCCGGACTGGGCGTTCTTCGTCCGCTGTGTCCTGGACACGGACAGTCTGCGGCCGACCGCCTCACGCGAGTCGCTGTACGAGGACGAGACGCTGGCCGCCGTACGGGAGGCGCTCGGCGAAAGGATTCGGTCCTGGCTGACCGGGCTGGCCGCCGGCGATCCGGAACGGCTCTCGGCGTTCCTGTCCGTGCACCACCTGGGTGTGAAGTCGCTGGCCCGGCACGACCGGGAGATGCTGCGCACCATGCTGCCGTGGCTCCCCTTCGAGACCACGGACGGGCAGCTGTCCCTGGAGGAGTTCGCGCAGCGGCACCCGGTGGTGCACTTCACGCGGACCGTCGAGGAGTACCGGCAGGTCGCGCCGATCGCCTCCGCGCAGGGCGTCGGGGTGATCAACGGCGGTTACACGTACGACAGCGAGCTGGTCGAGGCGCTGCCGTCGGTGCGGCCCGGGACGGTGGTCGCGGAGCTGGACGCCGACACCGTGACCGCGCATCTGGACACGGTGGATCCCGCGGAGGAGCTGGCGCTGGCGGGCTTCCTCGCGGCCGCGCGGGCGAAGCTGGACCCACTGGGCTGTGATGTCGTCCTGCGCGCCTTCCACCCCCTGTCCGTGCCCGCGCTGCACCTGGACGACCGGGCGGCCCGGCACGAACAGGCCCGCGCGGACGCCGAGGAACAGGCCGACGACCTGTGGGCGGGCATCCTGGGCTCGCTGCGCGGCAGCGCACCCCGGGCGCGTCTGGTGCTCAACCACCTCAACCCGCTGATCCGGCGGATCAGTTCCCTGACCGATCCGGAGCTGATCGGCACCGCGAGCGAATCGCTCTACGGGCAGGCGCTGCTGATGGCCCAGCGCCCGCTGCGGCCCGCCGACTCGGTGCTGATCAACCGCTCGTTCATCGGCCTCCTGGAATGGGCCACTCACGGGGAGGGTGACCGCTGATGGACGAAACCGGCGGGATCGCGGACTTCGACTCGCTGCGCCACGCGATGGCCGAGAACTCCGAGGAGCCGGAGGGGCCCGCCCGCAACGCGCGTGCGGAGCAGCTGCTGGTGGAGGCCGAGAAGCTGAACATCCCGCTCGCCGTGATCGAGGCGCTCGGGCACCAGCTGAAGGTCTACAACTACAGCTCCGAGAAGGACAAGATGTTCGTCCCGTTCGCGCGGTTGCTGCGCCTGTGGGACGAGCGGCCCGGGGACTTCGACGAGTACGAGACGCATTCGCTGTACTGGGTCTTCAAGTGGATGTCGGCCGGCATGCTCGACCAGCCGCACATCCCGCTCGCCTCGATCGAGAAGTGGCTGGGCGAGATGGAGCACCGCTACCGGCTCGCCGGGCACTCCGAGCGGGCGGTGCGCAGCGCCGAGTTCAGTGTCGCCGGGCACATCGGTGACTTCACGCGCGCGGAGCGGGCGTACACGGCCTGGCTGGCGGCGGACCGGGACCGGATGGCCGACTGCCACGCGTGCGAGCTGCACGGGCAGGGCAGCTGGCAGCTGCGCAACGGCCGGGACGCCGAGGCCCTGGAGCTGTGGCGGCCGGTCCTGGAGGGCGAGTACAGCTGCGCCCACGAGCCGCACACGGTCCTCGCCTCCTCTTTGGTGCCGCTGCTGCGCCTTGGCCGGGTCGACGAGGCGCGCGCCCACCACCTGCGCGGTTTCCGGCTGGTCCGCCCCATGGAGAGCATGCGGGGCGCGTACGCGGACCATGTGGAGTTCTGTGCGCTGACCGGCAACGAGGCGCGCGGTCTCGAGCTGCTGGCGGAACGTCCCGCCTATTTCACGGACACCGGGCAGCCGCGCAGCCGGCTGGACTTCATGGCGGTGGTGACGCTGCTGATGGAGCGGCTGACCGAACTGGGCCTCGGTGAGCAGCGGGTACCGGGTCCCGCCGGGCAGGCCTGGAGCGCCGGGGAACTCGCCGTCCACGCACGCGCGGAGGCCCTGGAGCTGGCCGCGCGGTTCGACACCCGCAACGGCACCTCCTATGTCGGTGACCAGGTGCGCGAGCGCATGGCCCAGCGGCCGCTGGTGGACCGGCTGCCGCTGGGCGTACGGGCGGTACGGACGGCGCCCGCCGGACCGGTCGCGCCGGTGGTGCAGGCGCCCGCGCCGGAGCGACCGTCACTGCCCGCGCTGCTCAGCGAGGCGCGTCGGCTGTCGGACACGCTCCAGCCGCACGCCCTGGAGGCCTGGGCGGCGGTCGCGGAGGCCGCCGAGAGCGCCGAGGTGGACACCTATGTCCGCGCGGAGATCGCCGACCACACGGCGATGGGCCGCGGCCCGGAGGGCGTCGAGCTGTTCGAGCGGGCGGCGGAGCTGTACGCGGAGGCCGGCGACGAGGGCGAGGCGATCGCGGCACGCGCGCGTGCCGCCTACGTCCGCGCGCTGTCCGGGGAGCTGGACGAGGCGACGGCCGCGATCGGCGAGCCGTACGACCGGATCCTTGCGCTGTACGCCGACGACGCCACCGGCGTGCGGCAGACGGCGTCCGTGCTGATGAGCCGGGCACGGATCCTGATGCGGTGGGTGCACGAGCGGTCCGAGGGCGCCGCCGACGCCGAGCAGGCCGTACGGGAACTGCTCGCGCTCGTCGGCGGGCGCGGTGGGTCCGACCTCCGGCTGGTGTCCCGGGCGGCCGAGGGGCGGGCGATGCTCGCCGAACTGGCCGAGCACGCCGGCGACGGGGAGCGGGCGGGCGAGCTGTTCCGGCAGGCGACGGCGCAGTTCGTCGGCGCGGAGCTGCCGTGGTTCGCGGTGGAGTACGAGGTGCGGGTGGCCGCGCTCGCCCATGAGCAGGGCGACACGGCCGAGGCGGAGCGGGCGCTGCGCGCGGCCCTGGAGCACGGCGGGCCGTACGTGGAGCCGGTCGGGCGGGCCCAGCTGCACCTCCAGCTCGCCGAGGTCCTGGGCGGCCGGGGCGGGGCCGAGGAGGCCGCCGAGCACGCCCTGGAGGCCGCGCACTGGGCCGACGAGGCCGGGGAGAGCGGCACCCTGGGCGCCTGGGCACGGCACCAGCTGGGCGGCTTCCTGCTGCGGCAGGGGCGGTTCGCGGAGGCCGCGGAGGTGCTGGAGTCGGCGCTGGCGGACCTGAGTGCCGAGACGCACGGCGACGGCGCGGTCGTCCAGACCCAGTGGTGGCTCGGGGACTGTCTGAGCGAGCTCGGCGAGCACCACGCGGCGGCCGAACGGCGGCTCCAGGCGGCCGAGATCGCCCGGCACTGGCCCGAGCAGCACGACCACGCCACCCTGGCGCACCTGGCCGCCGAATCGCTGGGCAACGCGGGGCTGCCCGCCGAGGCGGACCAGGCGTACACGCGCGCGGGCGAGTTGTGGCGGGCCATGGGCAATGTGCACTTCCTGGTCCGCTCGCTGCGGGCGCGCGCCTGGCTGGCGCTGCGCACGGAGGCGGGCACGGAGGGCGCGCGGAAACTGATGGCGGCCGCGGTCACGGAGTGCGAGACGGCGCTGGCGGGGCTCCCGACGCCCGCCGACCCGGCGGCCCGGGAGCGGCTCACCGGTGAACTCGGACACACCCGCCGGCAGTTCGGTGATCTGCTGGCCCGGTCGGTGCCCGAGGACGCGGAGGACGCGGCGATCCAGGACGCGTTCGAGGCGGCGCTGGCCGAGATGACGGCGGCGATCGCGGTCTTCGCCGAGCTGGGCGAGGACGGACTGCACAGCCGTACCGGCGCCGAACTCGCGGCGGGCTGGCTGGAGGCCGACCTGAGCCGGCCGGCGGACGCGGCGGCGCGCGCGCGTGCGGTGCTGGACGCCTACGAGGGCGCCGACCCGGACGACGACACGGTCCGGGCCCGGCGGGCGGAGGCACGGCAGCTGCTGGAGCCCACGGAGGCGTGAAGGGGCGTGCGGTGGGGGCTCACTCGACTCCGATGAGGAGCGGGGCCCCCTGCCGGCCGCCGTTGTAGATCACCGTGTCGACGGCGAGGTACGCCTCGCGCACCCGTGCCTCCAGGCGTTCGGCGACGCCCTCGGGCGCCTCGTCGCCGAGGACGAGGGTGACCAGCTCGCCGCCGGCCTGGAGCATGCGGTCGAGGACGGTCTCGGCGGTGGCCGTCACGTCCGAGCCGATCACCGCCACGTCCCCGTCGACCAGGCCCAGCACGTCGCCGGCCTGGCAGATGCCGGCCATGGTCCAGGACTGCCGTTCCGCGACCACGACCTCGGCGTAGCGGGTGGCGCCGGCCGCCGAGGTCATCTGGACGACGTCCTCGTCGAAGCGGCGTTCCGGCTGGTGCACCGCGAGCGCGGCGATGCCCTGGACCGCCGAGCGGGTCGGGATGAGGGCGACCCGGATGCCCTCCGCGCGGACCTGCTCGGCCGCCGCGGCCGCCGTGTGCCGCAGGTCGGCGTCGTTGGGCAGCAGCACCACCTCGCGCGCGTGGGCACGGCGTACGGCGTCCACCAGTTCCCCGCTGGCGGGCGGCTCCCCGGGGCGCGCGAGTACGGTGGTCGCGCCGGACTCGGTGTACAGCCCGACCAGCCCCTCCCCCGGCACCACGGCCACCACGGCGCGCTGTACCCGCTCGCGCGGCGGCTCCCCGCCGGTGTGCACGTCCCCCGCGCCGAAGTGCGTGATCCGGATCCGGTACGGCCGCCCCGCCTCGACGCCCGCCTCCACGGCGGCACCGGCGTCGTCGACGTGCACGTGGACGTTCCACAGGCCGTCGCCGCCGACCACGACCAGGGAGTCGCCGAGCGCGTCGAGCCGGGTCCGCAGCCGGTCCACGGCGGCGTCCTCGGCCTCCAGGAGGTAGATGACCTCGAAGGCGGGGCCCCCTGCCGACTCGGCGCAGGCATCGGCCCGGGCGTCGGAAACGGTGTCCACGCGCGCGTGGACGACCGGTACCGCCCCGTACGCGTGCGCGTCGAAAGGCGTCGGGGTCTCGCCCGTGAACGCCTCCACCAGCGCCCCGAGCACCGCGACCAGGCCCCGCCCGCCGGCGTCCACCACCCCGGCCCGCTCCAGGGCGGCCAGCTGTCCCGGGGTCTGTGCGAGCGCCTTGCACGCGCCCTCGTAGGCGACCCGCGCGATCGTCCCGCAGTCGCCCTCGGTCGCGTCGGCGGCGTCAGCGGCTGCCGACGCGACCGACAGCACCGTGCCCTCCACGGGGTGGGCCACGGCCTGGCGGGCGGCGTCGGCGGCGTGCCGCAGGGCGAGCCGCAGCCCCTCGCCGTCGATGTGAGTCGCTTCACCCTCGGTGAGGACTTGGGCCATGCCGCGCAGCAGCTGCGCCAGGATCGTGCCGGAGTTGCCGCGCGCGCCTATCAGGGCCCCGTGCGCCATCGCGCGGACCGCGTCGGCCAGGGTGGGGACCTCTTCGCCCAGCTCGTAACCGGCGAAGACGGCCTCCACGGCCCCGGTGGCCGACTCCACCGTCAGATAGAGGTTCGTACCCGTGTCGCCGTCGGCCACCGGGTAGACGTTGATCGCGTCGATCTCCTCGCGCGCCCGGCCGATCGCCCCGAGCGCGAGACCGCACCAGGTGCGTACCGCGAGAGCATCGAAGAATGTCTGCGGCACCTGCGCCACCTGCGCCTCCTTGAGCTGGCCCGACGTGGTCGCAGCGTAGACCCCGGGAGGGTGTCCACCGGAAGTGGGCCGGGAGCCGGCCCCTGAGCTGCCATGCTAGTTTCGTCTAACCGACGCGGCCGTTGTATGCTGCTCCGGTTGCCCGATCCGATCGGGCCATCACCCCTGGCAATGCCACTCAAGATCTCAGATCCCTGAATCTCGATCCCGGCAGGCCGGGATTCAACCGTAAGTGCATCTGAAGTCTTTGGAGTGACCCGTGGCTGCCAACTGCGACGTCTGCGGCAAGGGGCCGGGCTTCGGCAACAACATCTCGCACTCGCACCGCCGTACGTCCCGTCGCTGGAACCCGAACATCCAGCGTGTGCGTACCGTGGTCGGCGGGACGCCGAAGCGCGTGAACGCCTGCACCTCGTGCATCAAGGCCGGCAAGGTCTCGCGCTGACGCACTGCTGCTAGCGCGCGGCCACAGCCGGTTCGCCGCACTGAGCCGGTCCACCTGAGGGTGGGCCGGCTTTTTGCCGTGCCCGAAAGCCGGCCCGAAAGCCGGCCCGGTCAGCCGTGCCCGAAAATCGGAACCCCGGCAAACCGGGCCCTGCCAAGCTGGGCGCATGCGCTTCGGCATCCTCGGCCCCCTGGACATACGCGCCGATGACGGCACCCCCGTCGACCCCGGCGGCCCCCGCCCCCGCGCGCTGCTCACCCTGCTGCTCCTGGACGCCGGCCGCGCGGTCTCCGCACAGCGCCTCGCCGAGGGTCTGTACGGCGCCGAGCCGCCCGCCGGAGCCGCCAACGCCCTCCAGTCCCAGATCTCCCGGCTGCGCCGACGTCTGGCACCGCACGCGGGGATCGAGGCCACCGCCACCGGTTACCGAATCGCCGTCGCCCCCGACACCGTGGACGTGCACCAGTTCGAAACCCGGTCCGCGGTCGGCCGTGCCGCCCTCGCCGCCGGCGACCACCGGAACGCGGCGGCCCGGCTCCGGGAGGCGCTCGCCCTGTGGCGCGGCCCCGCGCTGCCCGACCTCCCGGACGCGCACGCCGAGGCCGCGCGGCTCGAAGAGCTGCGGCTGGCCGCCGTGCAGGACCGGATCGAGGCGGATCTGGCGCTCGGCGAGGGTTCCGGCCTGGTGGCGGAGGTGCGGGCGCTGCTGGCCGCCCATCCGCTGAGCGAGCGGCTGTACGGGCAGCTGATGCGGGCCCTGCATGCGAGCGGGCGGCCCGCCGAGGCGCTCACGGTGTTCGAGGAGGCCCGTCGCGCCCTCGCCGACCAGCTGGGCGCCGATCCCTCGCCGGAGCTGTCCGCGCTGCACCTGGAGCTGCTCAGGGGCGCGGAGCCCGGGCGGCCCCGGCTCCCGGGCCAGCTCACCCGGTTCGTCGGCCGTGAGCCCGAGCTCGCCCGGATCGCCGGCCTCCTGGCCGGCTCCCGCCTGGTCACGCTCACCGGCCCCGGCGGTGCGGGCAAGACCCGGCTGGCGGTCGAGGCGGCGAACAAGATCGAAGCCGCGATCACGGACGAGACTGCGCGCACGGGTGACGGCGTCTGTTTCGTCGAGCTGGCGCCGCTGGGCGACGGCTCCCAGATCCCGTACGCCGTCCTCACCGGCCTCGGCGTCCGCGAGGGTCTGCGCAGCCCTGCCGCCGACACCACGGACCGGTTGCTGGCCGCCCTGGAGGAGCGCGAGCTGCTGCTCGTCCTCGACAACTGCGAGCACCTGGTCGAGGCGGCCGCCAAGATCGCCGCCCTGCTCCTCGCCTCCTGCCCGGGCGTGCGGATCCTCGCCACCAGCCGGGAGTCCCTGAACATCACCGGCGAGGTCCTGGTCCCGGTGCCCCCGCTGCCGCCGGAACCGGCGGAGCGGCTCTTCCTGGACCGGGCCCGCGCGGTGCGCCCCGGTTTCGACGGCCACGCGCGCGTGCCGCACATCTGCGCCGCCCTCGACGGGCTGCCGCTGGCCATCGAACTGGCGGCGGCCCGGCTGCGCACCCTCACCCCCGACGAACTCGCCGACCGCCTGGACGACCGCTTCCGGCTCCTGTCGCGCGGCGACCGCTCCAAGGCGCCCCGGCACCGCACCCTGCGCGCGGTCGTCGAGTGGAGCTGGGATCTGCTGGACGAGGAGGAGCGGGAGCTGGCGCGCCGGCTGACGGTGTTCTCCGGGGGCGCGACGCTGGCGGCCGTCGAGGCGGTGTGCGGGCTGCCGTATCCGGAGGACCTGCTGGCCTCGCTGGTGGAGAAGTCGTTCCTGGAGGTGTCCGAGGGCCGCTACCGGATGCTGGAGACGATCCGCGCGTTCGCCGCCGCGGACCTGCCCGACCCGGGTGGCCTGCGGGACGCGCACGCCGGGTACTTCCTGCGGCTGGCCGAGGAGGCCGAGCCGAAACTCCGTGGCGGCGGGCAGCTGCCCTGGCTGGAACGGCTGTCCGCCGAGCACGGCAACCTGGACGCGGCCCTGCGCCATCTCGTGCGCCACGGCCCCGAGGACGCCCTGCGCCTGATGGCCGTCCTGTCCTGTTTCTGGCGGCTGCGCGGGCTGCACGGCGAACAGGTGACGTCGGCACGCGCACTGCTGGCCGCCGTGGGGGACGCGCCGCCGCCGGGGCTGACGGAGGAGTACGTGCTGTGCGCGATCAACGTGCTCCTCGGCGACGGCGACCACGCGGCCGGCGGTGCAGCGGGTGGCGACGAGGAGCTCGTCGCGCGCGTGGACGCCCTGCTGGCCGCGCACGATGGCCCCCTGCGGCTGCCGTACATCCTCATGCTGTGGTCGCTCGCGGTCGGCCCCCGGCCGGCGACCAACGAGCAGGCGCTCGCCCTGGCCGGCGACGATCCCTGGGCCCGTGCGCTGCTCGACGTGGGCCTGGGTTTCCAGGAGTACTACACGGGCCGGCCGCGGGAGGCCGAGGAGTGCTTCACCAGGGCGCTGGCCGGGTTCCGGGCGACGGGTGACCGCTGGGGGATGGCCAACTGCCTCGACCCGCTCGGCATGTTCGCCCACGCGCGCGGGGACTCACCGCGCGCCCTGGAGCTGCTGGACGAGGGGCTGGCGTACATGCGCGAGGTGGCGGCCCCCGAGGAGACCTCCGATCTGCTGCGCAGCCGTGGCACCGTGCTGCTGCACCAGGGCGACGCGCAAGGCGCCGAAGCCCACTTCGAGCGGGCACTGACGCTGGCCCGGAGTGCCGGGCTCCCCGACAAGGTGGCGGGTGCCCGGCGTCAGCTCGGCGACACGGCACGGCTGTCCGGGAACACGGCACGCGCGCGCGTGCACTACGGGACCGCCCTCCAGGAGTGTGCCGCCAACTGGTTCAGCGTCGGCGAGACGGTCCGCATCCTCATCGGGCTCGGCCGCACGGCCGCCGCCGAGGGATGCGCCGAGGAGGCGCGCGAGTGGTTCCGGCAGGCCACCGAACTCGCCGTCGAGGGGCCGGGCGCCTTCAAACTCGCCGAGACGGCCGACGCGTGGGCGTCCGTCGCCGACACCGCCGAGCGGGCCGCCGTCCTGCTCGGCGCGGCGACAGCACTGCGGGGTGCCCGGGCCGAGGCCGACCCCGACGTCGTACGCACCGACAAGGACGTACGCGCGAAGCTGTCGCCCGAGGCCTACGACCAGGCCTTCGAGCGGGGCCGGCGGCTGGGGTCGGCCGCGGTCAGCGAACGGTAGGAGGACGGTCAGCGGCGCCGCCGAAGCTCATCGCATGACAACGCACGTCACACCGAAGAACCCCACGCCGAAGAACCTCGGCCACCTCAGCGTCCTGATCTCCGGCGCCAGCGTCGCCGGCGCCGCCCTCGCCCTGAACCTCGTCCGGCTCGGCGCCCGCGTCACCGTCGTCGAGAAGGCCCCGGCACTGCGCGGCGGCGGCTTCGCGGTCGACTTCCGCGGCCATGTCCACCGCACCGTCCTGACCTCCATGGGCATCTGGGACGAGATCCACGCCCGCCAGACCCACATGGGCCGCCAGACCGTCGTGGACGCCGACGGCAGCCCGCGCGTGGACCTGCCCGCCGAGCTGATGAGCGGTGACGTGGAGATCTTCCGCGGCGACCTCGCACAGCTGATGTTCGAGCGCACCGAGGACGACGTCGAGTACGTCTTCGGCGACTCGATCGCCTCCCTCGCCCAGGACGCCGACGGTGTCGACGTCACCTTCGAGCAGGGCGCCCCGCGCCGCTTCGACCTGGTCGTCGGTGCGGACGGCCTGCACTCCCACACCCGCCGGCTCGCCTTCGGCGACGAGTCCCGCTACCTGCGCTTCTTCGACCACTACGTGGCCGGCTTCGACGTCCCCAACCACCTCGGCCTGGACCGCACCGGCCGGGTCCACAGCGAGCCCGGCCGCGCGGCCGTCATCGGCAACTACGACGGCGACCCGCACCGCGCGGGTGCGCTGCTGGTCTTCCGGTCCGAGGAGCTGTCGTACGGCCGCAGGGACGTCACGGCGCAGAAGCGGATCGTCGCGGAACGTTTCGCCGGCTTCGGCTGGGAGGGCCCGACCCTGCTCAAGGCCCTCGAAGAGGCCGACGACCTGTACTTCGACGCGATCGCCCAGATCCACGTCGACCGCCTGGTCGAGGGGCGGGTGGTGCTGCTCGGGGACGCCGGGTACGGGGCGACCATGGGCGGGATGGGGACGGGGGTGGCGGTCGTCGGCGCCTATGTCCTCGCCGGTGAACTCGCCCTCGCGGGCGGCGACCACCGCACCGCGTTCGCCGAGTACGAGACCCGGATCCGGGACTTCGCCAAGGGCTGCCAGAAGATCTCCGGTAACGCGGGCCCGTTCTTCGCCCCGCCGACCGAGCGGCGCATCCGCAACCGGGACCGCATGTACCGGGTCCTCGGCTCACGCCCGCTGGCCCGCATCTTCAAGAAGATGACGGAGAAGGCGGCCACCGACATCAAGCTGCGGGAGTATCCCTACTGAGGGCCCCTGCCCAGGGCCCAGCCGTGGTCCACCGGCCCGATCCCGGCGCCGAGGGCGAACCCGGCGGCGATCGCCCCGGTGACGTACTCCTTGGCCGCCGCCACCGCTTCCGGTACGGACCGCCCCTTCGCGAGCTGCGACGCGATCGCGGACGCGAGGGTGCAGCCCGTGCCGTGCGTGTGCCGGTTGTCGTGCCGGGGGGCGCGCAGCCGGAACTCGTCCGTGCCGTCCGTGAGCAGGTCCACGGCCTCACCGGGCAGATGCCCGCCCTTGATCAGCACCCACTTCGGCCCGTACGACAGCACGGCCGCCGCGGCCCGGCGCAGCTCCGTCTCCGACTCGACCCGCACTCCGGTGAGTTGGGCCACCTCGTCGAGGTTGGGGGTGGCCACGGTGGCCAGCGGGAGGAGCTTGGTGCGGACCGAGTCGAGGGCGGAGGCGGCGAGCAGGGAGTCGCCGTGCTTGGAGACGCCCACCGGGTCGACGACCACGGGCGCGTCGGTCCCGGCGATCAACTCCGCGACCGTCTCGACGAGTTCGGCCGAGGCGAGCATCCCGGTCTTCACCGCGTCCACACCGATGTCGTCGACCACGCTCCGGTACTGGGCCCGCACCGCCGCCACCGGCAGCTCCCAAGCGCCCTGCACGCCGACGGAGTTCTGCGCGGTCACCGCCGTGATCACGCTCATGCCGTGCACGCCCAGTGCCAGCATCGTCTTCAGGTCGGCCTGGATCCCGGCCCCGCCGCCGGAGTCGGAGCCCGCGACCGTCAGCACGCGCGGGAGGCTCATGACTCGATGTCCCCGAAGTGGTCCCAGCCGCCCTTGCTGGTCCAGGGTGCCCCGTCGACGGTCACCTGCGGCAGCGCGGACGGGTTGAGGACCTCCCCGATGACTTTCCAGCGGGCGGGCAGCTTCACGTCCGGCGGGAAGGTCGCCACGATCGCGTGGTCCTCGCCGCCGGTCAGCACCCACTGGATCGGGTCGACGCCGACGGCCTGCCCGATGTCGTTCATCTGGGACGGGACGTCGATCGCGCCCGAGCGGATGTCGATGCGGACCTTGCTGGCCTCGGCGATGTGCCCGAGATCGGCGATCAGGCCGTCGCTCACATCGCACATCGCGGTCGCGCCGAGGCCGGCGGCGGCCGGGCCCGCGTGGTACGGCGGCTCGGGGCGGCGGTGCGCCTCCACGAAGGCGCGCGGCGAGCGGAAGCCCCGGGAGAGCACCGCGTAGCCGGCCGCGGACCAGCCCAGCCAGCCGGTCACGGCGACCAGGTCGCCGGGCTGGGCGCCGGCCCGGGTGACCGGCTCCTGGTTGCGCAGATCGCCGAGCGCGGTGATGGAGACCATGATCGTGTCGCCGCGGACCACGTCGCCGCCGACCACCGAGGCGCCGGCCACCTGGCACTCGTCCCGGATGCCGTCCATCAGCTCGCTGGGCCAGGTCACCGGCAGTTCGGCGGGGACGACCAGGCCGAGCAGCAGCGCGGTCGGCACGGCGCCCATGGCGGCGATGTCCGCGAGGTTCTGCGCGGCCGCCTTGCGGCCCACGTCGTAGGCCGTGGACCAGTCGCGGCGGAAGTGCCGGCCCTCCAGCAGGATGTCGGTGCTGGCCACGACCCTGCGGTCGGGCGCGGCGACCACCGCGGCGTCGTCGCCGGGGCCGACCCGGACC
This sequence comes from Streptomyces sp. NPDC058683, assembly GCF_042716195.1. Taxonomy (NCBI): domain Bacteria; kingdom Bacillati; phylum Actinomycetota; class Actinomycetes; order Kitasatosporales; family Streptomycetaceae; genus Streptomyces; species Streptomyces sp. NPDC058683. Next base: position 98,737 of record NZ_JBHXSK010000041.1, read on the forward strand.
GCCGGAGTGGTGGTGAGACGGGAGGTGAGCTCCCTGATGAGCCCGAACTCCCCCAGCTCACCAACAGTGCCCTTCATTGCCCTTACGCCCCTTCTCTGCCTTGCCGTGCCCGCTCGCGCGTCATCGTCGTCCTGGATACGGTCGAGGTGACCGTCAACTTCTGTCGTGGCTGCACCCTGGCGCGCAAGCCCCTGTCCGCGCAGGTCTCCCCGCGGTGAGCGGCGACGCGATACCGTGGCGTTCCTTTTCCCCACATGATCCTCGTGGCCGCCCTGGAGGTTCCGTGGTACAGGCGTACATCCTGATCCAGACGGAGGTCGGCAAAGCGTCGACCGTCGCCGAGATCATCAGCAAGATCCCTGGAGTCATCCAGGCCGAGGATGTGACAGGACCGTACGATGTCATCGTGCGCGCACAAGCGGAGACAGTCGACGAACTCGGTCGGCTCGTGGTCGCGAGAGTCCAGCAAGTGGAGGGCATTACGCGTACCCTGACCTGCCCGGTCGTCCATCTGTAGCCCCCGTCTAGGCTTGGCCGGTGAACATTTTCCGTCACCGGCCATTCGGTCTGCCCGCGCTCGCCGTGCTGATGATCGCGGCGGCGGGCTGCTCCTCAGCAGACGACGCCCCGTCGGCGGCGGTTCCCAGTCCGGGCGCGGCGGTTGCCAAGCTGTGCCGGAACCTCGACGAGGGGTTGCCGAAGAAGGTGGACAAGCTCGCCCGGCGTGACCCCGAGCCTGCCTCCGCGCTGACGGCGGGCTGGGGGGACCCCGCGATCATACTGCGCTGTGGAATCGAGCGGCCTGCGAAGATGGCCGATCCGGAGGCCGACGGGGTCGAGGTCAACGGGGTCGGGTGGCTGCTGGAGCAGGAGGCCGACAAATCGTTCCGGTTCACCACGACGTTGCGGAAGGCGTATGTCGAGGTGACGATCCCGAAGGAGCGGACCGGGGACGGCATGGCGCCGTTGGTGAGCCTGGCGCCTGCCGTCAAGAAGGCGATTCCGGAGGGGATCGCCGACTAGGCGCCATGGCGCTGAGGCCGATCCGTCGGGTGCGGGTCGTGCGTGGTTGCTCGCGCCCACGCGGCGGTAGCCGCAAGTCGAACCAGCCCCGCGCCCCTTTCGGGGGCGCTTCAGCTCGGGGCGCTTTCTAGCGAAGCCCTGTCGAACGGTTCAGCGCTGCCTGGATCAGGCGGTCGACCAACTCGGGGTAGGCGATACCGCTCGCCTGCCACATCTGGGGGTACATCGAGATCGGCGTGAAGCCGGGCATCGTGTTGATCTCGTTGATCACGAAGTCGCCGTCCTCCGTGAGGAAGAAGTCCGCGCGGACCAGGCCCTCGCAGGACGCGGCCTCGAAGGCGTCCACCGCGAGCGCCTGGATCTCGGCGGTCTCCGCGGGCGTCAGCGGGGCCGGGACGATGCCGGGGGTGGAGTCGATGTACTTGGCCTCGAAGTCGTAGTACGCGTGCGTGTCGGCCGGCGGGATCTCGGCCGGGACCGAGGCGCGCGGGCCGTCCTCGAACTCCAGGACGCCGACCTCGATCTCACGGCCGCGCAGCGCCGCCTCGACCAGGATCTTCGGGTCGTGGGCCTGGGCGGTGGCGATCGCCTCGTCCAGGCCGGAGAGGTCGTCGACCTTGGTGATGCCGATCGACGAGCCGGCCCGCGCGGGCTTCACGAACAGCGGCCAGCCGTGCTCACCCGCGAAGTCGACGATCCTCTTGCGGGCGGCGGACTCGTCCTGCTTCCACTCGCGAGGCCGGATCACCAGGTAGGGGCCGACCTTGAGCCCGAACGAGGTGAACACCCGCTTCATGTACTCCTTGTCCTGGCCCACGGCCGAGGCGAGCACTCCGGAGCCGACGTACGGGACGCCGGAGAGCTCCAGGAGGCCCTGGAGGGTGCCGTCCTCGCCGTAGGGGCCGTGCAGCATCGGGAAGACGACGTCGACCTCGCCGAGCGCCTTGGGCACGGAGCCGGGCTCGCTGTAGACGACCTCGCGGTTGGCCGGGTCGACGGGGAGCAGCACGCCGCCGTCGGTGGACTCGGCGAGGTCCCCGACCTCCGGCGTACGGCGGTCGGTGATCGCCATGCGCTCCGGTGCGTCGGCGGTGAGCACCCAGCGGCCTTCCCTGGTGATGCCGATCGGCAGGACGTCGTACTTCGTCCGGTCGATGGCGCTCAGGACGGCGCCGGCGGTGACCATGGAGATCCCGTGCTCGGAGCTGCGACCGCCGAACACGACGGCCACACGCGGCTTGCGAGCGGGCTGCTCAGGGTTCTGGGGGAGGTTCTCGGTGCTCATATCGGGTTGAGAGTACCCGGTGGTAGGGCGCCGATACAGCGTCCGCGGGGTGGGTTCGCTCAGCGTCGCTCGGGCTTCGCGCTGCGCGACATCAGCTCCTTGAGGGCGACCACGGGCGGCTTGCCCTCGTGCACGATGTCGACCACCGTCTCGGTGATCGGCATCTCCACGCCGTGCCGGCGGGCCAGATCCGCAACGGACTCGCAGGACTTGACGCCCTCGGCGGTCTGCCGGGTGACCGCGATGGTCTCCTCCAGGGTCATGCCCTTGCCGAGGTTGGTGCCGAAGGTGTGGTTGCGGGACAGAGGCGAGGAGCAGGTGGCGACCAGGTCGCCGAGGCCCGCGAGTCCGGAGAAGGTCAGCGGGTCGGCGCCGAGCGCCATGCCGAGGCGGGTGGTCTCGGCGAGGCCGCGGGTGATCAGCGAGCCCTTGGCGTTGTCGCCGAGCCCCATGCCGTCGGCGATGCCGACCGCGAGCCCGATGACGTTCTTGACCGCGCCGCCGAGTTCGCAGCCGATGACGTCGGTGTTGGTGTACGGCCGGAAGTACGGCGTGTGACAGGCGACCTGGAGGCGCTGGGCGACGGTGTCGTCGGTGCAGGCGACCACGGCGGCGGCCGGCATCCGGGCCGCGATCTCACGGGCCAGGTTGGGGCCCGTGACGACCGCGATACGGTCCTGGCCGACCTTGGCGACGTCCGCGATGACCTCGCTCATCCGCATGGTGGTGCCGAGTTCGATGCCCTTCATGAGGGACACCAGGGTGGTGCCGGGCGCGAGCAGCGGCGCCCAGTCCGCGAGGTTGGCGCGCATGGTCTGGGACGGCACCGACAGGACGGTGAAGTCGGCGCCGGCCGCGGCCTCGGCGGGGTCGGTCGTGGCCCGCAGGTTCTCGGGGAGTTCCACGCCGGGCAGGTAGTCGGGGTTGGTACGGCCGGAGTTGATGGCCTCGGCCACCTCGGCCCGCCGCGCCCACAGGGTGACCTCGCACCCGGCGTCGGCGAGCACCATCCCGAAGGCCGTACCCCACGAACCCGCGCTGAAGACCGCCGCCTTGGCAGGCATGCTCACTTGCCGCTCTCCTCTTCCAGACCGCTCTGCGCACGCGTCCGGCGCCGCTGCTCGATCCGCACCTGGCGTGGATCGTAGGGGCTCTCGGGGGCCTTCTCGCCGCGGATCTCCTCCAGCTGGCGGGTGATGGCGGCCATGATGACCTCGGTCGCCTCCTTCAGGACGTCCTGGGTCATGTCCTTGCCGTAGAAGCGCGAGAGGTCGACCGGCGGACCGGCAAGGACGTGGTGGGTCTTGCGAGGCAGCAGGTTGAGCTTCTTCGCGTACGGCGGCAGCAGTTCGTTGGCGCCCCACTGGGCGACCGGGATCACCGGGCACTTGGTCTGCAGGGCGACCCGGGCGGCACCGGTCTTGGCGGTCATGGGCCACTGGTCCGGGTCGCGGGTGATCGTTCCCTCAGGGTAGAAAGCCACGCATTCGCCGCGTTCCACGGCGTCGATCGCGGCCCGGAAGGCACTGAGGGCGTCGGTGGACTCGCGGTAGACGGGGATCTGGCCGGTGCCCCGCATGGCGGCGCCGACGAATCCCTTCTTGAAAAGCCCGCTCTTCGCCAGGAATCTCGGAACGCGCCCGGTGTTGTACTGATAGTGCGCGTAGGCGAAGGGGTCGATGTGGGAATTGTGGTTCACCGCGGTGATAAATCCGCCCTCGGCCGGAATGTTGTCCATTCCGCGCCAGTCCCGCTTGATCAGGACCACCAGCGGCGGTTTGCAGAGCACCGCAGCGAAGCGGTACCAGAAGCCGATTCTCCGGCGGGGCACGCGCACACCTTCCTCTAGGACTTCTTCCCGGTCTCCGGGACTTCTTCTCCCGGACCGGGGGCCGGGAGAAGTGTCGCCCCGGTCCGCCGGTCTGTCGAGGAACACCGTACGCCTCACTGCCGCGCCTGCCTCGGGGCCCGGGTGACAATGAGGCAACGAGGGAGGGACGGTACGTCGGTGCAGTGGACCTTGGTGATACCCCTCAAGCCCCTGGCGCGAGCCAAGAGCAGGCTCGCGGACACCGCGACGGACGGTGTGCGTCCGGGACTGGCCCTCGCCTTCGCGCAGGACACGGTGGCCGCGGCGCTGGCCTGCCAGGCGGTGAAGGATGTGGCGGTCGTCACGGACGACACGCTGGCCGGGCGCGAGCTCTCGGCGCTGGGCGCGCGGATCGTCCCGGACACGCCGGGAGGCGGCCTGAACGCCGCCCTGCGGCACGGCGCCGCGGTCGTACGCGCGTCGCGTCCGGAAAGCGCGGTGGCGGCCCTGAACGCCGATCTGCCGGCGTTGCGTCCGCTGGAATTGTCCCGCGTGCTCGACGCGGCCGCGGAATTCCCGCGCGCTTTTCTCGCGGACGCGGCGGCTATCGGCACCACCTTGCTGGCCGCGACCCCCGGCAATGAATTGGCGCCCGTATTCGGCCCGGATTCCCGCGCCCGCCACACCGCCTCGGGCGCCACGGAACTGACACTGGCCGGCGTGGAGTCGGTACGCCAGGACGTGGACACCGGCGCGGACCTGCGCACGGCCCTGGCCCTCGGCGTGGGCCCGCGCACGGCGGCGGTGGCAGCGCGGCTGCTGATCCCGGACCAGTAGGCTGCGCTCATGCAGGCGACCGCATACACGTACGACCCCGACAGCAGAAGCGGCCAGGTACTGCTGGACGACGGGACCCCGGTGCCTTTCGACGGGGCGGCGTTCGAGGCGGGCGGGCTACGCCTGCTCAGGCCGGGTCAACGGGTCCGGATCGAGACCGAGGGAAGCGGAGCCGACCTCCGCGTCACTCTGGTGACACTCCAGACGTTCTGAGGCGCGGCCGGCCAAGGGGCGCGGGGCTGTATGAACACACCGCGGGCCGGACTCCCCAAGGGAGTCCGGCCCGTCGCGTGAGTATCCCAACCCCGCTGTGAAGCGAGCCCTGCCCTAGCGCGCAACCGTCTTCTTGGCGGTGGCCTTGCGAGCCGTCGACTTCTTGGCCGGCGCCTTCTTGGCGGTGACCTTCTTGGCCGGAGCCTTCTTCGCGGCCGTCTTCTTGGCCGTGGCCGTGGCCTTCTTCGCGGTCGCCTTCTTCGCCGTGGTCTTCTTGGCGGCGGCGGCCGTCGTCTTCTTCGCGGCAGCCGTCGTCTTCTTCGCGGTGACCTTCTTCGCGGTGACCTTCTTGGCCGTGCTCTTCTTCGCCACCGCCTTCTTGACCGTCGCCGAAGCACCGCCGGTCAGGCTGCCCTTGGGCGCCTTCTTGACCGCGACCTCACCGCCGCGCGGGAGCTTCTTCGAGCCGCTCACCAGGTCCTTGAAGCCCTGACCGGCACGGAAGCGCGGTACGGAGGTCTTCTTGACCCGAACCCGCTCGCCCGTCTGGGGGTTGCGGGCGTAACGGGCCGGACGGTCCACCTTCTCGAAGGACCCGAAGCCCGTGACCGAGACCCGGTCACCCGCGACGGTCGCGCGGACGATGGCATCCAGAACCGCGTCGACCGCTTCGGCGGCCTGCTGGCGGCCGCCCATCTTGTCGGCAATCGCTTCTACGAGCTGCGCCTTGTTCACGTCTTCCCCTTCGGAGACATCGCCAGAACGAAAGTGTTCAAGCTTTTTCGCACGTTAGGCAGATATATACCGCAAATCAAACACGAAACGGGCTTATCACCCTTGTGCCGCAACGGATTCGGTCGTCCAGGACGGTCCAGTCAGCGTTCCTCTTCGGGGAATCGACCCACGTCAAGGTCCGCATTGAACCGTTCCAGCCGCCTTGCCGCGTCGGCGAGGTCGTGCTTGGCCGCGGCCGTAATGACCAGCAGCTTCCGGGTCAGCGCCATCCGTACGCCCTCCGGGACTTGCAGTGCGCGCACTCTTGTGTGCGCTTCCTTCAGTTGGCCCGCGACCGCCGCATAGAGCTGGAGTTGGCCGTCGTGTTCCATGCACAGATTGTGCCATCTGGGGCGAGTTGTCGCCTGCGCAGGGGGCAACTGCCGCCTCAAATGGCCTTCCGAGCACTTGCGGAAGCCGCGGACACAGCACTCACGTACCCACACAACATCCGTCCTAACGTGGGAAGTTGGCAAGACCTGCGACAACGCGAGCGTCCGTTCGGGTGCAGACATGGCTGTACCCCCAATCGTGGCGATCGGGGGTACAGGCGGGGTGTGGCGGTGGCTGAAACCAGCCGTATTCAGATGTGGTCGATCAGGCCGGAAGCGGGCTCCGGATCAGGCCTGGAGCGTCCGCGGCTTGTACGACGGCCGCTTGGTCTCGTACGCGGCGATGTCGGCCTCGTTCTGGAGGGTGATGGAGATGTCGTCCAGCCCGTTCAGCAGCCGCCAGCGGGAGTTCTCGTCCAGCTCGAAGGAGGCGGTGACGCCCTCGGCGCGCACCTCGCGGCTCTCCAGGTCGACGGTGATCTCGGCCTGCGGGTCGTTCTCGGTGAGCTCCTGCAGCGCCTCCACGATCTTCTGCTCCAGAACCACCGTGAGCAGGCCGTTCTTCAGCGAGTTGCCCCGGAAGATGTCGGCGAAGCGGGACGAGATGACGGTCTTGAAGCCGTAGTTCTGCAGCGCCCAGACGGCGTGCTCACGGGAGGAGCCGGTGCCGAAGTCCGGGCCCGCGACCAGGACGGTCGCCCCCTGCCGCTCGGGCCGGTTGAGCACGAACTCGGGATCTTTGCGCCAGGCCTCGAACAGCCCGTCCTCGAAACCGTCCCTGGTGACCTTCTTGAGCCAGTGAGCAGGGATGATCTGGTCGGTGTCGACGTTGGAGCGGCGCAGCGGGACGGCCCGGCCGGTGTGCGTGGTGAATGCTTCCATGGCTGATCAGACTCCAGCGGGCGTACGAACGTCGGCGTCGGACAGGTCGGCGGGCGAGGCCAGGTGGCCCAGGACGGCGGTGGCGGCCGCGACCTGCGGCGACACCAGGTGGGTACGGCCGCCCTTGCCCTGCCGGCCCTCGAAGTTGCGGTTGGAGGTGGACGCGGAGCGCTCCCCCGGGGCCAGCTGGTCCGGGTTCATACCCAGGCACATCGAGCAGCCCGCGTGCCGCCATTCGGCGCCGGCGTCCTTGAAGACGACGTCCAGGCCCTCGGAGACGGCCTGCAGACCGACCCGCGCGGAGCCGGGGACGACCAGCATCCGTACGCCGTCGGCGACTTTGCGGCCCTCGACGATCGCGGCGGCGGCGCGCAGGTCCTCGATCCGCCCGTTGGTGCAGGAACCTACGAAGACGGTGTCCACCTTGATGGAGCGCAGCGACTGGCCGGCCTCCAACCCCATGTACTCCAGGGCCTTTTCGGCGGCGAGGCGCTCCGAAGCGTCTTCGTACGAAGCCGGGTCGGGGACCTGTGCCGAAAGCGGTGCGCCCTGGCCGGGGTTGGTGCCCCAGGTGACGAACGGCGAGAGGGCGGCGGCGTCGATGTGCACCTCGGCGTCGAAGACCGCGTCCTCGTCCGTCCGCAGGGTCTTCCAGTACTCGACCGCCGCGTCCCAGTCGACGCCCTCGGGGGCGTGGGCGCGGCCCTTGATGTACGCGAAGGTGGTCTCGTCGGGGGCGATCATGCCCGCACGGGCACCGGCCTCGATCGACATGTTGCAGATGGTCATGCGGGCCTCCATCGAGAGCTTCTCGATGGCGGAGCCGCGGTATTCCAGGATGTAGCCCTGGCCGCCGCCGGTACCGATCTTCGCGATGATCGCCAGGATCAGGTCCTTGGCGGTGACGCCCTCGGGCAGCTCGCCGTCGACCGTGATGGCCATGGTCTTCGGGCGGGCCAGCGGCAGCGTCTGGGTGGCCAGCACATGCTCCACCTGGGAGGTGCCGATACCGAACGCGAGCGCGCCGAAGGCGCCGTGCGTGGAGGTGTGCGAGTCACCGCAGACGACGGTCGTGCCGGGCTGGGTCAGACCCAGCTGCGGGCCGACGACGTGCACGACACCCTGCTCGATGTCGCCCAGCGGGTGCAGCCGGACGCCGAACTCGGCGCAGTTCTTGCGCAGCGTCTCCAGCTGGACACGGGAGACCGGGTCGGCGATGGGCTTGTCGATGTCGAGGGTGGGGGTGTTGTGGTCCTCGGTCGCGATGGTGAGGTCGAGGCGGCGCACCTGGCGGCCGTTCTGGCGCAGACCGTCGAAGGCCTGCGGGCTGGTCACCTCGTGCAGCAGGTGCAGATCGATGAAGAGGAGGTCGGGCTCGCCCTCGGCGCGCCGGACGACGTGGTCGTCCCAGACCTTCTCCGCGAGTGTCCTACCCATCGCTTTCCCTCCGGCCGGCAGACGTGCACCGGCCCAACTAGAGATCTTGAGGTAGCGGCTGCCCGTTCTCGGGCCCCTGAAGTCGTGGTTCCGGGCGTCCGCCGCCGGGCCCGTTGGTCCGCGGGCCACTGTGTCTCTCCAGAGTGGCGCGTTCCATCGAAAATTGAACTTGCGTTTCACAGAGTGAGACGTGAGTATCGTTGCATGGACAACAGTAGCGGCGTCGGCGTTCTGGACAAGGCGGCCCTTGTCCTGAGCGCTCTGGAGTCCGGTCCGGCCACCCTCGCGGGTCTGGTCGGGGCCACCGGACTGGCACGACCCACGGCTCACCGGCTGGCCGTGGCTCTGGAACACCACCGCATGGTGGCACGCGACATGCAGGGCCGTTTCATTCTCGGTCCGCGACTCGCGGAACTGGCCGCGGCGGCCGGCGAGGACCGCCTGCTCGCGACGGCGGGCCCGGTGCTCACGCACCTCCGGGACATCACCGGCGAGAGCGCGCAGCTCTATCGCCGCCAGGGCGACATGAGGATCTGTGTGGCCGCGGCGGAACGCCTGTCCGGTCTTCGGGACACGGTTCCGGTCGGCTCGACGCTGACGATGAAGGCGGGTTCCTCCGCGCAGATCCTGATGGCCTGGGAGGAGCCGGAGCGCCTGCACCGCGGCCTCCAGGGCGCGCGCTTCACGGCGACCGCGCTGTCGGGCGTCCGCCGTCGCGGGTGGGCCCAGTCCATCGGCGAGCGCGAGCCGGGGGTCGCGTCGGTGTCGGCGCCGGTGCGGGGGCCCTCCAACCGCGTGGTGGCGGCGGTGTCCGTTTCCGGACCGATCGAGCGGCTGACCCGCCACCCGGGCCGCATGCACGCCCAGGCGGTCATCGACGCGGCGGGCCGGCTGTCGGAGGCCCTGCGCCGCACGGGCTGACACTCCCATGGGAAGGGGCCGGCCTCAACGCCGCGGCAGGCCCTTTCTCAGGGGGTGAGACTTTTCCGGACGGGGACTGGCCCCTTACGGGGCGCTCTTGCCGGCGCTCCTATGAGCGAACCGGTCCTTCGCGTACCGTCCCCGCTGCTCCACCGGCACCACCCCGCTCGCCGCGCCCAGGCCGAAGCGAGGCATGTCGAAGTAGATCGACTCGTAGGAACCCTCGGGTGCCACATACGCCTCGTGCCACAGTCCCACGTGCCCGTGGAGCTTCCCCGCGCGCTCCTTGCGGTTCACGATGCCCCACGCCTTGTGGTGGAACAGGTCGGGCGAGCTCGCGTACGCGTACAGCTTCTCCTTCGACTCCCAGTACTGGACGACGTAGTACGTCCGCGGCGAGGCCGTCAGCAGGACGCGCCCCAGCAGCCCTCGGCCGGGGTCCCGTTCGAGCTCCCGCAGCATGCGGAACATCGACAGCGCGACCGGCAGCCACTGGTGGACCGCCCAGAAGTGATTGACGCGCATGCCGATCAGCAGGACCACCGCGTCACCCTCACGTGCCGCGGTCGTACGGCCCGGAATCGGTTTGGCGAACATGACGACACCCCCGGATCCTCATCGGATAGCAGCACTATCCTTCTCTTGGATGCTTGGATAGTGGCACTTACCAAGGAAGGGCGCAAGACATGCGGCTTGCCCGGCTGAGCGAGCGCAGCGGTGTGTCCGCCGCGACGATCAAGTACTACCTGCGCGAAGGCCTGTTGCCGCCGGGCCGCCAGGTCAACGCCACCACCGCGGAATACGACGAGGAGCATCTGCGCCGGCTCCGCCTGGTCCGCGCGATGATCCAGGTCGGCCGGATCCCCGTCGCGACGGTCCGCGAGGTGCTCGGGCATGTCGACGACGGCTCGCTGGGCCGCACGATCAGGGTGGGCGCCGCGCTGTGGGCGCTGCCGCAGGTCCCGGAGCCGGACGACGAGGACGAGTTCGTGCGGAGCGCGCACCAGGAGGTCGGCGCGCTGCTGGACGTCCTCGGCTGGGAGAACGCCAAGCAGCTCACGACCATCTCCCCCGCGTACCGCCAGCTGGTGGTCGCGGTGGCCGCGTTCCGCCGGCTCGGTTACGACTGGGACGCCGAACTCCTCGTGTCGCACGCGAAGTTGATGCATCAGGCGGCGATCACCGACCTGGACTTCCTGGAGACGCATCCGTCGGAGGAGGAGAAGGTGGAGGTCGCGGTGGCCAGCGCGGTCCTGGTGGAGCCGATGCTCCAGGCGCTGCACCGGCTGGCCCAGGAGGAGGAGACGGCCCGCCGCTACGGCTTCGAGTGAGCCGCACGACATACGGCGGCACGACGAAGGCCCCTCACCGAAGTGAGGGGCCTCGCTTTTCCCTGTACCCCCGACCGGATTCGAACCGGCGCTACCGCCTTGAGAGGGCGGCGTGCTAGGCCGCTACACAACGGGGGCGTGGATCTTACGTTTCCGCAGATCCGAGCTGGTCTACCTGGACTCGAACCAAGACTAACTGAACCAGAATCAGTCGTGCTGCCAATTACACCATAGACCAATGATGGTTTAGACCAGTTCGTACCCCCGACCGGATTCGAACCGGCGCTACCGCCTTGAGAGGGCGGCGTGCTAGGCCGCTACACAACGGGGGCCCTAGCGATCCTTCGATCACCGTACCCCCGACCGGATTCGAACCGGCGCTACTGCCTTGAGAGGGCAGCGTGCTAGGCCGCTACACAACGGGGGCTTGCGGATGTGATCCGCACCTGCAGATGAGCTCTGCGAGCTGGCCTACCTGGACTCGAACCAAGACTAACTGAACCAGAATCAGTCGTGCTGCCAATTACACCATAGGCCACTGGAACGCAAGCCCCTGAGGGGATCTTGTTCTAGTTTCGCGCCTCCGGTTCCGGCCTTTCGGCCCGCTCCCCGGCGGCGCAGGAAGAACATTACCTGAAGGTGGACGGGGCTCCAAAACGGGTATCGGCGCGGAGGATCGCGGGAAGTTCGGCGAGGGACGCGATCCGGTGCGGACCGGCGGACGCGTCGCCCCTGGCCGACAGCCCGTGGCGGTCGATCCACACCGACAGCAGCCCGGCGTCGGCGGCACCGCGCCCGTCGATCTCCGGGTGGTCACCGACGTACGCGACCTCGTGCGGGGCGAGTTCGAGCGCCGCGCAGGCCGCCAGGAAGGCGCCGGCCGCGGGCTTGGAGACGCCCAGCTCGGCGGCGCAGAGGATGGCCTCGAAGCGGTCGTGGACACCGAGCGTGCGCAGCTTGTGGTCCTGGACGTGGAGGCTGGAGTTGGACAGCACGGCGTGTCGGTGGCTGGTCGCGAGCGCGTCCAGGGCGGGCAGGACGTCCGGGAAGAGGGCCCAGACGGCCTCATAGTGCGTTCGGTACCGGCGAAACCAGTCGTCGGCCTCGGCGTCGGTCAGCTCCGCCTCCAGGAACACCCGTACCCGTTCGCGCCGCTGGTCCTCGAAGGAGAGCCCGCCCGCCGCGAACCGCGCCCACTGCTGGTCGGTGACCTCCCGCCACCGCACCAGCGCCGCCTCCGCGCTCTCCCAGCGCGCGAGCAGCCCCTCCGCCACCAGATGCGCCCGCATGCCCTCGCGGTCGGCACTCGTGTAGTCGAAGAGAGTGTCGTCCACGTCCCAGACCACGGCCCTGATCGTCATGACACCGACCGTACTCCGCGGGCGCCGTCAGCCCAGGGTCGTCGTGCCGGTCAGGGTCAGGGTCCGGCCCTGGCCGTCGCGGGGACGGGCGGTGAGCTTCCAGGTGTACCTGCCGGTCGCGGCGGCGGCGCCGCTGTCGGTGGTGCCGTCCCAGGCCGGGCGTACGGCCGCGCCCGTGGAGGTGCCGGTCAGGGTGCGCCGGACCGTGCCCGAGGGGGTGGCGAGGGTCAGGGTCCAGGTGGACGGCTTGTTCAGCTGCCACACCGGGGACCAGGGCGCCGACCTGGTGATGACGGACGGCGAGTAGACCTGCGCGTCCATCTGGGCGAGCGGCGAGGTGGGCACGCGGCTGGGGACGATCCACACCTCGTCGTAATAGCCGAGGTAGGCGATCTGGCCGCCGAACCGGTCCACGGCCCAACGGCCGTTGCTGGTGCCGGTGTTCTGGTCGGTCGTGGGCAGCACCGCCACGACGCCGGTCTTCGCGGTACCGGTGTGGACGTCGGTGAGCAGCAGTTGGTGGGTGGTCCGGTTCTCGCGCACCAGGAAGCCGTCGCCGAGGCGGGCCGGGGAGGGGCCGGCGGGGACCGGAATGTTCCGCTTGGCCGCCCGGTCGTAGACCCCGGCCGGGCCGGATGCGCCGCAGCTCCAGTAGAGGCGGCTGTTGACGGCCTGGATGTCGGTGGGGACGCACCGGGAGCCGGTGGTGACCGTGGTCGTGGTCTCACCGGTCTTCAGGTCGTGGCCGGTGATCGACCCCTTGGTGCTGCCGGGCGTCCACAGGACCTGGCCCCACAGGGCCGCCGTGGTGCGGTTCCGGCTCTGCAGGATCTTGCCGGCCGTGGCGCCGCGCGGGAAGTCGACGATCTTCTGGACGCCGGGCGTACCGCCGTTGTAAAGGACGTAGCGGCCGGTGCCGCCGGCGATGCGGCCCCGGGAGTCGCCGGTCTGCACGTTCTGCAGGGAGGCGGTGTCGAGGCCGGTCTCGATCACGTACTCCCGGCCGGAGGAGTCGGTGAACAGGTGGGTGACGTGCCCGTCGCCGAGGGCCTCCAGCTGGGGACAGGCGGCGTCGCCCGTGAGGCAGGTCGGGTCGGCCAGGGCGGGGCTGCGGCGGGTCTGGGGTCCGACCGGCGCGCCGACGGCGTTGAGCGCGAAGCTGGAGATCGTGTGGCCGTTGCCCTGCCTGCCGTCCAGGAACAGCTCGCCGCCGGCCATGGCCAGCCCCTCGGCCCGGATCGGGGCGGCCGGGACCTGGGCCACCTTCTTCGTGGCGGTTCCGCCGTCCGCGGTGGGGGTGATGCGGTGGACGTTCCAGTCGAAGCTGGAGGTGCCGGCGGTGGCGAGCGCGCCGCCGTCCGGGGTCGGGCCCATTCCTCGGGAGGAGTTCGCGAGGACGGTGCGGGTCTCGCCGGTGGTCAGCGAGCGGGCCATCAGCGCGGGCTGGGTGCCACCGTTGACGAACGCCGGGTTGCCGGTGAGGAGCTGGTCACCGACGACGGCCACCAGCTCGGCGCCCCAGGGCGTCATACCGGTGGGCTGGGTGCCCGGGTCCGCGTCGACACGGATGTACCTCCAGTCGGCGACCAGCCAGCGGTCGTTGAAGCGGACCGGCGGTTCGGCGGTCACTCCCGTGACGTAGGTGCGGAAGGTGCCGTCGCTCAGGTCCACGAGGCCGACGGAGGTGGTGCCGTCCAGGGTGTAGACGATCGCGGCGCGGCGGACCGAGCCGCCCGGGAGGTAACCGGTGGGCCGGGCGCCCGCGGGGAGTCCGGTCACGGGGAGGTCGGTGGTGGAGCCGTCGGCCGCGGCGCGCAGGACGTGCGGGGTGCCGGAGGTGTCCTGGGTGAGCACGCTCCAGCCGGACGTGGCCTTGTAGGTCTGGCCCGCCGGGATGGTGACGGTGGCCGTCACGCCGGTGGAACGGTGCTGCTGCGTCACCTTGGCACCCTCGTCCCAGGTGCTCACCACGTCGGTGCCGGTGGCCAGGTCGTCCGGGCCGGCGTGCGCGGGCGGGACGAAGTCCGGGTAGTCCACCCAGGTGCCGGGGCCGACGGAGGTCCGGGGTTCCCATTGGAACCCGGACGCCCCCGCCCACATGTAGTACACGTAGGTCGGCTCCCACGACCTGAGCGTGACGTACCCGACCGGCGGCGGGACCACGGGCCCGGCCGACGCTGGCGAGGTCGCTCCGACGCAGGTCAGAGCCACCACTCCGGCGACGACGGCCGTGGCCAGCCTGCGCGAACGGATCTCTGCGTGCCGTGAACGGGTCACGTCCCCCACCCCCTGCTACCGGGTGCGCCTGCACATCATGCGCACAGGAGACATCCAAGATCCGCTCAGGAAGCGGGACTTGGCCGTAGGGGTTAACTCTCGGAGACGGCTCGGGGTCGCGTGAGGGGCGGCGCCCGGAAGCGGCCGGGGGCGCCCCGCCATTTGTCCCGGGGGGTTGAACGGGAGCCCCGCGGACGCCCCCGCGGAAGAAGGCCGGG